>CAJOHP010000109.1 GCA_905234355.1 uncultured Prevotella sp. | reverse complement strand
GTAAACGACTTTTTCAAGTGGACTCACGTAATAAAGCTGATGGAATTTGTAGAATTGCTGCAACGATTTTGCTGACAGTTTGCTGCACTGCATTATCGCAAACCATCCACTTCAACCTGCGTGCGTGCGCCTGACAGGACTCGAACCTGCACGTCGTGAGACACCAGATCCTAAGTCTGGCGCGTCTACCAATTCCGCCACAGGCGCATGCTGCGATTAAAGCAAGTGCAAAAGTAGTGATTTTCAGCGAAACGGCCAAATAATTAGCAGTGTTTTTTGCTTATCACTGACGGCACAGGACAGTATATCTGGAAAATGCTCCAACGACCCAAGGCTGTTTCACAGGGGAAAAAACACCATCCAGGCACTATATTTCCGAAAAAATGTGTTGCCATTTCGGAAATAATCACTACCTTTGTGGGCAACATGCCGCGAACAATCATGGTACAGGCTAAGTAATCATGTGAAGGACAACAGATAACGAACTAACACCGAACAACGATGATACAAGAAAGATTCTACCCCGTTGGCATACAGAGTTTCGAGCGCATACGCAAGGAACACTTTGTCTATGTAGACAAGACTGCATATATATATAAATTGGTGTCGCGAACTGGCTATTATTTCCTGAGCCGCCCCCGCCGCTTCGGCAAGTCGCTGCTACTGAGCACCATGCAGGCCTATTTCGAGAGCAAGCGCGAACTGTTCGACGGTCTTTATATCGGTGAGCATGAGCAGGAATGGGTGAAACGCGAGGTGCTGAAGATAGACTTCAGCAACGGGAAGTACTTTACTTTGCAGCACCTGCAATCGGCCATAGAGAACATGCTGCGACAGTTTGAAGACCGCTATCATGTGACACCTTTCGACGGTGCATCGCCCGGCACCCGCATGACCAACATCATTCAGGCTGCCTACGAGCAGTCGGGCACGGAGATTGTCGTGCTGGTCGACGAATACGATGCACCGCTCTTCGACTCGGTGGAGCTTCCCGAGGAACGACATATCATCCGGCAGACCATCCGAGACATGCTCAGTCCGCTGAAAGGCCAGGGCGCACTCATCCGCTTTGTGTTCATCACCGGCATCACCAAGTTCTCGCAGATGAGCGTGTTCAGCGAGCTGAACAACCTGCAGAACATCTCCATGCTGCCACAATATGAGGGCATCTGCGGCATCACCGAAGAGGAACTGACCACGACTCTACACATCGACATCGAGCTGTTTGCCCAAAACACTGGCACGACCTACGAGGCCGCGCTGAAGGAACTGAAGGACATGTACGACGGCTATCACTTTGCCGAGCGAATGATTGACGTTTACAACCCCTTCAGCTTATTCTGTGCGTTGAACAGTTGGAAAGTGGACAGCTACTGGTTTGCCTCGGCCACGCCCACGATGATGATTGAACTGATGCAGCACCAGCAGATGGACATGGACGAGCTGGAAGGCGTAGAGACCAGCTCCGACGGCTTCGACACGCCTATCGGCGAGACCATCACCGACGTGGTGCCACTGTTGTTTCAGAGCGGTTACCTGAGCATCAAGGACTACGACGCCGAGACCAGGACCTACACTTTAGGGTTCCCCAACCGTGAGGTGCGCACAGGCTTTGCCCGCACACTCTACAAGTATCTGTCTAATGACTATGCTACTGGGCGAGACAAGCTGCGGCAGGCCTATTTCAGGTTCTGGCGTTCCGACGACATAGAGCCGTTTCTCCAAACGCTGCGCCTGTTCTTTGCAGGATACCCCTACTCGCTCAACAACAACAACGAGCGCCACTACCAGTCGGTGCTCTATACGCTGCTCGTAGCCTATGGTGCCGACGTAGAGGCTGAGCGGCAAACGGCCAACGGGCGCATCGACATCGTGTTGCGGTTGCCCAAGACCATCTACGTGCTGGAACTGAAGTACGGCCGTTCGCCTGAAGAGGCTATGGAACAGACAGAGCGCAAGGACTATGCAGCAGCCTTTGCCCTCGACGACCGCCGCGTCGTAGAGGTAGGCATCAGCTTCAGTCGCGATGAGCGCACCGTCACGGAGTGGACAATAACAAAACGTGTATAGCCCTGTTCCCTCTTCGTCGAAGGTAATGAGGAGGCCGACGACGCGTCACTTGCCGAGTATCAGGTTGATAATGGAGGTGACGTCGGTCACGTTGACTACCCCGTCGCCATTGGCGTCGGCGGCATGCACGTCGAAGGTGCCGGTCTGCTTGCCAAGGATATAGCTGATGACCGCGGATACATCGGTCACGTTGACCTGTCCGTCGCTGTTCACGTCGCCCGCAAGGGGTGTCAGACACTCCAGCACGACGGGTGCGCTGGGCTGTCCCACGCATCCATCGGTTTGGAAAGCTATGGTCTGGCTGGCGCTGAGCCTGTAGGTGACGCCGGTGGCATAGTCGTACAGGCGGAACTCCACGGGACTAGACGCCGTGGTATGGCTATGCACACGCACCGTGCCATAGGCCGTCGTGTCAAACTGCCCATAGCCCACGCACTCACTGCCGAAGAACGCGCCCAGGGCCAGGCTGCTGTAGTCGGCTATCCTGGCGCCGTCGCGACTCACCACGACGTAGGCCGTCATGTCGTAGCGATAGTCGCGGGCATTGACCACCCAGGGCACTCGCTGCACGCTGAGCTGTCCGCCCGTGCGGCGCTCGGTGCCCTTGACGTTGTAGGCGTATGCCTCGGGGCCTGTGGCCAGCAGCGTGAGCGTGCCGCCGGTCATCTGCATGTCGGCATCGACGCTGACGCCCATACATTTCTCTGTATCGCCGTTTACAGCGTCAAAGAAGTTTCCGCCCAGCGTCTGTATCGTGGTCTCGCCCCCGCTGACGCTGAAGAATCCGCCATCGAGCACCGTAGCCCCGGCATCGGCAGAGGTGAGGCGCTTGGCCTTGATGCCCTTCGATCCGTTGCCCGTGACGACGATGGAGGTCTGTCCACCCGCGATGTTCACCGTATGGCGGGCGCGTATGCCCTCGCTGTCGGCACCAGCGACGACGATGCTGAGCAGTCCGCCGCTGATGGTGACGGTGCTGTCGGCCTTCAGTCCGGTGGCGCCGTCGCCCACGTTGATGCTCAGTGCGCCGCCCTCGATGCTTATCACGCCGTAGTCGTCGCTGTCGATGCCGTCGCCGCCCACGTTGGTGATGCTGACCGTGCCGCCCTTCATCAGGAAGTAGTTGTGCTCGTCGTGCTGTTTGCCCTTGCCGCAGTGTATGCCGTCGCCGGGTGCGCCGAGCACGTTGATGATGCCTGTGGAGCTCTTCAGCTCCATATACTCTTTCGATGAGATGGCATGCTTGGCCCGTCCGGTGACGCTGAGCGTGCCGCTGCCCTCAAACTCGGCATGTCCCTTGATGTAGAAGGCGGCCTTCTGTGCCCCCTCAGCATCGGCGAGCGTGTTGACGGTGCCTGCCATCAGCTCCACGGCGATGCGCTTGCCGCACTCCACGTCGATGGCGGCTCCGCCGTGGGCGTTGGTGAGCTGCAGGCCAGCGAGCTGCAGCTGCAGCTTGTACGAGCCGCTGATGAGCAGTGAACCGTCGTCCGACTGCCCGCTCACGCGG
Source organism: uncultured Prevotella sp. (assembly GCA_905234355.1). Taxonomy (GTDB): domain Bacteria; phylum Bacteroidota; class Bacteroidia; order Bacteroidales; family Bacteroidaceae; genus Prevotella. The sequence continues at coordinate 4,441 of CAJOHP010000109.1, read as the reverse complement.
TAGACCAGCTCCGTCGACGTGGTGGTAGAGAGGATGGTGACGTCGGCCCCGCTGACGCTTGCCGTGACGCCCTCCACGCCCTGTGGTATGCTGACGGATGCCGTCGTGCCGCTGTACACAATTTCTATTGCGTTCTGTGCCTGTGCCGTGGCTATGGCCACGAGCGCTGCGACGAGGGAGATGACATATTGTTTCATACTGCTACTTGATATATACTTTGCGGCAAGCGCCGTCGTGGTGTTTCTCTATGTAGATGCCTGCGTGCAGTGCTGCGGCACGTGTGGCGAGGCGCACGCCGCTGAGGCTGTAGTAGCCCTCGACGGGTGTGGCGTCGCCGGCACTGGTCCTGGTGGCGATGGCCGAGGGCTTGTCGGTCGCGATGCTGAGCTGCAGGGGTGCCTGCGGCGTGCCGTCGATGCCCATGACGAAGAGCGGTTGGGCGTCGACGGCGTAGAGTGTGCCGTCCTGCTCGTCGCGTGCGAAATACTGCAGGGGCTCGCCACCCTGGCCATAGACGGTCATGTAGACCTGTCCGTCCACCCACTTGCCTGCGCCCCGACATTCGTCGCCGTCATAGGCCAGCAGGGTGAACCGGCCCGGCTCGACAGGCTGTCCGTCGACGAGGAGCGTGGCGATGACGCCCATCACGTTGGGCCATGCGTGCTTGTCGATGCCGTAGAGGCTTGCGACGCGCCCCTTAGCCCTGGCCAACTGCGTATTGACGGCGAGTGCGGGCTTGGCAAAGACGAGCGACTTGGCCTGACGTGTGTAGAGCATGTAGCCCTTGCCTGTCTCGAGCGCCGTGAGCGTGCCTGTCCACTTGCCGCTGGTATAGGTGGCAAAGCCGTCCTGCGAGAGCAGCTGGTCGCCCTCTTCGGCCGTGTAGCGGGCCATGGCGTCCTGGAGGGGCTGTGTGCCGCTGACGGTGTAGCCCACCCAGTTCCATCCGGGCAGCAGCATGACGGGCAGACTGCTCGGGCAGTGCTGTGCCTGACTCTCGTAGGTGTCGGCCTGCCGCATGAGCACCTTATACATCTGTCCGGCATCGAGCGAGGTGAGTGTGCCTGTCATGCCTTGGTGCTCGTCGGCGTAAGCCTCTTGCTGCCGGCCCACGATGCGGGCGGCATGCGTAGAAAGTGCGGCGACGGCAAGCGGGTCGGCCAGGGGGTGCGACACCCAGTTCCAGCCCTGCGCCAGCTGCATGGTGAAGCCTCCCGTGAGCAGTCCCGTCACGCTCTGGTCATGTCCTATGGGCTGTGCGTCGGTGGTGAGTGTGTTGGTGCGCTCTATGGTGGGACGGTGCATGAGGTAGAAATGGGCGCCGCCGTCGGGATAGCGTGCCACGCTCTGCTCGCCGCCATGGCCGCAGTAGGTGAGGGCGTCGGCAAAGGCGCCCATGGCGGGATGGCGGTCGAAGTAGGCACGGTTGGCCTCGACAAATTGCTGGCTGCTGACGGCGATGACCTGCTGTCCGTCGCTGTTGCTCAGCTTGAAGCTGGTGTGCAGCTGCTGCCACCCGTTGTCGGTGGCGCTCCGGCCCAGTCCGTCGGCCCAGACGACGAGGTGTCCGTGTGCTGGGATGGTGGCGTGCTGGCTGATCTGGTACTTCAGCGGCTCGTCGCTGTCGTCGCTGAGGTAGAGTCCATAGGCGTCGAGCGGCGTGTCGGTGGTGTTGTAGAGTTCAATCCAGTCGCTGCTCTTCCACGTCTCGGAGACGTAGACGGTGCCGGCCGCATTGACCTCGTTGACCTTCACGGGCATGGCCAGGGAGGCCATGAGCTGCCCGTCGGTGGCGGCGGGGGCGAAGATGGCGGTGAGCGCGGTGGCCTTGTGCTTGCTCAGGTCTATCTCGTCGGTGGTGGCCACGATGGTGCCGGCATCGCTCTGCCATCCCTGGAACGTGTAGCCCTCGGGGGCTACGGCCTTGACGACGGCGGGTGCGAAGAGTGTGCCGCTGAAGTGTGCCGTGGGCACGTCGATGCCGTTGAGCAGCAGGCGTGCCTCGGCTACACTGGTGCTGAGGGTGGTCTGTATGGCTGCGGTGCCCGAGAGGCGCAGGGCACTGTAGCTGCGCAGGGCGCTGATGGCCGTAGAAGGCCGGTAGTTCAAGCTGTTTCTCACGCTGCTGGCCGTGTTCGACGGCGACCCGCCGTTGAGCTGCATGGCAGGCTTGACGTTGGCCTCGAGCATATTAATGATGCTGGTGGCACGCTCTGGCAGGAAGACGCTGCCTGCCATGAGGCAGTAGGCGTCGATGAAGCGCTTGCGGAAGGTATTGTTCTGCAGCAGGTTCTTGAAGAGGGTGACGAAGCGTATGTGCTCGTTGGTGAGGCGGCCCAGGGAGGCGGGGCGCAGCTGGTCGAAGGTGTAGTACTCCTTGCTCAAGAACAGGCCGAAGGGGTCGTTGGTGGCAAAGGTGCCGTCGAGGTCGTAGACGACGAAGCGGAACTTGCCCCCGTTGCGGTGGCGGAAGCCCTTCACATTGTTCTGGGGCCAGTCTGTTCCGCCGAGATAGAACTCCACGGCCATGTAGTTGGCATATTCGTCGATGTCGAGCAGCTGGCCTATCTCGGCGTAGACGGCAGCGTCGGCCGCCCGTGGCGAGAGGTCGTCGACGAGGTGGCGGAAGGCCTCGTCGGTGCCGCACTTCTGCACGTAGCCCGAGTCGGGCGACATCTCAAACTGGTCTATCTCGCTGTCGTCCCATCCGTAGTTGGCCTCGACATAGTGCTTGTTGTTGGGCTCGCGCATGTTGAGCACGCCGATATACTTCCCGTTGATGAACTCATGCACGGGCTGATAGCTCTGGCAGTCGATGTCGAGCCCCGAGGTCTCTATGATGTACTGCAGCGAGGCGTCTTTGATGCGGCACTGGGTGTCGTTACCGCCGTTGCGTATCTGCAGTGTGCGGTTGCGCAGGTAGGGTTTCTGCGCGAAGAAGGGGTAGTGCAGGTACTTCACTCCGCCGAGCTCCTTGCTGCCCTTGAGCTTGAAGGAGTGGGGTGTCCATGCCCGGCTCCATCCGCCGCACATCTCGAGGTTGACGTCCTGGTTGAGCACCATCTGCCCGCCGGCATCGAGATAGGAGAAGTTGACGGGTCGCTCCCAGTCCATGTTCCAGTTGCACATGTTGTCGCTGCCGTTGCCGGGGCGCCCGTTGGGTCCTGTGGCCATGACGCCTATCTCGGAGCTGTAGAGGAAGTCGGGGTCGGCGACGACCGAGAGCACGGGCAGCGAGTAGTCTTTGTCGCGCTGTATATAGGAGCGTGTGGTGACGGTGCTGGGCAGCATGCCGTCGGCGAAGAGGCGGAAGCGGTAGCTGGTAGTGCGCGAGATGCTGAATCGTCCCGTCGTGGCGGTGTTGCCGTTGCGCATGGTGGGCAGTGTGCCGTCGGTAGTGTAGCGCAGGGTGCATCCTGCGGGTATGGTCACCTGCATGGCGAGGGTGCCGGTGAAGAGCTGCGAGGGCTGGCTCACGACGGGGGCAGCGAGCTGCTGCGTGGCATAGGTCGCGGTGCTGTTTGTCGCTCCGGGCGTGGCGCCGGCGGCCAGTGCCCAGGTGGGGCCGCCGTCGGTGGTGCGGGCATAGCTCACGCGCTCCATGGCCGAGGGATAGGCTTGCTGGGCGATGAGGCGCCCGTCGGGGTCGCTGACGAAGATGGTGCCGCCGTCGACGTCGAGCTTGAAGGGTGCCTGCTGTGCCGACCCGTCACTGGAGTCGACCCAGACGATGCTGTAGCCTCTCGCGGGGAGCACTCCCAGCGAGGCGGGCAGACGCCACAGCTGCATGTTCTGTGCGTCGTTGCTCAGATAGCAGCCGGCCAGGGTGACGTCGCGGTCGCTGGGGTTGTAGAGTTCTATCCATCCGTCGAAGTTGAAGGCGGGCGAGATAAACTCGTCGACGTTGGCCGCCATGATCTCGTTGACGACGAGCGAAGCCGCCGTGGGCGGATTGGTGGTGACGGTGATTGTGGCCGCTGCCGAGCGCTGCGAGCCGTCGGTGGTGGTAGCGGTGATGCGTGCCGTGCCCTTGCCGGTGGCAGTCACGGTGCCGTCGGCGGCGACGGTGGCCACGCCCGTGTCCGACGAAGTCCAGGCCACCTTCTTGCTCATGGCGTCGGCGGGCAGCACGGTGGCCGTGGCGGTGGTCTGCTGCCCCACGAGCAGGCTGCTCTGTCCGAGGCTGACGGTCACCGAGGCGGCACGCACCACGGTGCCCTGATACTCCAGTCGGAAGTTGTCGAAGAGGCACCAGTTGTCGGCCGCATAGTTGTCGTTGCGCAGGCCTATGCGCACGCTGCCCTCTGCCTGAAACTCCATGCTGTTCTTGTAGGCGCCCAGGGCGAAGGCGTGGGTGCCGCTCTCCATGGTGTTGGGGAAGTAGTGGGTGGTCTGGTTGTTCCACGCGCCGGTGGTGTAGGTCCAGCACCCGTTGACGTAG
>CAJOHP010000108.1 GCA_905234355.1 uncultured Prevotella sp. | reverse complement strand
GGCTTGAGATACTGGCGCGGGTCGAAGTGATCGGGATGCTCAGCCAGGTGCTGACGCACAGCAGCGGTCATGGCCAGACGCGAGTCGCTGTCGATGTTGATCTTGCAGACGGCGCTCTTCGCGGCCTCGCGCAGCTGATCCTCGGGAATGCCGATGGCGTCGGGCAGGTTGCCGCCGTACTTGTTGATGGTGTCCACCTCTTCCTGGGGCACGCTCGACGAGCCATGGAGCACGATGGGGAAGCCGGGCAGCTTCTTCTCTATCTCGTGCAGCACGTCGAAGGCCAAGGGAGGAGGCACGAGCTTGCCGGTCTTCGGGTCGCGGGTGCACTGCTCGGGCTTGAACTTATAGGCGCCGTGGCTCGTGCCGATGGAGATGGCCAGCGAGTCGCAGCCCGTGCGGGTAGCGAAGTCTATGACCTCCTCGGGCTTGGTGTAGTGGCTCACCTCTGAGGCCACCTCGTCCTCAACGCCGGCGAGCACGCCGAGCTCGCACTCCACGGTGACGTCGTACTTGTGGGCATACTCCACCACCTGACGCGAGATCTTGATGTTCTCCTCGTAGGGCAGGGCACTGCCGTCGTACATCACGCTGGAGAAGCCCATGTCTATGCAGTCCTTGCACAGCTCGAAGCTGTCGCCATGGTCCAGGTGCAGCACAATCTCGGGCTGCTCACAGCCCAGCTCCTTGGCGTAGGCCACGGCACCCTCGGCCATGTAGCGCAGGATGGTGGCGTTGGCATAGTTGCGGGCGCCCTTCGACACCTGCATGATCACGGGCGACTTCGTCTCTACGGCAGCCTGAACGATAGCCTGCATCTGCTCCATCGTGTTGAAGTTGAATGCGGGGATGGCATAGCCACCGGCTACTGCTCTCTTAAACATCTCGCGAGTGTTCACGAGACCCAATTCCTTGTAGTTTACCATAATTTTGCTTTATAACGATATATTGAGTTTATTATGTTTCGTTGCTTCGCACAGGAGCGCGGGGTGTCACACCCGTCATTGTTGCGGGCGAGGACGCCCGCGCTCCCGTAGTCGGCTGCAAAATTACTCAAATCTTTTCAATTACGTGCAAAAAATCGCACACTATTGCTGCGTTTTTATGGAAATTAAACTTTTCCGGGGCTGCCGCCGTGCCTTGCCGTGCCGAAATGCAACACGCAGTTTGCAATCAGGGGGGGGGCGTCGACAAAGAGACTGGCCGCCGCCGGCAATGTGCTCCGGCGACGGCCAGTGGTCGTGTGGTGGCGGGTGGTGCCGCCAATGGGTGCCTACAGTTTCACCGCATCGGCGATGGTGAAGAGGCGTCCCTTCTCTGGGTCGTAGTAGCGGAGCGAGAGCGTCTCGCCGGCAGTGCGACCGTAGACCACGAGCGATGTGGCTCCCGTGGCCGAGAGCTGTGCCGTGCCGCGGCACTCGTCGCCCGCGAAGACACCCACCATGCCGCCCTGCGACGGCGTGATACCAGCCCTGCTCAGGATGCTCTCCACGCTCACCGTCTTCACCACCGGATACTTGGCCGAGCCCTCCGTGAACGGCGGCACGTAGTCCTCGTCGATGCCCAGGCTCAGGTCTGTGTCTACGGTCACCACCTCACTCAGGGTGAAGATATGGTTGAGTTTCTTGCAGTAGTACTGCAGCGTAGCGGTAAACTGCGCGGGGCCATTCTGAAGGTTGTATATTTTCATCAGGAAACTGGTGTTCACCTTCTGGCTACCGTTCACGCTGATGGCCGGCCGGGCCAGTCCGCACAGCACGTCGTCGGCAAAGACGGCCATCATGTCGTCGCCCGACACGTAGGGCTGCAGTGCCTCCTCTATCTGCACCATGGCGAAGGTCCAGTTCTCGAAGTTGCTCGCGTCGGGCTCCGTCCAGTTGGGCCGGTCCTGGTTGTTGCTCCAGTCCACCTGCCACGTCGGGGTCTCGCTCTGCACGGTCTCGGTGTAGGCCGATGCCTTGCTGTCGTTGTCGTCGTCGCTGCTGCAAGCCCCCAGGATGAGGCTTGCCAGCAGTACGAACATTAATTTTGTCTTATTCATAATCTTTCGATGTTACGTTATTACGGTGGGTTCTATTCATTTCCACCTTTCGTTATTCTGACATGACGTCATCCAGAGGTCACTTCACCACAACCTTTCTACCGTTGAAGATGTAGAGGCCCTTGCGGGTAGGCTTCTTCGGCAGTTGCACGCCACTGACGGAGTACCACTTGCCGCTCTCGTAGTCGGCCTTGACGAAGCTGATGGCAGTGGGCTCGTCGGGGCTTCCGATGACGGCATTGGTCCTGAACGTCATGATCTCGCTGGTTGCAGCGACTATCTCGCCATCACGCTCGATGGCAAACCAGATGGGCTTCTGCGTGTCGCCGGCAATGCTGAGGTAGAACAGGGGTCTTGCGTCGGCTGCAGTCGTGGCGTCGGTGTCGGCGCTCACGGTCTCGCTGCCCACCTCCTCGCCGTCGGCATAGGCCACGAGTCGGTCGCCCTGCTCGATGCTGACACCCTCGACGACAGCCGAGAGGCTCATCGTGTTGCGCGTCTCTATGGCCCTTCTGGCCGTGCGGGCGCTGGTGTCCATGAAGTGTGTGCCGGGCTCGTAGAACGGATAGGTGAACTGAGCGTCGCCCTGTCCGTTGCGCAGTATCATGTATCCCTCGCCGGGCTTCATGTACTGCAGGCTGCCGCGCCAGCGTCCTGTGTTGCCCACCTTGCTGAAGTATGCAAACTCGGTGTGGCTCTTGACCACGTCGCCAGCCTCAGCCTGGTCGAAGTAGTCGCTCAGGGCGGTCTCCACGGTCAGGTTGGCCACGGGTGTGTAGCCCACGCCGTTCCATCCGTGGTGCAGGGTGATGGTGCGCTCGTCGGCGTCCCTGACCACCGTGCCGCTCACGGGGATGGCACAGTCGTTCTGCACCCTGATGGCGTAGGCCGTCTGGGGCGAGACGCCCACGTCCTGCGTGCTGTCGGTGGCCAGCCACTCGCCGCCCTTATAGGTGAGTGCGAGGTTGCCGCCCAGCTCGGTGATCATGTCGCCTTCCTGCCAGGGCAGGCTGGTGAGCAGCGTGTTCATCTCGTCGAGCTGCTGGCTGCTCTGGTTGAACGACACCCAGTTCCATCCCTTCTTCAGGTTGAAGTACTGCACGAAGCTGTTGCCGGCCTCGAAGCGCACGGGTGTGTCGGTGCCTAGGACGGCCGACTTCTGGAACCTGATGGTGTCCTTCGTGGTCAGCACGATCTCGCGTCCGGTGCTGTACTGCCACATACGGAAGTTCAGCAGGCGTCCGCTCTCCTGGTTGTCGTAGACGGTGAGGTAGAGTCCGTTTTCGCCGCCGTCGGTCGAGTGTGTGATGTTGGCAAAGCCGTGGCACACGTTCTGTTCGTCGAAGGCGCCCACGATGTCGCGCTCGTCGGTGTCGAGCTCGCCATAGAGGAATACCTGTCCGCTGATGTTCATCGAGTGCTGCAGCAGGTCACCGCTGACGCTGCTGGCCCAGTCAGGCTGGTCGCCCTCCACCGTAAGGTTGAGGTAGAACGGCTCGGAGATGCCATCTTCGTCGGTCAGGTAGATAATCTCGTTGTAGGTGCCGATGTTCAGGTCCTTGCTCACTGTAGCGTCGACATAGTCTATGCCCAGTGGGGTGATTACGTCGCCACGCTTGCTGAGCTTGAGCCAGCGCGGGCAGTTCTCGATGACGTAGGAGTGTCCCAGGGCGCTGTTGTTGTAGAACGGTATGGACAGCTGCTGTTCGGGATCCTCTCCTGTGCCGTACTTGATGGTGTAGTCCAGTCGGTTGACCACCCACTGCAGGCTGCTGTTGATCACATAGTAGCATGCTGTCTGTGGTGATGCCATGGTATTGCCGTTCTTGTCCTCTATGTCGCGCAGCGTCACATAGATGGTGCGTCGGTTGAGTCGTGCAGCCGGCTCGTCGAGGTCGACGAGCACCTGGTTGCCTCGTCCGATAAACGAGAACTTCAGGTTGGTCACCTCCTCGTATGGCACCACCGGTGCAGCATGCTTGGCGTCGAAGTGCTGCATGACCACATCCATCGAGTCGACGAACAGGTAGTCGCGCACCAGCGTGTTGGTAGGCTCCTTGGTCAGCGGGTCGAGCTGATAGCGTGGCTTGCCCTTGTCGTCGAGATAGAGTTTCTTGCTGTAGGCGTAGGGCACCAGCTCGATGCTGTTGTCCTTCTGCCGTTCCTGCCGGTCGAAGGAGAGGTAGGTCATCAGTCCGGCCTCGTCGCCGTTGGGGCTCTTCGAGGTGTAGGTATTGATGAGCTGCTGTGGCAGAGCCTGTGCAAAGAAGAGCAGTTCGTCCACGTTGCCCTTCAGTGCGTCAGGTGCGTCGACGGTCACCACCTCTCCGCTGTCCTTGCGCAGGTCGTAGCGTGTGGCTCCGATGAGCGGATAGCCGCCGCTGATGCCTCCGAGCGAGTCGGCCTCGAAGGTGGTGCGCAGCTCCTTGTCCACGTAGATGTTGACAAGGTTGCGGGCACGGTTGACGGTCATGGCGAAGTTGTGCCATCCGCCGTCGCTCCAGTTGCCGGGCACCTCGGCTGCGAAGCCGTTGGAGCGGTACATGAGCTTCTCGCCCTCAAAACCGATGTGGAACTGGTTCTGTGCGCCGATGTCCTCCTTCAGTCCGCGGCCGTTGGAGAGCAGCGTGCCGCGTCCGTCGGCGTCGGTCATAAACCAGAACATGAGTGTGTAGTCGTGGTCGGCCGAGCGGTTGAGTGCGTTCTTGTCGAGGAGCACGCCCTTGTCGGCCTTCTCCAGGTGGAGCGACAGGCCCTGCGGTATGGCCCACTCGGCACCTATCAGGCGGGCGTTGGCACCCTGCGTCTTGTCGGTGGCGTAGAGGCCGGAGCCCTCGTTCATCGGATAGTAGTCCACGAGATCCTTCTCGTAGCCCGTGAGTCGGCGCTGTCCGTAGGTCGTGCCGAGTAGTGCGCCGTCCATGGCGCTGTACCACAGGCGTGCCTCCATCATGCGTCCCTCGTAGTACTGGCTCAGCGTGCGGTCAGCCTCGTTGGTGCGTCCGAAGATGAGCGGTCCTGTGCCGCTGTAGGCTGCCGTGAGCTTGCCGTGGCCTATGTCCATGCCACCGTAGTAGAAGGTGAGCAGGCTGTCGGTCTGGTTGAGCGAGAGTGCCACCTGCCGGAAGGCGTTCTTGTGGATGGCGGAGTCCGACGTGAAGGTCTGATCGCCCACCACGGCGCGCAGATGGAAGTCCTTGGTGAGCCAGAGCTGCAGTTTCTGGCCGTTGGTGCCGTGAGAGAAGAGCGGCATGTCGCGTCCTGTCTCGGCCGGCCGCACCATCATGTCGATGGTGAGGTTCTTGCCGGTGAAGTTGCGCTTGGCCTCGCTCTCCAGGCTGGCCTGTCCGCCGAACTGCACGCTCACCATCTCAGAGAGGTTGTCGTTGTTCACCTCGCCCTTCACCTCGAAGTTGGTGATGGCCGAGAGGTGGTTGTACTCTATGTCCTCAGAGAAGTTGAACACGATGTCGTTGCCTACGGCAAGCATTCCGCTCTTGGGCTCCGGTGTGCCGAAGAGCTGCGGCCGGCGTGTGTCCTTGATACCGCTGATGACCTTCGACGAGGTGGTGAGGAAGTCGTTGCCGTTGCGGCAGAACACCACGGCGCGCAGGTCGTATGTGCGCTCGATGACCCACCCTTCTCCATAGAACTGAGTGATGATGTTTCCGTTTTCGGGAATGAGTTCGCGCACACCGTTGGCCAGAGCCATGAGCGAGTCGCTGGCATAGTAGGAGCAGAGGTTGACCCACGAGTCGTCGCCCCGCTGCGACTCCTTGTACTGGAGCTCGATGTGGTCGAAGTTGTGCTGATGGCGGTCGAAGCCGTTGATGGTCACGGGTATGTACCATCCTCGGTCGTTGTCGACCTCTGCCATGGTGTTGAGCACCCACTTGTCGCTCGGAACAGCGATGTTGACTCCTCCAGCCTCACGCAGGAAGTGCACGTCGAAGGAGACGAGCTGCGTGGTGTTGTTGGGGTCGGTGGGCGACATCACGCCGATGGTGAGTCCGTCGTAGTCGAATCCCTGTCCGGCGCGCACCTCGAGCTGCAGTGCTGTAGGCAGGCCGGGTATGAGGCTGACGGTCATGCCGGCGGTGGTCAGGGGCTGTCCGTTGACCGTGAGCTTGGCACCGAAGGGGTTGGCCTGGTCAACAGCAAACAGCTGTACGACGCTCAGCTCGTCGATGGCTTCGGGCTTCTCGCTCTCGTCGGAGAGCACGATGGTGAAGCATGCCGGGTCGTCTATCGACACGCCGCTCACGCTCTGCTTGTCGAGATAGATCTTCGGATTGTTGATCCTCAGCGTGCGCTCGTCGAGCAGTGTGCCGGGCTGGTAGAACTGCGTGCGGCGCTCGTCCTCCCACGGGTTGGCGGTAGAACCGCCACGGGTGCGATAGACGAAGCTGCGCGGACCGGGTATCTCCATCTGGCTTCCGCTCAGCTTGCCGCTCAGCTTGTCGCGGACCGTGTACTCCATGTTGTAGAAGTTGTAGTTGGTGAAGACGTCGGCCACATCCACACGAGTGCGGGTGGTGTCGGTCTTGCATGGCTTCACACGGTAGACGTCGACGTTGAGATGGCTCTCAGGTCCGGTGGCCAGGGTGAAGGTCTCCGTGCGGTTGTATGCCTTGGCGCCTGAGTTGGTGCCTACAGTCTGCATCGACACCACCGGCACGAGCGCCCACCTGAAGAGGAATCCCTTGAACTCGATATCTGTCGTCTTTCTGCCATCGCGGTCTTGTGTATAACCATCGCCTTTGATATTGGCCGTCGGGTTTTTCACTATATACGACTCTAAGACTGCAGCCACGACGGAGAGTGCAGTAGAACCAATATTGACGGCGGACATCCACGATCCGCTCACAGCGTTGGTCTCGAAATAGTCGGGCTGTACGCCGAAGGGGAAGTACTGCATGGTGGTCTCTGAGAAGCTGGCATCGTAGGTCTCGCTGTAGTTCACGCCTGCAGCACCTGCGACGTCGTAGTTGGCCACCAGGTCGTTGGCAGTGAGCTTCTCGCGCTCGTTCTGGGCTATCATCTTTGCCCAGGCATAGAGTATCTGGTATTTCTCTTCTATCTCGTCGCCGAAGTCGGCTTCGGTCTTGCCCTTGGGCAGCACCACGAGGTAGTTGATGCCTTCCTCCGCCTGTTCGATGGTGGTGTTGTAGGCATGGCCACCAATGGCCTTGGCGTTGGGCATGGCAAACATCTTGTCGGTGGGCTCGCGCAGCGAGAGGTAGACGGGCTTCTGCGTCTGGTTGGCCACACGTTGTGCGTCGTCCTTGGTGCCTACGTATATCAGGCCGAGTATCTCCTTGGCCTTGGCAGGCATAATCTGCGTGATGATCTGCTTCTGCGAGTAGAAGAAGTTCGACTTGAGCTTCGGTCCGTAGGCCAGCGAGAGGTCGCGCACGAGGTGGAAGGTGTCTCTCTGTCCGTCCTTGCCTATGCGCACGCCCTGTGCTATCTCCACCATGTCGCCATACTTGGCATACTTGGTGAGCAGGCCGTCCTGTGTCAGCTGTCCTATGCTCAGCTTGCTGCACATCTGCTTGTATGTGCTGTCGGGCAGTGCGCGGATGGTCGACATGGGCTGCACCGTGATGTTGTGCACGGTGCCGATGTAGAGGTCGGCGTCGGCACCCACCATCGACGGGTCGCCGCTGGTGCTTACTGCGTTGGAGAGTACCATCGTGTAGGAGTAGGCCTTCTGGCCCTGCATGTTGAACACGAAGTCCTGCACCGTAGCTTCGCCGTTGTCGGAGATGCCTATCCAACCAGCATCGGTGCCAGTGTATGCGCCCGTTGTCGTTGTACCCGTGACGGTCCCCAGGAAGGTCTCCTGCTTCTGTCCCACGGTCATGCTCAGCACGGGTCCGGCTGCCAGCGAGAGATTCATCATGTACGAGTAGTTGATGGTGCTACCCTTGGCCAGCGATGCCGAGCTGTAGGCACCTGGTGGGTCGCGCAGGATGTCGAGCAGTAAGGGCTGTCCCTCGGTGAGGACGTCGCGTCCGGAGCTCAGCGGGAACATGTTGAGCACATAGCCGAAGAGC
>CAJOHP010000107.1:14126-15300 GCA_905234355.1 uncultured Prevotella sp. | reverse complement strand
CGACAGCCGTGCCGCCGATCGCGAGCTGATAGAGCCCGTCGCGAATCCACAGACTGTTCTCGTCGGTGCGGCCGCTGAAGAGTGCTTCCACTTTGCGCTGCGTGTCCACATCTACTTTCAGGTCGTAGAGGCCGTAGGGTTTCCTGACGAGGTAGTTGTCACGCACGTAGGCGGCGTGTATGCCAAACAGTCGCTCCACCACCTGGTCGCTGACGAACGGCCGGGTGAGGAAGTCCTTGCGAAACACGAGTCCGTAGTGCTCTATCTCGTCGCTGGTGAGCGGCAGTGCGGGTGAGAAGTGGCCCATGGTGCCGAACTTCTGCGAGGCAGGTATCTCCCAGATGCGGAAGAAGCCCAGCACATGGTCTATGCGCAAGGCGTCGAAATACTGTTCGAGATGTCTCAGCCGCAAGTCGAACCACTCCTCGATGGTCAGCTCATGTTGGCTTTGGTCGGCCTTCTCCCAGTTATATGTAGGAAATCCCCAGTTCTGCCCGTTCATGCTGAAGGCATCAGGTGGTGCTCCCGTCTGTGATGAAAGGTGAAAGAACTCCGGATGCTGCCATGTCTCGGCACTGTCTGCCGCCACGCCGATGGGTAGGTCGCCCTTGAGGAAGATGCCTTGCTGCCGTGCATGGTCGGCTGCCGCCTTGAGTTGCTTGTGCAGATGATACTGCACGAAGGCCACAAACTCCCGTTCTGTCTGCTCTGCCACGCCAGCTTCCACGTGGTCGCACTCCAACTTCCATGTGGTGTAGGCGTCCAGCCAGAAGGCGTTCTGCTCTCGCCACGACAGGAAGTCGGCATCGGCCAGCGTGTCAGCGCCAATGTTCTGAAAGATGAGCCTCACGTAAGCCATCTTTACGCGCTCCACTGCCTCGTAGTCACTGTAAGTCAAGGCGTTCAGCTCACGTTGCTGCCTGTGTGCCATGGTCTGTTGCTGTTTGCTGCCCACACTGCCAAAAGCCGACACATCGAGATAGTGGGGATGCAGGGCAAAGGCCGAGACGATATTGTATGGATAGCTGTCGCCCCAGCGGTGTGAGGCTGTCGTGTCGCCCACGGGCAGGAGCTGCACCGCCTTCATGCCCACCAGTGCCGCCCAGTCGACGAAGCGTCGCAGGTCGCCGAAGTCGCCCACGCCGAAGGACTGCTCGCTGCGCAATGCAAACAC
>CAJOHP010000107.1:0-14081 GCA_905234355.1 uncultured Prevotella sp. | reverse complement strand
ACGAGCACCTGTCCCTCGGCAGGCAGGTCGGTCACCTGGCGGTTGTCGCCCTCCTCCCACGACAGGAGCTGGTGGGTCTGGCTGTCTACCACCACATATTTATACTCTATAGGCAGCCCTATCCAGTCTACGTTCAGTGCAAACATCCAGTCGGCATGGCCCACGGGGAGCATGGGTAGGAATCGCGTGGGGTTCCAGCAGCCCAGTGCAGGATGGCTGCCTATGATGGCGAGGGCCTGACCGTCGGTGAGCTGTGGCGCTGCCACACGGAAGAGCACCGTCTTGCGGAAGAGGGGCAGCGAAGCGATGGTGCCGTCGGCAGCCTCGTCAAGATGCTGGGTCACACGGTAGGCATTGCTATAGAGGTGACAAGGCAGGGGCAGGTCGCGCCAGTGGTCGGCAAAGAGGTAGTCCTTCGATGAGTCTATAGGATAGCAGCGCGGCACCATAGCCCACTCGCGGCGCAGCTCGCGCCCCTCGCCGTCGGAGACTATATAATAATAGGTGAGCTCTGCCACGGGGCTGCGTCTGGCCTCCACCACGCTGGTCTCTGCCTGCCAGTTGTCGCCATCGGCAGTGGTCATAGGCAGCATGGCTGTACGCACCGTGCCGTCTTGAGAGCGATAGCTCAGCACGACGACAAGCTCCTGCCCCCATGCTGTGCGGTAGTTTATGGTAAATCGTAGTTTCATAGCTATTCGTAATATGTACGGGGGAGCCCCCATTCGTCGTGCAAAGATAAGCAAAAAAAACGAGAAGCAGGAGAAAAGGAGTGCATTTCTTTTCCTGTTACGCCAAAAATGCTTACCTTTGCACTTCCATTTTATGCTCTATAATCAAAACCGCACAATGAAAGCACTCCAGGACAAGCGCCCCTATATCGCCGCAGCATCGCTCTGCGTGGCAGGCATCATAGCCATAGCCTACTACTACTTCTTCACCGGTTTCTCTGCCACTGGCGAGACTCGCTACATCTGCATAGACGTCGACGACACGGTCGACTCCGTCTTCAGTAAGCTCTCACCGCATGCCAAGTCCAGCGCGATGACAGCCTTGGGCACGCTGCTGCGCCACGACAATTACAAGGAGGCCGTGCGCACCGGCCGCTATGCCATCAAGGGCGACGACAGCGTGCTGTCGATGTTTCGCAAGCTGAGAAACGGCCGTCAGGAGCCGCTCCGCCTCACCATCCCCGAAAGCCGCACCCCCGAGCTGCTGGCCTCGGCACTTGGTCGCAAGCTGATGGCCGACAGTGCCAGCATCATGCGCGTGCTGAACGACTCCGCGGCCGTGGCCCGGCTGGGCTACGACAGCGCCACGGTGATCGCCCTGTTTATCCCCAATACCTACGAGGTGTACTGGGACACGAGTATAGACAACCTGCTGCAGCGCATGAAGAAAGAAAACGCCGCCTTCTGGAACTATGCCCGTACACAGAAGGCACAGGCCCTCGGCATGACGCCTGTAGCAGTGCAGACACTGGCAAGCATCATAGACGAAGAGACATCGAAGAACGACGAAAAGGCCATGATAGCCGGTATGTATATCAACCGCCTGAAGAAAGGCATGCCCCTGCAGGCCGATCCCACCGTGAAGTTTGCCTTAGGCGACTTCACCCTGCGCCGCATCTATCAGGACATGCTTCGCACAGACAGCCCATACAACACCTACCGCTACCCCGGACTGCCGCCTGGTCCCATCAAGATAGCCAGTGTGGCAGGCATCGATGCCGTGCTCAACTATGCACACCACGACTATCTCTATATGTGCGCAAAGGAGGACTTCTCCGGTCGGCATAACTTCGCCAAGACCTACAATGAGCATCTGGCTAACGCACAGCGCTATGCCAGAGCGCTCAACGAGCGGGGCATCAAGTAGCGCGTACCGATCACTTATAACAGGACAGAGTCAGACGCCTGCTGTGTGCATGGTGTCTGACTCTATCCTGTGAGATATAATGTAAAATAAAGCGTATGAACGATGGTTTTTTAGTTAAACTCTCTTAAATATTTAACGAAATTGAACACTTCGCTTTGTCCTTTTAAATTAATATTGTATCTTTGCGATGTGTTTTTCATGGTATTAGATTATTAAGGTTAATTTTGAGTGAAACTAATTGTCGTGAGACAAATGATTTTCATCAGCTTCGCATCTGATTAAGCGAAGTGACAAAAAGGGAGCCTGCGAAGGTTCCCTTTTTCCGTTCCCCTCTCTTCCACGTTTTCTCGGCTATGTCGCGTAGGTTATGGTGTGGGCAGACCCAAGCTAAACGTTATGCTGCCTCACTGCGCTATTTGGTCGCTCCGCTCATTTTCGAGGATGCAGAGATGCGAAGGTACGGGCGAGACGTCGGGTGAGGTACAGAAAAAGCAGGAGGTGAACACCCATTAAGGTGCTCACCTCCTGTTGTCATCTGTCTGAATCCGAGGCTGGGCGCTCAGGCGAGCCAGCCGATGCCCGGCTTAGAAGAAGAGATATCGGTTGTCAGTGACTTCTGCCTTGCGGTAGAGCTCCTGGAAGAAGCGTCCTGCAGCCTGCTGAGCCTGCTGGCGGAGCATCTGCTCCTGCTGCTTGTCGTCGAACTTCACGCCCTGGCGCTCCTGACGGTTCTGCACCTGGAAGAAGTAGACACCTCCATTGCCCTTGACAGGGTGTGCACACACGGCGCCGGCCTTGGTGGAAGCCACGGCACCGCTCAGGGCGGGCTCGCTGGCACCCGTTGCCTGCACGAAGACAGGAGCTGCAAAGGTGATCTGGCGAACAGTGTCGATGCGTGCGCCCTGCTTCTGGGCATCGGCGATGGTCTTCACGCCCTGCAGCTTCTTGGCCAGCTGCTCATACTTCTTGTCGCGCATCACCTCCTGAGTGAGCTCGTCCTTCATGCTCTCCCAGTCGCGATAGCCCACGGGGTGCACCTTGGTGAGAGCGATGACCAGCAGGCGGTCGTTGTTGCCACACTCATAGAGGGGCGACACTTCGCCGGCCTTGGCATCAAAAATCCACTTCATGGCCTCGCGCGTACCGCGGATGTTGGCCACATTGTGCTCGTAGTTGGCTATGTCGGCACGCTCCTCGACGGTGAAGCCGAACTTCTGAGCATTCTGCTCGAGACCCTCAAGGGTCTTGTTCTCGCTGACATACTGGCTGAACTTATTGTAAGCATCAGAGTAGGTCTGCTTGGAGAAGTCGATGGTATGCTTGATGATGGCCACGTCGTACTTGTCGACCATGTGCTTGCGGTCGGTGACCTGCAGGATGATGTTGCCCTGTGAGAGCTCCACATTCTTCAGCTCGCCCACCGTGCCGTTGAGGATATTGTTCAGGTAGTTCTTCGACTCGGCGTCGATGACCTGCGAGTTCTGATACTGTGCCGATGTGAGCCACTGCTTCTCGCCATTCTGTCCATACTTGGTGGCAATGGTATCGAAGGGAGCGCCAGCTTTGAGTGCGGTCATGATGCTGTCGGCGGTTTTGCGTGCAGCGTCGATGCTGGCCCCGCCCACCTGAATGGCGCGGAACTCGATGCTGTCGGGCTGCTGGCTCTTGGCGATGAGCTTCACTACATTGAGGGTGTTGTCGCTGCGTGTCTCAAAGGGTGCCGATGTCTGTCCCACGGTCATGGAGTCCACGCGTGCGGCGATGTCGGAGGGCATGGCCTGACGCGTGACGGGCAGTCCGTTGTAGGCCACCGACGACTGTGCCTTGCGCACCACATCGGCGGGAGCGGCGCCATTCTGCAGCTGCTGCTGGGCCTCGGTCATGGTCTTGTTGAGAGCGGCGCGGTCGGCAGCCGAGGGCAGCACCTGGAAGGCCACATACTTGATGTCGCGGGTCTCTACCTCCTGCTTGTACTGCTCTTTCTTCTCGTTGTACTTGGCCTTGAGGTCGGCATCATCCACTTTCACGTCGTTGTCGTTGATGCTGCTGTAGGCCAGCGAGGCGAGCAGGATGTTGCTCTCGACGTTCTGGTCGTCGAAGGAAGCCTTGGCCGACACGGGGTTGGATATCAGACAGCTGGTGAGCAGGTTCTGATACTTCTGTGCCAGGGTCTGCTGGCGGAGTGACTTCTCGATGAACTTCCAGTACTTATATACGGTCTGGTATTGCTCCAGCAGCTGCGGGTTCTGCTGCTCCTCGGCAGTCTTATAGTCGTTGAGGAACTTGGTGAGGGCCGAGACGTCGAACCGACGTGTCTGCTGATTGTAGAAAGGCGTCTGCATGAGCATGGGGTTGGTGCCCTCACGCAGCATGTTGCGCATCTCTTCGTCGGTGACGGTGAGTCCCAACTTCTCAGCCTCGTCTTCGACGAGCTTCGACTGCACGAACTGGTTCCACACCTGGTCTTTCACCCTGTTGAGCTCATCTTCGCTCAGATTGTCGCGTCCCTGGGTGATTTTGATGACTTCCTGATACTCGTCGACGAGTGCCTGGAAGTCTTGCACAGAGATTTTCTCACCTAATACTTGGCCTACCTGCTGTCGCTGCTGGTTTTTCGTGGCTTCGCACGACCTGAACAGCTCTTCAGCAATGAAGGCAAACAGGGCCAGACCAATCACTGCGACAAGTGCCGGCCCCCAGCTTCTGATTTTTCCAATTGCTGCCATTGTTCTTTTTTTATTGTTAAATTCTTATTTTATTTTTCTTTTTTCAAATTCAGCCGACAAAATTACTAATTTTACGCGAGATAACGTCATCTTTTTGCAAAAAAATAGACTTTACTTGGGTAAAAGTGGCAACTTTCTTCTTTTTTCACACCTCTTAATAGACGCGCGGACCAAATATGGTGGTGCCTATGCGCACCATGGTGGAGCGGTGTCTCACGGCGACGGCATAGTCGCTGCTCATGCCCCAGGAGCGTTGACAGAAGTTGCTGTCGTCGGGAAAGTAGCGCTGCTTCACCTCGTCGAAGAAGTCGGCAGCGGTCTGAAACTCACGGGCAATGCAGTCCTTGTCGTCGGTGTTGGATGCCATCATCATCAGTCCGCATATCCTGACGTGCTCCATCTGTCGCCACTCACCGCTGTCAAGCAGTTGCCGGCAGGCGTCGGGGGTGAGTCCGTACTTGGTGGCCTCCTGGGCAATGTGCAGCTCGAGCAGCACGCTCACCGTGCGTCCGCACTTGGCTGCCTGCTTCTCTATCTCACGCAGGAGCTTCAGCGAGTCGACGGCCTCTATCATGGAGATGTAGGGCACGATATACTTCACCTTGTTGGTCTGCAGGTGGCCTATGAAGTGCCACTCGATGTCTTTGGGCAGCAGGTTATGTTTCTCGCGCAGCTCTTGCTCGTGGCTCTCGCCGAAAACGCGCTGCCCTTCTTCGTAGGCTGCCATGATATAGTCGGCCGGGTGATACTTGCTGATGGCCACGAGCCTGACGCCGTCGGGCAGACTGCTGAGCACCTGACGGAGGTTTCCTTTCACATCGTACATAGCTGCGCGGTCACTGGGCACCCTCATACTCGGGCTTGTCGTTCTGCTCGCTCTTCTTGTATTCGAAGACGTCCATCAGTGTGGTCTCGGCCACCGAGGCGATGACGTAGTCTATCATCGTGCCGCCCATCACCTCGTCGATGTTCTTTACGGCCTGATTGAGCGTACCGGCCTGCACGAGGTAGTTCACGTTGGAGCGCTTCTCCTTCTCTGTCTTCTCGTCGATGGTGATAAACTGCAGTTTCGTCTTGTACCACCGGTCGGCCAGTTCGGAGTCGTCGAAGAAGATTTCCTTATAGGGGGCCTTCTTGATGTCGGTCACCTCAAACTCTCCGCTGATGTAGCTCGACATTTCCTCCATGATGCGCTGCTCGGCCTCGGTGAAGGAGAGGGCATCGACGGTGTAGCTCTCGCTGACCTTTTTCTGCAGACCGTCTTCCATAGTCTTTTCGTAGCGTATCTTACACTCAAACCAGTTTGCTGTTCTGCTTCTCATAAATTGCTTTCTTCTATATTATAAATAAAATAAGGTGTTGTTTTTTCTCAGTCGCCTGGATGCCTGTATCAGCTGTCACTCCGACGGTGTGGGGCCGCCGTATGTCTTGAGTTGTTTCTTTTTCTGCTCCCTGATGCTGCTGATGATCTGGCTGGCCATGTGGCTGGTCTTGTCGGCAGGCAGTCCCGACTGTGCTGCCAGCTGGTCGCGCCGGCGCATGAGCTCGTCCATGAGCGTGTTGCTCGCGGAGATGAAGGCCTGCTCGCTGGAGTTCATGTTCTCCTTGCTGTATATTTTCGACAGCACGCGCTCGGCTTCACGCGTGAACTGGCGCCTGAATATCTCCTCGCTCTTGGCCTGCGATGCGGCGAGTTCCTGCTTTTCCTCCTCACTCATGGACGTGGTGTCGCCTACGCCTCCTGCCAGCTCGGCATCGGTGAGTCCGTCGTCGTCGAAGGGATTGTCGTCGTGCTGCTCTGCAGGCTGGACAAACTCCACGTCGACCGGCTGTGGGACAGTCTCGAAATAGATGCCCACGCAGAGCAAGGTCAGCGTGACGGCCGCACCGAGCATAAGTGCCGAGCGTCCCATGCTGCGCTTGCGCGTGATGGCGCCGAGCATGTCGGCCGGTGTGGCAAAACGCTTGTCGGGGTCGGCATCGATGGCCTTGGCTATGGCTTTCTTGTATTCGAACGACATACTCCCGTCGCGCAGCAGCCACTCCATGAACTTGCCCAGGGCATAGACATCGCTGCGCATGTCGGGACTGGCGTCGTCCTGGAGCAGCTCGGGAGCCAGGAAGTCGTCGAATCCCTCATAGAGTGTCTTCTTGTCTTTATAGAAAGAGCCATGTGTGAGCACCAGAGGCGACCCGCCCGACTTGCGCACAAAGACATTCTGCGGAGCCAGGCAGCAGGCATAGACATTCTGCTCGTGGAGCTTCTCCAGCAGTCTGACGAGCTGGCCGAGCACCTGCCCCACAAAACCGTCCTGCGCCACCAGCGCCGGATTGTTGGTGAGCAGCTGGTAGAAGGTGCTGTAGTTGCCGTTTTCCAGCTCCAGCTCATAGATGCCGTTGCTGTCGGCATTGACCGTGAAGTGCAGCTGCCCGTCGTGGCGAAACTCGGTGGTGAAGGCCACGTCACTCTTCAGTCCGTCGCAGAAGAGCATACTGTCGCTCAGCTCCGGACGCAACTCCACCACGTTGCGGTATTTGCGGTCGATGAGTTTCTTGTAGAATGTGCCCAGCGGCATTTTCTCCTGATGGGTGCTGACGCCATCGCGCTTGTCAAGCATCTCTTCGTAGTTCATATCGTCGCATACTTTTTCTAAAACAGCGGCAAAAGTACGCAATAATTCTGAAACGAGCAAATAGTAGGCACGGGCAGTGGGGTTAAAAAACTATAACATAACGGAAAAACACGACGTAACTGCCAACTTTTGTGTACCTTTGGGGTGTGATTCGCGACCGACTCATCCTTTTCAGCGTCTTCATGCTCGCGGCTATGACCGCCATGGGGGCTCGTTTCAGCCAGCAAGACTCCTTGATGCTGGCCAAGGTCTTTTCGTATAAGCGCAACTACACCGTGGGGGTCAACGGGTTTCAGTCCAACGTCTACGTCAAGCACCTCTACCAGACGCCCCGCCGCAACCTCTCGCTGTGGGTCATCCCCTCGACCTATGCCATTGCCCGCGGCCAGCGCTCGTTTGTGAGCGAGCAGTACAGCCGGCTGAACTTCCGCAGCGTGGACGACTTCGACAATCGCCGCCAGGTCTACTACACCACCATACCCCACAACCGCCGCACCATGCCAGTGCTCTTTGAGTTTATCACACCCAATCTCTACGACGTGACCATCTACGGCGACCACATCCTCTCCCCTTTCTTCCGCGACAACCAGCGCTACTACAGCTACTCCACGGCCGACCTGGGCCACGGTCACATGCGCCTCTATTTCCGTCCGCGCTATATGCCCAACACACAGCTGGTCAAGGGGCGGGCCATCGTCGAGAAGGCTACAGGCAAGATAGAGCAAGTGGAGATGGAGGGCGAGTATGACATGATACGCTTCCAGACACTGTCGATGCAGGGCGACTACGGCTCGCGCTCGCTGCTGCCGAAATGGTGCAAGACGAGCATCGTGTTCAACTTCCTGGGCAACAAAGTGAGTCTTCGACTGCCCCGTCACGCTGCCCGACAGCGTCGACGTGAATGGCGACCGCGCACTGATCGACTCGGTGCGCCCCATCAGCCTGACTAGAGAAGAACAAGCCGTCTATCACGAGCGCGACTCCATCGACGGCGTACTGCCCGCCGACTCGCTGCTGACGGCTGCCGACAGCCTGGCCGCCGACTCCATGGCCAACGATGCCACGCTCATAGCCGAGCTCTACAAACGCACAGAGACGACCGTGCAGCAGGACGACGACGATAAGCAGGACGACGACACACCACGACAGACAAACGGCTTTGAACAGCTCAAAGACATAGGATGGGAAATAGGCAAGCGCATGATATTCAGCAACGGCACAGAGAGCGAGAACGGCTACATCAAGCTCTCGCCACTGCTCAGCCCGCAGTTCATCAGCTACAGCAAGAGCAGCGGACTCTCATGGAAATTCAGGCTGAGGGGCGAATACCGCTTCTCACCCAGATACCGCCTGCAGTTCAGCCCCAATGCCGCATGGAAAATCACTAAGAAGGAATTCTACTATGACGTGCCCCTGTTCTTTTTCTACAACCCGAAACGCGAGAGCTTCCTTTTCTTCACTCTCAGCAAGGGCAACGAGATAGCCAACAACAGCATGCTCGAGCAGCTGCAGCAGAAGATGGGCCCGTCGCCCGACCTGGAGGCACAAGAGCTGCACCTCTACGGCGACCTCATGCTACATCTGTCGAACAGCATGCGCATCAGCAAGTCGCTCTCGATGGCTGTGGGCCTGACCTATCACTACCGTCTTGGAAAGTACAGCCACGCCCTGCGGCAACTGGGACTGACCGACAAGTTCAGCAGTCTGGCACCGGCGCTGACCATCAAGCTGCGACCATGGGCCAAGGCCCCCGTCTTCTCCATCAACTATGAACGGGCACTGAACATCGAACCCTTCAACATCGACTACGAGCGCTGGGAGACCGATGCATCGATAAAACACTACATGACGCGGCTGCAGACGCTCAACGTGCGTTTCGGCGGCGGTCTCTATACACGCAAGAAAGGCAACAACTTCATGGACTTCGCCAACTTCCGCGCCAACAACTTGCCGGAGGGATGGGACGACGACTGGTCGGGCGACTTCCAGCTGCTCGACTCCCGTCTCTACAATGAGTCCAACTACTACCTGCGCGGCAACCTGAGCTACGAGTCGCCACTGCTCGCTGCCAGCTTCATACCCCTCGTGGGCCGATATGTCGAGAGAGAACGCGCCTACGTCAGCAGCATCAGCATAGCCCACACACGACTATACTCTGAGCTGGGCTACGGATTCACCTGCCGATACTTCTCTATGGGACTCTTCGCCAGCTTCCTCAACACGCAGTACCAGCAAATGACGGCCAAGTTTACCTTCGAGCTCTTCCGCCGCTGGTAGTTACACCTTATTATATATATAACAGCAACTCTACAGCAATGCCCAAACCCCTTGTTGTCTACAAAGCCAGTGCCGGAAGTGGAAAGACCTTTACCCTGGCCGCAGAATACATCTCACTGCTTGTACGCAACCCGCAGTCCTACAGGCAGATATTGGCCGTGACCTTCACCAACAAGGCCACCGAGGAAATGAAGACTCGCATCCTGAGCCAGCTCTACGGCATCAGCCACGGGCACAAACGGTCGAAGCCCTACGTCGACTTTGTGTGCAAGAAGCTCGACGTGAGTCCCTCGCTGGTGGCCCAGCGCGCCGGCACAGCCCTGACCAACCTGCTGCACAACTACAGCTACTTCCGCGTGGAGACCATCGACTCTTTCTTCCAAAGCGTGCTGCGCAACATAGCACGCGAGCTCGACCTGGCAGCCAACATGCGCATAGGACTCAACGACGCCCAGGTGGAGGAGATGGCCGTGGACCAGCTCATAGAGAGTCTCGCCACCACCGACACCATGCTGCAGTGGCTCATGCGCTACATCATGGACAACATCAGCGACGACCGCTCATGGAACGTCATAGGACAGATCAAACAGTTCGGACTCACCATCTTCCGCGACTACTACAAGCGCGAGAGCAAGGCGCTCAACGCCGTCCTGGGGCAGAAGGACTTCTTCGAACACTATGTCGCTACACTGCGCACCGTCCGGCATGAGGCAGAGAAGCTTATGAAGGGCTACGGCGACCGCTTCGCCGAGACGATAGCTCAGGAAGGACTCACGCCCGATGACTTCTCCTACGGCAAGAGCGGCGTAGCCGGATTCTTCCTGAAGCTGGCCAACGGACAGTTTGACCCCGGCGTGCTGGGCAAGCGCGTGAGCGACGCCATAGGACAGCCAGAGAAGTGGTACAAGAAGACACACCCCCGCCGTGAGGTGCTGCAGGCAATGGCCGAGGGCCCGCTGGGCACGCTCCTGCAACAGGCTGCCGACGAGCTGCCCAGGCAGTGGAAGCTCTACCAGTCGGCCGAGCTCACCCTGCGACACCTCAGTCAGCTCAGGCTTCTCAGCAGCATAGAGCAGAAAGTGCACGAGCTCAACGAGACGGCCAACCGGTTTCTGCTCAGCGACACACAGCAGCTGCTGCACGACCTTATCGAACAGAGCGACTCACCTTTCATCTTCGAGAAGATAGGCACACAGCTCGAGCATATTATGATAGACGAGTTTCAGGACACCTCCACCGTGCAGTGGCAGAACTTCAAGATATTGCTCCAAGAAATCATGAGCCACCAGCAGTCGGAAAACCTCATCGTGGGCGATGTGAAGCAGAGCATCTACCGCTGGCGCAGCGGCGACTGGCGCCTCCTGGCAGGCATCGGCAGTGAGTTTCCACACCCCGACGAGCAGCTGGAGGTCGTCACCCTGAAGCACAACTACCGCTCGCTGAGCAACATCGTGCACTTCAACAATGCCTTCTTTTCCGAGGCAGCCAAGAGCGAGCAGGTCACCGCCTACGACGACGTGGCCCAGGAGGTGCCGTCAGGCAAGGCTGAAGGGGAAGGACTCGTAGAGGTGGAACTGCTCACGGGTGACGATTATCAGGCACAGACCCTCGACAAGACCGTGGCCATCGTCAGACGACTGCTTGACCAGGGCATTGCTGCTGGTGACATTGCCATACTCGTGCGTACCAATGCCTACATACCGCTCATTGCCAACCACTTCGCCAGCGAGTTGCCCGGCGTGCAGATAGTGAGCGACGAAGCATTCCGCCTCGACGCCTCGCCTGCCGTGGTCACCATCATACAGGCCATGCGCCTGTTGGCCAATCCTGCAGACACCATAGCCAAGGCCTACCTGGCCAAGCTGCGCTCCGACAGCCCTCTGCACAGCGGCAGCACCGACAGCAAGCTGCCACCAGCCTTTGCCGAACATACTGACGAGCTGCGACGACTACCCATCTACGAACTGGCCGAGCGTCTCTACACCATCTTCGACCTGAAGGAGGCCCAGGGACAGAGTGCCTACCTCTGCGCCTTCTACGACCAGGCAGCCGCCTACGTGAACGAGCGGGCAGCCGA
Source organism: uncultured Prevotella sp. (assembly GCA_905234355.1). Taxonomy (GTDB): domain Bacteria; phylum Bacteroidota; class Bacteroidia; order Bacteroidales; family Bacteroidaceae; genus Prevotella. The sequence goes on along the minus strand of CAJOHP010000107.1, from coordinate 2,490 downwards.
CCTCAACGAGTTTCTCACCGAATGGGACGAGAACATCGGCGCCAAGACCATACAGAGCCCGGAGATACACGGCATACGCCTGGTGTCGATACACAAGAGCAAGGGACTGGAGTTCGACAACGTCATCATACCCTTCTGCGACTGGCGTCTCGAGCACAGCGACATACTCTGGTGCAAGCCCACCGAGGAGCCGTTCAGCATGCTGCCCATCGTTCCCGTAGACTACAGCCAGAAGCAGATGGCGGGCACCATCTACCAGGCCGACTACGACGAAGAGCACATGCAGACCACCGTGGACAATCTCAACCTGCTCTATGTGGCCTTCACACGCGCCTCGCGCAACCTCTTCGTTCTGGGTAAGCGCAAGGCTAAGACCTCGCGCTCGGTGCTCATCGAGCAGACACTGCCACAGATAGCCCGACTGCCCGAAATGGCAGGAGCCATAGTCAGCGGTACCGACAACGACGAAGAACCACTCTGCTTCGCCTTCGGCACACTGGCTCTGCCCAGACAGCGCAACAACGAGGCCGAAGACGACGAGCCCAACGTCTTCACCACGCAGCCCACTCCCCTGCACCTCAACATCGAGACCTATGAGCAGAAGGTGGTGTTCAGGCAAAGCAACAAGAGCCGAGACTTTGCACTCTCTCCCGACGACGACGAGACGGCCGAACAAAGAAAACGGAGCCAATACATCCAGACGGGCAACGTGCTGCACAATGTATTCTCCTCCATCCGCACCGCCGATGACATAGAAGGGGCGCTCAGACAGCTGGAGTTCGACGGCGTGCTCTACGACGAGCACATCACCCGCCATGGGCTGGAGACCATGATACGACAGCGCCTGGACGAACCCCGCGTGGCAGCATGGTTTGACACGCGATGGACGCTATACAATGAGTGCACCATCATCGGCATCGACCCCGTCACAGGACAGTTCATGGGGCGACGTCCAGACAGGGTGATGACCGACGGACAAGAGACCGTCGTCGTCGACTTCAAGTTCGGCCACCGACGCAACGAGTACCGACAGCAGGTGAGCCAGTACATGCAACTGCTCAGCAGTATGGGCCACAACAACGTCAGAGGATACCTCTGGTATGTCTACACCAACGAAATAGAAGAAATATGACATCATTCTTAGAATACGTGGCTGAGGACATACTCAGCAAGTATGGCGACAACATGGCCCGCGTGGCTGTGGTGTTCCCCAACAAGCGCGCCTCGCTCTTTCTCAACGACCACATAGCCCGTCGTGCCGGACACCCCCTTTGGAGCCCCGCCTACACCACCATCAGCGAGCTCTTCCGAAGCCACTCCCACCTGCAGGTGGCCGACCCCATCAAGCTCGTGAGCGAGCTGCACCGATGCTTCACACGAGAGACAGGCATAGACGAGACACTCGACCACTTCTACGGATGGGGACAGCTGCTGCTCAGCGACTTCGACGACATAGACAAAAACATGGCAGATGCCGACCGCGTCTTCGCCAATCTGCGCGATCTGCACGAGTACGACTCCGTGGCCTATCTCTCCGAAGAGCAGAAGGAAGCCCTGCACCGATTTTTCAGCAACTTCTCGACCGACCACAACAGTCTGCTCAAGGACCGCTTCATCAGGCTCTGGTCGCGCATGGGCAATATCTACCACGCCTTCAATGCCCAGCTCGCCAGTCAGAAACTTGCCTACGAGGGGGCGCTCTACCGTCAGGTGGCGGAAGACACTGGCACACAGTTTCAATACGACCACTACCTCTTTGTGGGATTCAACCTCCTGCAGCGCGTTGAGCAACAGCTCTTCACCACACTCAGGAAGCAAGGTAAGGCCCACTTCTACTGGGACTTCGACCACTACTACATGCCCACAGCCAAGGGAGGCGACAACGAGGCCGGACACTTTATCGCCCAGTATCTGGCCGACTTCCCCAACGAGTTCGACACGACCGACGCTCGAATCTACTGCACCTTCAGTCGCGAGAAGCACATCAGCTACATCTCCGCTCCCACGGAAAACATACAGGCGCGCTACATCGGGACATGGCTGCGCGAGCACCAGCGCTATGCCGACGGCCGCCGCACGGCCATCGTGCTCGGCAACGAGGCACTGCTGCAGACCACACTGCATTGTCTGCCGCCGGAGGTGGAGAAGGTCAATATCACCACCGGCTACCCGCTCGCACAGACACCTGTGGCGGCACTCATCGCCCACCTCTTTGCCCTGCAGACAACCGGCTACGTGGCCAGTCGCGACCGTTTCCGCCTGCACTATGTCAACGCCGTGCTGCGACACCCCTACTCCACCACCATCTCACCCGCACTGGCAGAACTTCAGCAACAGCTCAACCGCGACAAGGTCTACTACCCCACCCGCGAGATACTCAGCCCCGACGAGGGCGCCGCCATGCTCTTCGCCACACCCACCACTGGCCACGCACAGCTGCTCGCATGGATGTGCAGTATCGTGCAGCGCGTGGCCTGTCAGGCACACACC
>CAJOHP010000106.1 GCA_905234355.1 uncultured Prevotella sp. | reverse complement strand
AAACTTCAGTCAACCAACCTAGTTTGTAATATAGGAGGCCAGTTCCAACACTCGCAGTACCACTCGGAGTACCAACGTCTGGTACTGTGAGTACCAACGTCTGGTACTGCGAGTACCAACGTCTGGTACTGCGAGTACCAACGTCTGGTAGTGTGGCTACCAACATCTGGTAGTGCGGCTACCGATGCCCGGCAGTGTAAAAGCAATCAAATAACTGATCTTTCCCACCTCCTTTCTGGGTGGGAAAGCTCGGTAATATAATATGTGGATGAATGCAAATCAGACCGAGCGAGACTTGTGGTGAGGGTTCCATTGGTCACAGTTTACCCCCTAAACGACCCCCGTTTACCCCCTAGCGGCGCCTCGGCTAGGGGGTAGCCAGTGGTCGTTTAGGGGGTAGACGGGGGTCGTTTAGGGGGTAAACGAGCGGCAGGGCTTGCTGCATGCCTTGTCGGGTGTGGCTCCGACGGGCATGAAGGCGGCCGCTACTGCAGCACGACGGTCTTGCCGGCCACGACGAACGTGCCGTGGAGTCCGTCGGCGAAGACGGCGGTGACGGCTATCTTGTGCTCGCCCGGCTCAAGCGGCACGGTGAAGGTGAAGTCGACGTAGCAGTAGTCCACGACGGGAGCAGCGTTGTAGAGCAGTTGCGTCTCTGCGATTGCAGGGCACACGGGCTACTGCTCGTCGGCCATCCAGTAGGGCTGTCGTGTGACGGCGCCTGCCGTCTGCCGGTAGCTGCTGCGTCGCGGCTCGGGATGCTGAGAGCCGTTGAGGACGTAGTCCACATACTTCTGTGCAATCTTGCGGAAGGCATACTTGCGGGCATTGAAGAGCTGGGCGATGATGCCCGACGACTGCCCGATGGTGCAGAGGTTGCGGCTGACGGGGTCGAGCAGGGTGATGAAGGCTCCGCTGGCAATGCTGATGGCCTGCTGTCCGTCGAGGTGCTGCTGCTTGCTCACGGTCTGGCCGCCCACGGTGACGCGCCCGCTGATGGAGAACACGACATATTCGCCGGCCTGCACACTGCCGGCGAAAGTCACAACAAGGAAGCAAGAAAGCACCAAGCGCTTCACGAAAGCATGTCTAATCATATTTCTCATCTCTCATTTCTCATCTCTCATTTCTCATCTCTCATCTCTCATGGCCAGCGAGCGTCGCACCCACCAGTTGTGCGGATGGCGCACGGCGATGGCCTTGATGAGGGCCATGTAGGTGTCGTGGGCCTGTACGACGAAGGCCATGGAGGCAAGCACGAGCAGGGCGTTGATGTAGAGGCCGTGCTGCTCGAATATCCAGTGCATGATGCAGGTGACCGCGAGTGCCATGAGGAGCACGATGCCCCCCTTGAGCCACTCGCTCTCGTCGAGGAAGATGCGCAGGGGGCTGGGCTTGTGGCGCTCGTCGCGCCGCTCCGACATCTCGATGAGGACGGCGAGCAGATAGCAGGTCAGGAAGGCGGCCAGCAGATTGGCCCACAGCGGCGCGTCGTGCACCTCGCGCTGGTTCATGAGCGTGTGCAGGGCGTAGGCATGGAGCTCCACGCCCGACATCTTGCCCAGGGGGGTGAGGTGCTGGTCGGTCTCTTCCCGATAGGCGCCGACGATGACCATGCGGTTCTTGAAGAGTTGCGGCTTCAGGGCCACGCTGTCGGCCCTCACCACGGGAAAGACCGTGGGCGAGAAGTCGATGAGCATGGGCTTGTTGCGCAGGGGCACGAAGATGCCGAAGCGCTGCAGCGTGGCGGCAGGCAGCGAGGGCATGAGCCCCTGGTGGCCGGTGAGCGACATGCCGCTGCGGCAGTCGCGGATGATGCCGTGCTGCATGTCGTCCTCCAGATTGACGAAGCCCTCGTCAAGGCTGTCGACCACCTCGTCCACGTAGGAGCGCGACGTGGCGGTGAAGGTGGCCGAGCGGGCGTCGTAGCCGGTGAGCTTGGTGCCCATGACGAGCAGCGGGCGCAGGCTGTCGACGGTGGTGATGAGGCGCACGTTGCCCTCCACGTCGTCGCGCTCGCCCTCGAAGAGCAGGTCGACGCCGACGGCCCGCGGGCGCTGCCGGGCCACGGTGGACAGCAGGTCGGCAATGTCGCCACGGTTGTAGAGGTCGCTCATGTCGACGATGGTGACGAAGCGCGACGTGTCGGGCTCGGCATGGAAGTTCTTCACCTTGGTGTAGAGGTCGGTGAACTTCATGTTGCCGATCATCTGCTCCACGGGGTTGAGAAACGACACGTTGAACGTGACGAACGTAATCACCCCTACTACGGCCATGGCCATCAGGGCCACGACGACGTGGTCCTGATGGAGCCATTGGCGCAGTATGCTCTTCCAGTTCATAGCCCTTGGGGTGTGGGTGCGTTCTTGTCTTACTTCAGCAGGTTCATCGTGTCGGTGGCTATCATCAGCTCCTCGTCGGTGGGTATGACGACCACTTTCACGCGGGAGTCGTCGGCCGAGATGACGGCCTCTTCGCCGCGCACCTTGTTGCGCTCCTCGTCGAACTTCACGCCGAGGAACTCCAGTCCCTTGCACACCTCCGAGCGCATGCCCACCTGGTTCTCGCCCACACCGGCGGTGAAGACGATGACGTCGAGTCCGCCCATGGCGGCGGCGTAGGCACCGATGTATTTCTTGATGCGGTAGAAGTACATGTCCTGTGCGAGCTGTGCGCGCGGGTTGCCCTCCTTGGCAGCGTTCTCCACGTCGCGCATGTCGCTGGAGCCTCCGGTGATACCGGCCACGCCGCTCTTCTTGTTGAGCAGGTCCGACATGCCGTCGGCGTCGAGTCCGAGCTTCTTCTCGATGAAGGTCACGGCGCCGCCGTCGATGTCGCCGGCGCGGGTGCCCATGACGAGTCCCTCGAGGGGGGTGAGACCCATGGAGGTGTCGATGCACTTGCCGTCGACGACAGCAGCGATGGAGCCTCCGTTGCCCACGTGGCAGGTCACCATCTTGGTGCCCTCGGCCTTGATGCCCAGGAACTCGCAGGCGCGGGCCGACACATAGCGGTGGCTGGTGCCGTGGAAACCGTAGCGGCGTATGCCGTACTTCTCGTAGAGCTCATAGGGTATGGCATACATAAATGCCTTGGGCGGCATGGTCTGGTGGAAGGCGGTGTCGAACACGCCCACCTGGGGCAGTCCGGGCATGAGCTCCTTCACGGCGTTGACGCCCTTGAGGTTGGCGGGGTTGTGCAGGGGGGCCAGGTCGCTGCAGGCCTCGAAGGCCTTGAGCACCTCGTCGGTGAGGATGACCGACTTGTTGAACTTCTCGCCGCCGTGCACCATGCGGTGTCCCACGGCGTCGATCTCGTCGAGGCTCTTGATGACGCCTATCTCGGGGTCGGTGAGCAGGGAGAAGATAAACTTCACGCCCTCGGTGTGCTCGGGTATGTCGTGCATGATCTGCCGCTTCTCGCCGTTGGCCAGTTTCACCTTGACAAAAGCACCGTCGAGGCCCACGCGCTCGGCGCCGCCACTGGTCATCACGCTCTTGTCGTCCATGTTGTACAGCGCGTACTTGATGGACGAGCTGCCACAGTTAAGTACAAGAATCTTCATATTTCCTTATCTTAAAGAATAAATAAATGTTTTTGTTGTGTTGAAATGAATTAGGATGTTCCTTTTTGAAAGAAATTAGATTGTTCTTATTTGAAAGAAATTAGAATAATTAGAATAATTTTTTTGCTTAATTATCAATATAGCGCCTGTAGTTCTCTTTTGTTAGCAAAACGAAATTGTCGTGTTCCGGTAAATAGAGATAACGCTCAGCTCTTAGCCTTTTCTCTCCGAAATTCAAGAGTATGCCACGATTATGCTTAGTGATCCGCATATAGTTGAATAGCTGAGCCCGATGCTCTGAATTGATAGTCTCCAATGACTTCAGCTCGACGACTACTCCTTTATAATAGAAATCGGCAATATAAGTCATTTCCAAGTCTACGCCTTTATAAGTGATGTGTAGATGCTTCTCGCGCTCAAAATACATGTTGCGCTGTTTCAGCTCCACAGCAAGAGCTTCCTGATATACACGTTCATGCATACCCCTCCCTAATGTGGAATGCACCTCCTGAGCAGCCCCTACAAAGTCGTAGATATCTTTATACTCCTCTTTCGTCATAAAAACCGAGTTAGAAGACTTCTAATAAAATTATTCTAATTATTCTAATTTCTTTCAATAAAAAATCCTTTTTCTAATTCCTTTCAAAAAAGGCGACTTGATATCTTTCAATGACGGAATGTCCTGATTTCCTTCGTATTTAGTCACTTCTTTGCGTCCATGGCCTGGCATGCAGTGATGGCCACCATGTAGTAGATGTCGTCGACGGAGCATCCGCGTGAGAGGTCGTTGACGGGTCTTGCGATGCCTTGCAGGATGGGTCCGATGGCGATGGCGTCGCCCAGTCGCTGCACGAGCTTGTAGCCGATGTTGCCCACCTCGAGGTTGGGGAACACGAGCACGTTGGCATTGCCGGCGATGGTGCTTCCGGGTGCTTTCTTCTTGCCCACGGCAGGCACCAGTGCGGCGTCGGCCTGCAGCTCGCCGTCGACCTTGAGCTCCGGGCACAGCTCCTTGGCCTTCTGTGTGGCCTCGACCACCTTGTCGATGACCTCGTGCTTGGCCGAGCCCTTGGTAGAGAAGCTGAGCATGGCCACGCGGGGGTCGTCGAATCCGGCCACCGAGCGGGCCGTCTGTGCTGTGCACACGGCTATCTGTGCCAGCTCGTCGGCGGTGGGCATGGGTGTCACGGCCACGTCGCCCACGACGAGCACGCCCTCTTCGCCATACTGCTTCTGCTTGGTGATGAGCAGCATGCCGCCCGAGACGCAGGTGATGCCGGGCGCACACTTGATGATCTGCAGGGCGGGGCGCAGTGTCTCGCCGGTGGTGGAGAGCGCTCCGGAGATCTGGCCGTCGGCCCCTTCGGTCTTGATGATCATGCAGCCCAGGTAGAGCGGGTTCCTGACCAGCTCGCGGGCCTGCTCCAGGGTCATGCCCTTCTTCTTGCGCAGCTCGGCCAGCAGCTGGGCATACTCCTCGCTCTTGGGATTGTTGTCGGGATCGATGATGGTGGCCTTGCCTATGTGCTGCAGCCCCCACTCGCTGGCCTTACGGCTGATGTCGGCAGGGCTGCCGATGAGGATGATGTCGGCAATGTCGTCGGCCAGCACGCGGTCGGCGGCACGCAGCGTGCGCTCTTCGAGCGCCTCGGGCAGCACGATGCGCTGCTTGTTGGCCTTCGCACGTGCTACGATTTTGCTAAGTAAATCCATAGTTTGTTTTTTATATAATAATGTTTGTTAGGTTATATCCGTTGCAAAAGTAGCAAAAAATATCCGAATACTTGCGTAAGTATCCGGATATTTTTCTGTTGCACTGCATTTTTTGCAGTGGCAGGGCTTACAGATTGGGGTTGATTTCGCTCCACTTGGCAATCTCGGGCACGATGCCCAGGGTGACGAGCTCGTCGCGCATCTTGCAGAGGTGCTCATAGCTGGCGTCGAGCTTGGCGTTCTCCTCGGGTGTGCCCTGAGGCACTTCATACTTGGCACCCTCGGCAGTCATGGTGGTCTTCATGGCCATCATGATGTGGTCGTACTTGTCGGTCTTGACGTATGTGCCAACGGGGAAGCGGAAGGGCTCTCCGCCCATGGCGGCGCGTATCATCTCGACGGAGAGGTAAGAGGGGCTCTGGAAGCTGGAGCGTCCGCGCAGCTTGATGATGGCGGCGCCGCCCTTGGTCACGTCGGTCTTCATCTGCTCCCACTCCTCGGCAGGAAACTCGGGCGTGCCGATGATGTCGATGAGCTTGCGGCCCTTGACGGTGACGTGGCTGCCGAAGACGGCCATCTGCTCGCCGTGTCCGCCATAGGTGGCGCAACCCTTTATCTCGCTCTGCAGCACGCCGAACTTCTTGGCCAGTGCCGACTGCAGGCGGGTGGTGTCCAGTCCGGCCAGCGTGGTGACCTGCCCGGGCTTCAAGCCGCTATAGAGCAGGGTGACCAGACCGGTGAGGTCGGCGGGGTTGAAGATGATGACCACGTGCTTCACGTCGGGGCAGTACTTCTTGATGTTCATGCCCAGCTCCTCGGCTATCTTGCAGTTGCCGGCCAGCAGGTCCTCGCGGGTCATGCCCTCCTTGCGGGGAGCACCACCGCTGGAGATGATGTACTTGGCGCCGCGGAAAGCCTCCTCGGCATCGGTGGTGGCGGTGATGCAGGCCTCGTCGAAGCCGCTCTGGCGCATCTCCTCGGCCACACCCTCGGGCGAGAACACATCGTAGAGACACAGGTTGCTGGTGAGGCCCATCATCAGTGCGCACTGGGCCATGTTGCTGCCAATCATGCCGGCTGCGCCGACGATGACCAGTTTGTCGTTTGTCAAAAATGCCATAGTTTCGTATACGATTTTAATAATGTAATTGTTTTTGGTGGCGCAAAGATACAAAAAAGATTGAAGACGAGTGACAATAAATGGTTAAAAAAGGCTTTCTTTGCTGAGAAAAGCCCAAATCGGCCTTTTTCAGCGCCTTGCCTGCACCTGCTTTGCAAAGTCGAAGTGGCAAGTGGGATTTCTCGTCGTTCGTCGGGCACAGGGGCTCAAGGGCTGTCAGGTGAATGGAGGTGGCTGGCTGAGCAAAAGGATAGAAAAAAAGTGAAACAGCACAGGGTTTTATCACTTTTTTTTCGTACATTTGCACGCGCAAACGCCCAAATAATTAAGAAACACTTTCCTTATGGACATACCCCAGCGACTTGACATGCTCCGCGAGCTGATGCGCCGTGAGCACCTCGGTGCCTTCATTTTCCCGAGCACCGACCCCCACCAGAGCGAATATGTGGCCGACCACTGGAAGGGCCGCGAGTGGATCAGCGGTTTCGACGGCTCGGCCGGCACGGCCGTGGTCACGCTGACGAGTGCAGCACTGTGGACCGACTCGCGCTACTTCCTTGCCGCTGCCGAGCAGTTGCGCGGCACAGGCTTCGAGCTGATGCGGCTGAAGATGCCCGGCACGCCCACCATAGCCCAGTGGATAGGACGGCAGCTGGACGGCACGGGCATCACCGAGGTGGGCATCGACGGCACCGTCTGGTCGGCAGCTGCTGCCGGGCAGCTCATCGCCGACCTGCGCTGCCAGGGCGGACTGACCGTGCGCACCAACCTCGACCCGCTGCGCCTGCTGTGGACCGCCCGCCCGCCTCTACCCTTGGCACCCATTGAGATACAGCCCGACGAGCTGGCCGGCGAGCACGTAGGCAGCAAGCTCAGCCGCATACGCCGAGCCCTACGCGAGCAGCATGCCGATGGCATGCTCATCGCCGCACTCGACGACATCGCCTGGACGCTCAACCTCAGAGGCACCGACGTGCACTGCACACCTGTCTTCGCGGCCTATCTGCTCATCTCTACCACCAGCGTCACCCTATATATAAATAAGGTGAAACTCACAGCAGCCGTCGCCGACTATCTGGAGCGCAACGGCATAGGCGTGGCCCCCTACGAGGGTGTGGCCCAGGGGCTGAAGGACTACTTCGAGCAGACCATCCTGCTCGACCCCGACGAAGTGAACTACACACTCTACAAGTCATCCGTGAGCGACATCGTCCGGGCACCGTCGCCCGTGCCCGCCATGAAGATAGTGAAGAACGACGCCGAGATAAGCGGCTACCGGCGTGCCATGCTGCGCGACGGCGTGGCCATGGTGCGCTTCCTGAGATGGATAGACGAGCAGATGGAGCAGGGGGCACGGCTCACCGAGATGGGCGTCGACGCGAAGCTCACGGCGCTGCGTGCCGAGCAAGAGCGATACCGCGACCTGTCGTTCGACACGATAGCCGGCTATGCCGACCACGGTGCCATCGTGCACTACGAGGCCACGCCCGCTACCGACAAGGCCCTCGAGCCTCGCTCACTGCTGCTGCTCGACAGCGGCGCACAGTATCAAGACGGCACGACCGACATCACCCGCACCATTGCCCTGGGACCGCTCACCGATGACGAGCGCCACGTCTACACCCTCGTGCTCAAGGGCCACATCGCCCTCTCGCGCGCCGTCTTCCCCAGTGGCACGACAGGCACACAGCTCGACGTGCTGGCACGGCAGTTCATGTGGCGCGAGGGGCTCAACTACCTGCACGGCACCGGCCACGGCGTGGGCGCCTACCTCAGCGTGCACGAAGGGCCACACCAGTTCCG
>CAJOHP010000105.1:19683-24737 GCA_905234355.1 uncultured Prevotella sp. | reverse complement strand
GGCAAGGGCATCAACAGCGCCCACGACATCCTGTTCGGCGGTGGAAAACTCGTCGTCAGCGCCACGGGCACCGAAGAGCTGTCGAAGCCGAAGGCCGTCAAGAGCGAAACGGCCATCGTGCTCAGCGGAGGACACTTCGACGCCTACAGCCGCAAGAGCAAGGCATGCGACAACGCCGGCAGCGACGAGCCCACCATCGTGGGCACACCCACACAGTCGAGCATAGAGAAGCGCCACGTCGTCGTCGTGTTCTGAACTTGTAGACGTTCTGCCTACATCAATTATAGCCCGTGCTACAGCAGCTGCCAAAGCTCCTGTGCACGGGCATAGTCTTCGGGGGTGTCGAGCTCGTAGGAGAAGAAGCGCGTGGTGTCCACCACGGTGAAGGTGTGTCCCTGAGCGATGAGCCGTTCGAAGGCCAGCTCATAGAACACGTCGACGAGCCGTTCCTGCCCTATCATCGTGTCCAGCTCGCGGTAGAGCGCTGTGCTGTAGTCGGCAGCGATGCGCTCTATGCCCACCGACTCGCCCATGGCATCTGCCGGCTGGCAGGTCTTGCTGATCTGCGCGATGCGCCCCTCACGGTCAACCACCACCTTCATCTCTTCCTCGCCCAGCTCGTGCCGGCACACCGCGAGGGCACTGCCCGGCTGTGAGGCAATGGCCTGCACCGCCCCGGCATCGCACAGGATGTCGCTGTCCATGAGCAGGAAGTCATGGCCACGCACCACCTCGCCCGCCATCCACAGCGAGTAGATGTTGTTGTTGTGGGCATAGTCGGCATTGTGCAGGAAGTGGAAGGTGACGTCCGGGTAGTGACCGGCGAGAAACTGCCGTATCTGTTCGGCCCTGTAGCCAGTGACCACCACATACTCGCCTATGCCGCAGCTGGCCATCGCGTCGACGGTGCGTTCCAGAAGCGTGCGATGGCCTATCTCCAAGAGACACTTCGGCTTGGTGTCGGTAAGCGGGCGCAGACGCTTGGCCATGCCCGCAGCAAGTATTACTCCTATCATAGAGAGTCAACCTTCGAGACAACTGAGTATGGTGTCGACCACGGTCTGGGTCTGCTCCTTGCGCCCCAGGGTGATGCGCAGGCACGACTCCAGTCCCTTGTCGGCCATGAACTTTATCTTGTAGTCCTGTGCCTGCAGTGCCTGCTGGAGCCGCTCCTTGATGGCCAGGGGATAGCGTATGAGGATGAAGTTGGCTACCGACTTGTAGACCTTGAATCCCTCCAGATGTCCGAGGCGGTTCCGGTAGAGCTGTCGTCCCCACTCCATGTCGTCGGCCACGCGACGGTAGTGGTCGTCGCTGTCCAGCGCAGCCAGTGCCACGGCCTCGGAGAAGCGGTTGTAGCCCAGGTATTTGTTGACGTAGCTCATAAACTGGTCGTGGCCCTTGCCTATGAATCCGAACCCCACGCGCAGGCCGGGCAGGCCATAGAACTTTGAGAGTGTGCGCGAGATGATCAGGTTGTCGTGCTTCTCGATGAGCGGTGCTATGTAGGCCGTGTCGGTGCTCACGAAGCTGGCATAGGCCTCGTCGATGAGCACTATCGTGTCGGCGGGTATGTGCTCCATGATGTGGCTTATCTCGGCCGGTGTGAGCCCATTGCCTGTAGGGTTGTTGGGCGAGGCAAGCAGCAGCATGCGGGGATGGATGCGGTTGGTGTAAGCGATGACCTCCTCCACATCGTAGGCAAACGTGTCGTCCTGCTCATGCAGGGGATACATCTCGAAGGTGCCTCCGCACTCGTTGGCCACACGGTTGTAGTACCACCAGGAGAACTCCGGTATGAGTATCTTCTTGTTGAGCGTCTGGCTGCCGTCGTCGCACGTGGTGAGGAAATAGTGGATGGCATTTTTCAGCATGTCCTCGCCTCCATAGGTGAGCAGCACCTGCTGTTCGGGCACACCGTAGATTTCGCTGAGCCTGACGCTGATGACGCTTTTCTTGCCCTGGTCGTAGATGCGCGTATAGAAACACAGGTCTTTCGGGTCGAAATGCCTGATAGCGTCCACCACCTGCTGACTCGGCTCGAAATTGAATTCGTTTCTGTCTAAATAGTTCATAATAATGTATGCAATTTGTAAGTTTGTTTTGTCCGTTATGACTTTATCTTCATCAGCAGCAGTCCGATGACGATCCAGATCATCTCTCTCACCCTGCAGATGATGCTCACGAAGATGCCCAGCGCTGCCGAGAGTCCGAGTGCAGCTATGGAGAGCACGAAGCCTCCTTCCTGCACGCCGAGCTGCATGGGCAGGAAGCCTATGAGATTGGCGAAGAGTGTGGTGAAGGAGAGGATGAGTATGGAGTGTGCGAAGGTGAGCATCATGCCGCTGAAGCCTCCGCCACAGTCCACGCCGAAGAGCAGCAGCATAAACATGATCTCGAGACTCTGCACGATGCGCGAGCCGTACTCCAGCAGCAGACTGGCATAGAAGCTGCGCTTGTCCTGCTTGTGCAGGGCAGCTATCTGCTGGTCTATCTTGTGCAGCGTCTGGTCGTGGCGCTCAAGGAAGCGACTGCTCCAGGCCCTCAGTCCCGGCACTTTTCCCAAGATGCGTATGGTCTTCACGGCCAGTCCCTTGCGGTAGCCTTTGGAGAAGAAGTAGAACGCCGTCAGGCACAGCGCTGCGGCCAGGCAGAGCAGCACGCCTATGGCAGGCGTCAGAGGCAGGTCGCCCACGAGGGCGAGGCCCAGATAGAGGAACAGCGAGGAGAACCACAGCCAGAAGTGTGCAAACATGTGCATCATGGCATAGAGAATGACCGACGAGGTGGCATGCTCCTTGCCTATGTCGTTGGAGAGCTCCATGATGCGGTAGGGCTCGCCGCCCAGACCGCCCACCGGCGTGGCGTAGTTGAGCGCATAGCCCGTGATGGTCAGGCGGTAGATGCGCCAGAACGACGGCTCTTTGCCCTGTGCTCCTGCCAGACGGCCGGGCGCCATGCTTCTCAGCTGAGACCGCACGATGCACTGCCAGGCCAGGGCATTCATGCCATAGATGACAATCCAGATACCGATGATGGGTATGAGCCAGTAGCCGGCATGGCACAGGTGCTGCCACAGCTCGACGAAGCTCACGTCGAACGTGACGAGCATCACCACGACCACCGCCACGCCGAGGAAGAAGAAGAAGTTGTTCAGCTGTTGTTTAGTCCACTTCATGTGTCTTGTCACTCTTCTTGTCGCTGTGCTACAGTGCCTCGACGGCTTGGGTTATCTTTTTGCAGAAGGCCTCGTGACGGCGGTTGACGTAGCAGGTGAGCAGCCCCATGACGACTATCTCGAAGAGGAAGTTGGCCACCGGCACGTCTATCAGGCAGAAGAGGAACAGCCAGAAAGAACGGAAGTTGAAGGTGAGCAGTCCGTTCCACAGCATCAGCGGCAGGGAGTGACGGTGAAACATCTCGCGCACGTCCTGCGGAATGTCGTGACCATATTTCTGCTGCAGGGTAGCTATCAGGCGCTGAAACTCTGGGGTGCGGGCCTCCTGCTTCTTGGTATAGCCCACATAAGAGCCCTGGAAGATTTTCTCGCCCACATGGCCTTTCCACGACATCTGGTCGTAGAGTTCCTGCTGCTTGGCCGAGTTGTCGAGCTCGCTGCCTTTCTCACCCTTGAGGAAGAAGAGATGGGCCTGTATGTAGTAGTCGGCCAGACGCTGCTGTCCTGCCAGGCCGGCAATGCCGGAATAGAGTCCTATGGCAAAGACCACGACGGTAGCTATGAGCACGTTCTGCGGTGTGTCCTCTATGCCGAAGAGTCCGAACTCCAGGCTGTGGTGATGGTAAAAGCGCCAGACCAGTGCCAGATAGATGGGCACAAACCAGGTAAAGCCCGCCACGCCGTCGAGTATGCGGCCCAGGCGGCTCTTCTGCCCGGTCATGCGGGCCAGCTGGCCGTCGGTGCAGTCCAGGATGTCGGCGATGCACAGCAAGACCACTGCCACTACGTTGAGCAGGAGTCCGGCCGCACCCTCATAGTACCAGCTACCGTGAGCAAAGAACACGCAGCTCGCCGCCCCGACAATCATGGAAAGGATGGTGACCGTGTTGGGATGGATGTGCAACAGGGCAAAACCACGTGCACAATAGTAGCACAACGGGCGCACCACATGCAAGTCGAGCCAGTCTTCGGTCTCGGCCGACTTCAGTGTCTGAAAGATTTTCTCGTTCATCATCTTATTCAAGTTTCGCATTCGCTCAACTTCAAGGAGTAAAGGAGTAGAAGAGAGGTGGAGGTAAAGTAGTACTCCTCAACTCCTTACTCAACTTGCGAAAGTTGAGTTATTTTATATGTAGAAACATGCTATATGTCCTAACCAAGCTGCAAAGGTAGTCATAATGTTTGAAATAACAGCCTTTTTGTGTGTTAAAAAAGCTCCATCCGATACGCTTAGGGGCCTTTTCGGCCCGGAAAGCGCACTTTTGGCACGTGTCAGGCTACACTGCAAAAAGAATCTGCGACAAACAGAGAAACGCATTTGAAAAGAATGGCGTAACTTTGCATCGCATAGCAAGACAACAACCGTAAAACGACATGAAAAAGAAACTCTTTATGACCCTTGTGCTGCCAGCTGCCCTTGGGGTGGCCACAGCACAGAATCCTTTTGTGCAGACCTGGAAGACCAGCGACCCGGCACCGCTTGTGGTGGGCGACAGGATGTATGTCTACACAGGTCACGACGAAGACGGTGCCGACTTCTTCTGGATGCAGGAGTGGCGCGTCTATTCCACCAGCGACATGGTGAACTGGCAGGACCACGGCTCGCCCCTGGCCCTGGAGTCCTTCCGCTGGGCCGACGACCGGGCCTGGGCATCGCAGTGTGTGGAACGTGGCGGGAAGTACTACTGGTACGTCTGCGCCCACTCGAGCATATCGAAGGGCATGGCCATCGGTGTGGCCGTGAGCGACTCGCCCACCGGCCCTTTCCGCGATGCCATAGGCAAGCCCCTGTATGAGGACGGCAAGTGGGACCACATAGACCCCACGGTGCTCATCGACGACGATGGACAGGCATGGATCATGTGGGGCAACCCGC
>CAJOHP010000105.1:0-19672 GCA_905234355.1 uncultured Prevotella sp. | reverse complement strand
CTGCGTGACGACATGATATCCATCGACGGTGAGGTGCGCACGCTCGACATGACGGAGGAGGCCTTCGGCTCGCCCTCCATGGACAAGCGCGAGCGTGGCCGCAAGTACAAAGACTCCTACGTGGAAGGCCCGTGGCTCGCCAAGGCTCCTGCCGGCGCCGCCCTGGGAGGCTACTACCTGCTCTACGCTGCCGGCGGCGTGCCCGAGCATATCTCCTACAGTGCAGCACCCAAGCCGGAAGGGCCATGGCGCTATGTGGGCGAGGTCATGCCGCTGAGCGACACCAAGTCGTTCACCAACCACTGCGGCGTGGCCCGCTACAAAGGCCACGACTACTTCTTCTATCACACAGGCAAGCTGCCCGGCGGAGGAGGCTTCGGACGCAGCGTGGCCGTAGAGGAGTTCTCCTATGGCAAGGACGGCTCGCTGCCCACCATCCTGCCCACCGACAGCGGAGTGAGGCCCGTGGCCACCTTCGACCCCTACCGCCGCGTGGAAGCCGAGACGATGGCCTTCTCGCAGGGCATCAAGACCGCACAGCACGACACTCCGGGCGAGCGGAACGGACTGCAGGTCTACGTCACCGACATACATCATGGCGACTACATCAAGCTGCAGAACGTGGCGCTGGCCGGACGCGTGCCCCGCACATTCTCCGCCCGCGTGGCCAGCGGACTGCGCGGCGGAAGGATAGAGATCAGGACCGACAGCCTGAACGGGCGCCTGCTCGGCACCGTGAACGTGCCGGGCACCGGCGGATGGGAGCAGTGGCAGACCGTCACCGTCGACCTGGACTACTCCTCACTCCCCTCCCTGAATGCCTCCTCACGCACCATGGCAGGACTCAGCCTGCCACACACCACCGACCTCTACCTGGTGTTCAAGGGACGCAAAGGACCACAGCTCTTCAATTTCGACTGGTGGGAGATGCGCGCCATGGAGCAGGTCAACATGCCACTCTTCCAGACAAAATACACGGCCGACCCCTCGCCGCTCGTCGTGGGCGACACCTTATTCTTATATACGTCGCACGACGCCTCGCCGGAAGACATACCCGACCTCAACGAGAAGTCGTCGGCTGGATTCTTCATGTACGACTGGCTGCTGTGGTCGACCACCGACATGGTCAACTGGACCGAGCACGGAGCGGTGGCCTCGCTGAAGGATTTCGCCTGGCGCAGCCGCGACAACGGGGCCTGGGCCATACAGACCGTGGAGCGTGACGGCAAGTACTACCTCTATGCTCCGCTGCATGGCCACGGCATCGGCGTGCTGGTGAGCGACTCGCCCTACGGCCCCTTCCGTGACCCCTTGGACCAGCCTCTCGTATGGCAGAAAGAACACTGGGACGACATAGACCCCACCGTCTTCACCGACGACGACGGGCAAGCCTACATGTACTGGGGCAATCCCAACACCTACTGGGCCAAGCTGAATGACGACATGACCTCGCTGAAGAGCGGCATCACCAAGCTCGACTACAAGATAGCCCACTACCAGGAAGGTCCTTGGCTCTACAAGCACGGCTCCCACTACTATCTGGCTTATGCCTCTACCTGCTGTCCCGAAGCACTGGGCTACGCCATGAGCACCTCGCCAGAGGGGCCGTGGCAGTCGAAGGGCTACATCATGCGCCCCACGCCGCGCGACCGGGGCAACCACCCCGGCATCTGCGACTATAAGGGACACTCCTACGTGTTCGGACAGAACTACGACCTCATGCACCTGGAGACCTTCCGCCACCACGAGCGCCGATCCGTGTCGGCATCGGAGATAACCTACAACGCCGACGGCACCATCCAGGAGATACCCTACTGGCTCGACCAGCAGCCGCTGAAGCAGCTGCACTGGCTCAACCCCTACCGGCGCGTGGAGGCTGAGACCATGGCATGGGGCTTCGGACTGAAGACGGCTAAAATGGGTATAGACAATACCGGCGTGGTGAAGGACATGCCAGAGTCTACGGGCCGACGCAACATGTATGTGACCGACATCGACGACGGTGAGTATATCCGCCTGCGCGGCGTCGACTTCGGCGACAAGGGCGCCAAGGCCTTCGTCGTCAGCGCCGCCGCCACCGGCACCACCACCATCACCCTGCGCCTCGACCGTCCCGACGGCCCCGCCATAGGCACAGCCGTCGTCAAGGCCACCGGCTCGACCACACTGTACCGCGACTTCAGCACAAAGGTGAAGGGCGCCAGGGGCGTGCACGACCTCTACCTCTGCTTCGACCGCACCGAGGGCCATGTGAGACTGGACTGCTGGCAGTTCAAGTAGCAGCGGCACCACACCAGCGTCTGAACACACCAAGGCTTGGCCGACAGATGGCCAAGCCTTGGTGTGTTCGGCTACAGCAAGCAATTTTCCCGCGTAATTGTTGGCTGTTTGCAGAAAAAGGCGTAACTTTGCAGCGTTTTTTCGCCACTGGTGCGGGATGACATTCACAGAAACTCAAAAAAAAAGACGATAATGAAACATCAGTTGAGAAGCAGCGTGTGCACAGAGGGGCGCCGCATGGCCGGTGCCCGCGCACTGTGGGTGGCCACGGGCATGAAGAAGGAGCAGTTCGGACGGCCCATCATTGCCATAGTCAATTCGTTTACGCAGTTCGTGCCCGGCCACACCCATCTGCACGAGATTGGCCAGATAGTGAAGGAGGAGATAGAACGCATGGGGTGCTATGCCGCCGAGTTCAACACCATCGCCATCGACGACGGCATCGCCATGGGCCACGACGGCATGCTCTACTCGCTGCCCTCACGCGACATCATCGCCGACTCGGTGGAGTATATGGTCAATGCCCACAAGGCCGACGCGATGATATGTATCTCCAACTGCGACAAGGTGACGCCCGGCATGCTCATGGCCGCCATGCGCCTGAATATTCCCACCGTGTTTTGCAGCGGCGGCCCCATGGAGGCCGGACGATGGCGCGGCGAGAACGCCGACCTCATCACCGCCATGGTGAAAGGTGCCGACCCCAGCGTGACCGACGAGGAGCTGCAGCAGATAGAGCAGTGTGCCTGCCCCGGTTGCAGCTCCTGCTCGGGCATGTTCACAGCCAACTCCATGAACTCGCTCACCGAGGCCATCGGTCTGAGCCTGCCCGGCAACGGCACCCTACTCGCCACCCACACCGAGCGCACAGCGCTCTTCAAGCGGGCTGCCCGCCAGATCGTGACAAACGCGCTGGCCTACTATGAGGATGGCGACGAGCGCGTGCTGCCTCGCAGCATTGCCACCCGACAGGCTTTCCTCAATGCCATGACACTCGACATAGCCATGGGAGGCTCCACCAACACCGTGCTGCACCTGCTCGCCGTGGCACAAGAGGCAGGCGTAGACTTCACCATGAAAGCTGAGCCGCAAGACGCCCTGCCTGTGCAAACTGGCACCCAACACACAGAAGTACAGCGTGCAGGAGTGCAACCGCGCCGGCGGTATCTTTGGCATCCTGACCGAGCTGAACAAAGCCGGACTCATCGACGACAGCGCATGGCGTGTAGACGGAGCCACCCTCGGCGAGATGCTACGCAAGCACAATATCCTTGCGCACGGCCCTGAGAAACGATACACTCAGGAAGAAGCAGCCCGGCTGGACACGGAGCAGCGCATCTATCATGCTGCTCCCGGCGGGCGGTTCAGCACGATGATGGGGTCGCAGAGCGAATACTACGCCACACTCGACACCGACCGCAGCAACGGCTGCATACGCGACGTGGAGCATGCCTACACCAAGGACGGCGGACTGGCCGTGCTCTTCGGCAACATTGCCCAGGACGGCTGCGTGGTGAAGACCGCCGGTGTGGACGAGAGCCTGTGGCACTTCGAAGGGCCTGCCGTGGTCTTCGACTCTCAGGAAGACGCCTGCGAGGGCATCCTCGGCGGACGGGTGAAAAGCGGCGACTGCGTCGTCATCACCCACGAGGGACCCAAAGGCGGACCGGGCATGCAGGAGATGCTCTACCCCACCTCCTATATTAAGAGCATGCACCTAGGCAAGGAGTGCGCACTCATCACCGACGGACGCTTCTCCGGAGGCACCAGCGGACTCTCGATAGGCCACATCTCGCCCGAGGCGGCCAACGGAGGCAACATCGGCAAGATAAAGGACGGCGACATCATTGTCATCGACATTCCCTCGCGCTCCATCAGCGTGAAGCTCAGCGACGAGCAACTCGCAGCCCGCCCGCAGCAGCCCTTGAAGCGGCAGCGCACCGTGTCGAAGGCACTGCGTGCCTACGCGCAGAGCGTGTCGAGCGCCGATAAAGGAGGAGTGAGGATAATAGACTAAAGAGAACTATGCTAAAAGACAGAATAACCGGTGCCAAAGCGCTGATGCGTGCCCTGCAGGCCGAGGGGGTGAAGACCATCTTCGGCTATCCCGGAGGCAGCATCATGCCCGTCTACGACGCACTCTTCGACTACACCCGCGGAGAGAAGAAATGCTTCGACCACATCCTCGTGCGCCACGAGCAGGGCGCCACCCATGCCGCCGAGGGCTATGCCAGGGTGAGCGGTGAGGTGGGCGTGGCCATCGTCACCAGCGGACCGGGCGTGACCAACACGCTCACGGGCATTGCCGATGCCATGCTCGACTCCACCCCCATCGTCGTCATTGCCGGACAGGTGCCCATCACGGCACTGGGCACCGATGCCTTTCAGGAAGTGGACCTCGTAGGTGTGGCACAGCCCATATCGAAGTGGTCGTACCAGATACGCCATGCCGAGGACGTGGCATGGGCCGTCAGCCGCGCTTTCTATATCGCACGGACAGGAAGGCCCGGACCCGTGGTGCTCGACTTTGCGAAAAACGCTCAGACAGAAGAGATTGACTGGAAACCGTGCAAGGTAGACTTCATTCGTTCCTACGTACCCTGCCCTCCGCTTGACCAGACAGCCGTCGAGCAAGCCGCGGCACTCATCGACGGTGCCCAGCGGCCACTGGCCCTCGTAGGACAGGGCGTGGAGCTGGCCGGTGCACAGGAAGAGCTGAAAGCCTTCCTCGAGAAAGCCGACATCCCCGCCGGACGCACCATGCTCGGACTGTCGGCCCTGCCCTCCGACCACCCGCTCAACGCCGGCATGCTCGGCATGCACGGCAACTACGCTGTCAACCTGAAAGAGCAGGAGTGCGACGTGCTCATCGCCATAGGCATGCGCTTCAGCGACCGCGTCACAGGCAACGTGAAGTCCTACGCCAAGCAAGCCAAGATTATCCACCTGGACATCGACCGCAGCGAGATAGACAAGAACGTGAAGACCGACGTGGCCGTGGTGGCCGACTGCAAAGCGTCGCTGCCTGCGCTCACTGCCCTCATCCGCAAGAACAGCCACCAGGCATGGCGCGACTCCTTCCGCGAGCTCGACGAGAGAGAGCGCATCAAGGTGATAGAGCCGGCCATACACCCCACAGAGGGCAAGCTGCTCATGGGCGAAGTGGTCAACGCCGTGGCCGAGCAAGCCGCCGACGACGCCGTCCTCGTGACTGATGTGGGCCAGAATCAGCTCTTTGCCACACGCTACTTCAGGTATCGCCACAAGCGCAGCATCTGCACCAGCGGCGGACTGGGCACCATGGGCTACGGCATGCCCGCTGCCATCGGGGCCACCTTCGGAGCACCCGGCCGACAGGTGTGCTGCTTCATGGGCGACGGAGGATTCCAGATGTGTATCGAGGAGCTGGGCACCATCATGGAGCAACAGGCGCCGGTGAAGATGATCCTGCTCAACAACCACTATCTGGGCAACGTGCGGCAGTGGCAGGACATGTTCTGGATGAGACGCAAGTCGTTTACCAAGATGCTCAACCCCTGCTACCAGCTCATCGCACAGGCCTACGGCATACCCTATGTGGCCGTCACCGACCGCAGCACCCTGGCCGACGCCGTGAGGCTGATGCTCACCACTGAAGGGCCCTTCATCATGGAGTGCGACATCAAGGAGGAGGACAACGTGTTGCCCATGACTCCTCCCGGCATGAGCGTAGACCAGATGATGTTGGAGATATGATGTTTTAATCACTGCGCATAATATGAAAGAAGAAAGAGAGACGCTATACACCCTGCTGGTCTATTCGGAGAATGTGGCCGGCGTGCTCAACCAGATCACGGCGGTCTTCACCCGCAGGCAGGTGAACATCGAGAGCCTGAACGTGTCGGCATCGAGCATACCCGGCGTGCACAAGTACACCATCACAGCCTGGAGCGACGAAGACCAGATCAGCAGAATCACCCGGCAGATAGAGAAAAAGATAGACGTGGTGAAGGCCAACTACTTCACCGACAGCCAGCTGTTTATCCGCGAGACCGGACTCTACAAGCTCGCCACCGACAAGGTGCTGGGCAATCCCGAAATCTCGCGCACCGTGCGCCGTCACGATGCCAGCATCACCGAGGTGAACCCCACCTACACCATCGTGATGAAGAACGGCAAGACCGACGAGATCATCTCGCTCTTCCGCGCACTCGACGAGTACGGATGCGTGCTGCAGTACACCCGCTCGGGCCGCATAGCCGTCACACGTGGCATGCAGGAGCAGGTGAGCGAGTTCTTAGAGGAAAGGGAGGCACAGCATGGATAAGACAGGACGATATGAGTTTATGGCCGAGCCGTTCCACTGCGACTTCAGCGGCCGCCTGTTCATGGGCCACCTGGGCAACCACCTGCTCAATGCAGCCGACTTCCACTCCACCCACCGCGGCTTCGGCATGAAGTATCTGATGAGCATCAACCGCTCATGGGTGCTCTCGCGCCTGGCCATCGAGATGACGGAGATGCCACAGCAGTACACACGCTTCTGCGTGGAGACCTGGGTGGAGTCGGCCATGCGCTACTTCACCTCACGCAACTTTGCCGTCGTAGGCACCACGCCCGACGGCACGGCGCAGGCTCAGCCCAAGGTCTACGGCTACGGACGGAGCATCTGGGCCATGATAGACACCGAGACACGCCAGCCCACCGACATCTACGCCATAGACAACGGTGCCATAGAGCAATGGATAGACAAAGACAAGCCCTGCCCCATAGACAAAGGCGGACGCGTGAAGATGGGCAGCGACGCAGAACACGTGCGCACCATAGACACCTATTATAATGATGTGGACATCAACGGCCACATCAACTCGGTGAAATACATCGAGCACCTGCTCGACCTCTGGCCCATGGAGTGGTATAGCAGCCATGCCATACGCCGCCTGGAGATAGCCTATGTGGCCGAGTCACATGCCGGCGACCGACTGGCCTTCTTCCGGGAAAGACAAGGCAGCGAGACTGCCGACGGCAGCAGCACATGGAACGTGAGCGTGCAGCGCGAGGCCGACAGTGTCGAAGTGTGCCGGTGTAAGGTTAAATTTATATAAGAATGAAAGATTATTTGGATGTTTCGTGACAATTTGCTACCTTTGCAGCCAAATATCACACATATCGAAGCCCCCTCGTCGCGTCCTTGCACAGGACGTGAGCAGACCGGCAAGACGACGGCTCTCGGGTTAAGGGCTGGCATGGTCGGCAGGGGAAATGTATCACTCTAAACAATAAACAACTTATGGCAGAAATGAATTTTGGTGGCGTCGTAGAGACCGTAGTCACCAGCAAGGAGTTCTCACTCGAGAAAGCACGCGAAGTATTGAAGGACGAAGTGATAGCCATCATCGGCTATGGCATCCAGGGCCCAGGACAGGCCTGCAACCTGCGCGACAACGGGTTCAACGTCATCGTCGGACAGCGTCAGGGCAAGACCTTCGACAAGGCTGTGGCCGACGGATGGGTGCCTGGCAAGACCCTCTTCTCCATCGAGGAAGCAGCACAGAAGGGCACCATACTCTGCATGCTGCTGAGCGATGCCGGACAGATTCAGGTGTGGCCTACCATCAAGAAGCACCTCACCAAGGGCAAGACGCTCTACTACAGCCATGGCTTCGCCATCAACTGGAGCGACCGCACAGGCGTGGTGCCTCCCGACGACGTCGACGTCATCCTCGTGGCCCCCAAGGGCTCGGGCACCTCGCTGCGCACCATGTTCTGCGAGGGACGCGGACTCAACTGCTCCTATGCCGTCTATCAGGACGCCAGCGGTAAGGCAGAAGAGAAGACCATCGCCTTCGGCATCGGCATCGGTGCCGGCTACCTCTTCAAGACCACCTTCGAGCGCGAGGCCACCAGCGACCTCACCGGTGAGCGCGGCTCACTCATGGGCGCCATACAGGGACTGCTCCTGGCACAATACGAGGTGCTGCGCGAGCACGGACACTCGCCCTCAGAGGCCTTCAACGAGACCGTAGAGGAGCTCACCCAGAGCCTCGGCCCGCTCTTCGGCGCCAAAGGCATGGACTGGATGTATGCCAACTGCTCCACCACCGCACAGCGCGGTGCGCTCGACTGGGCACCACGCTTCCACGATGCCATCAAGCCCGTCATGGAGTGGCTCTACCTCTCGGTGAAGAGCGGCATCGAGGCACAGATAAGCATCGACGCCAACTCCAAGCCCGACTACCGCGCCGGACTCGAGAAAGAGCTCGAGGCCATGCGCAACCAGGAGATGTGGCAGGCCGGAGCCGTCGTCAGACAGCTGCGCCCCGAGAACAGCGAGGACTAAGCGCCCCGCACTGCATCTGCAAAAAAAACAAAAGTGAAAATCCCCCCCTCCGGCACAGCACGACATGCTGTGCGCGGGGGGGGGGGATTTTTTCGTGTGTAGCGCAGTGGCACACACATACAAAAAGTTAGTCTGCTATTACCTTGTGCGTGGAGCCGTCGGGACGGCGCACTATGTTCAGTCCGCGCTGCAGCTTGCTGTGCTGGCGTCCGTCCGTGGTATAAATCTTTTCGTTGTAGTCAGAAGAAATCTGGTTGTCGAGCGTCTGAATGCCAGTGCTGACATCCACGTCACCCTTCTTGCTCAGTCCTCCATACTCGTTGACGGCCTGTACTTTATAGTCGGCACCGGCCTCGGCATCGTACTCACAGTCGGTGGTGAAGGCTACGACCTCGTCGCCACGGGTCACCACGTAGCAGATGGCGTAGGGCACAGGTTCCCACGAGAGATGTTGGCCGTCGGAGGTGACTGTAGGAGCATCGCAAGCCTCGCACATCAGGTCAGGCTGCCAGTTGTCATCGCCGCTCATCACGTTCTTTATAGTGTACTGTGCGGCCTCCTCGTCGGTCAGGAAGTTCTTGGCCTTGCCATAGACCTTGTTGCCCTCGTTGTCAGTATAATAATAGGTATCGCGGCGCTGCGACAGGTCAACGGGGTTGCCATTGGCATCGACCGTGTTGTAGTCGGCCCACAGAGCAGGCAGACCGCCCATGGTCTCGTACCAACCAGCAGCAGGAATGTTGATGTAGGTCTGCAGGTTGATGAAGACAGTCTTCGGCTGGTTATGCCAGGGGCGACCCAGCCAGATGTCGGTGACGTTCATGCCAGCCACGGGGCGCAGCACATTGTTCATGAAGACATAGCCCCACTTCACATCGGCACCGTGGCTCGGAGCTACGATGAAGCCGCCGCTGGGACGGTTGATCTCAAGCGTATCGCCGTCGAGATAGACATTACCGCTGTTGTAGATGAAGTCTACGGCACCCTCGATGAGCGAGTTCTTGATGTAGTGGCGGTTGTTCGAGGTCGAGGTCGTGATCCACGTGTCCTGATAAGACAGCAGGCGCACGCCGTTCAGGGCGATGCGGTCGCCGCCGGTGTTCAGAGCCAGTGCCTGTGGGCCGGCCTGCTTCTCGTGACCCCAGATGTTCTCCATCGTCAGGTTCTCGAAGAAGGTGTTGCTGGCATTAACCACTACGGTAGCACCTACGCTGACGTGTACGGCGTTGTCGCCACCGCTGAGGCGGTCGTCCTTGATGACCACGCCGTCGCGACTCTGACCGATGAAGTGCAGATAGGGCTTCGTGGCGGGCACGTCGACATGCTCCTTGTACTCACCGTTCTTGATGAAGATGAGCCACGGCAGGGCGCGTCCGGCGGGAGCAGCGTCGACGGCTGCCTGCACCGTAGTGTAGGTGGCGATGCCTTCAGCGCTTACAGACTCAGTAGCGTGAGCATCGACGATGGCGTCGTAGAGACGAACTTCAGGCTGTTGGCGCTCCATGGTGGTGAACTGGATGGTGGTGGCAGCCACGGGGTTGCCACTGCGGCTGACGAGCACGCCAACAGGCATCTCGAAGGTATAGTCGGTGCCATACTTCAGACCGCTGTACTTGAATACGGCGCTCTTGCCCGAGATGATGGGAGCAATCTCTTCACCATCCAAGGTAGCCACGCCCGTGCCAGCCTTGATCTTCTTGTCGAAGGTCAGGATGATGGAGCCGTTGGCGCTGACGCCCTCGGCGCCGTTCTCAGGATTGCTGCTGACGAGCACAGCCTCTTCCTCGGCCAGCGTGCCGGCATCGGCAGTGACGAAGATGTCGCTGATAGCCAGACCGTCATAGTCGGTGGCGGCACCTACAAGCTCTGCATTGAAGTCGGGCATCCAGCGCACGTAGACGCGGTCCTGCTCGTCGGCATCGCAGCCCAGCGCCACGTCGGGCATGTCGAACCAGCCCGAGCCGGTGATGTCGAACGTAGCCACGGTCTTGTAATCCTTACCATCGACCGAGTACTGCAGGTTGTTCACGCTGTAGGTGTTGTAGCTGCAGCCGAGCGAGCTGGTCACCTTCACGTTCTTGTAGCCCTTGGTCGAGAACGAGATCTCGAAGTAGAGCTGCTGTGAACGGGGCTTCCACACGCGGGCGGCATAGCGGCCGTTCTCCTGTCCGTTGCCGATGCCACGGGTCAGCCACGACGAGGTGGTTCCTTCGGCATTGTGCAGCGACAGCAGACCAGCGTTCTCCGAGTCGCTCTTGTAGTCGGCGGCACGCTCCTGGTTAGGTGAATCGTAGTAGAAGTCCCATCCCACGATGTAGTCGTCGGCCGAGAAGTTGGCCGTCACGCTCTTGTCGGCATCCATACGGATGGTGCGCTCGGCATCAGTGCTGTTGTCTTCCCAGCCGATGAATGTCAGCACCTTGTTCGACAGGGCGGTCAGCTTCACGTCGTCACCCTCTTCGTACATGCGTTTGCCGTCGATCATCGTGCCGGCGGGCTGTATCTGAACCAGGTTGTCGCGGGCACCCTCGGTCAGCGCCACGTTCAGGGCATAGGTGTTCTTCTGCGTGAACGTAGCCGTCAGGTCAGTATCGGCATTGATGTTGAAGATGTAGGGATTCTCCGTCGACACCACGTTGCCCTCGGCATCGACCCATGCTGCGAAGTGGAAGCCGAAGTTCTCGGCCACAGAGATGGTCACTTCGTCGCCCTCGTCGAAGCTCTCGGCGTTAGGCGTGACGGTCAGCTTGCCTGCGTTCTCGGGGTCGAGTTTCACTGTGAGCGAGTAGTGGGCTACGTCTTGCGTTGTGCCAGAGAGCGTACCCTCGATGACGATGTCTGAGAAGCCCACCTGCTTGGTGTTGCCCAGGCTGTAGAGGTTCAGGCGCAGACCGCAGAGGCCGTCGCTCTCCTTGGCGTTGGTCACGGCCTGGTCGAAGTTGGTCACGTTCGGCGTAGCGTTGTTGCGGGCAGGAATCACGGCCGTAGCGATAGCAGTCGTGGTGCCGTCGCTGTTGATCCAGCTGACGTCAGTGGTGTTGAACTTCACGTTCGTGGGCACGAACTTCATGCCTGCCACAGGGATGACCATGAAGTCAATGCGGTTGCCGTCGTTGGCCGAGCCCTCATTGCTGATGCTGGGCTGGAAGCGGGTCTGACCGCTGTTCACATCCTTCAGAGCCACGTTGTCACCATGCTCCACATAGCTGGTCTTGAAGAAGCGGGCGATGCTCTCGTCGAACGTAGCCACCTGACCCTCAGTACCCTGATTGAAGGGGAAGGTGATGGTAGCAGCCTCACCGTCGAGCGTCTCGGCCACGAACTTTTCTTTACCCGTGAAGACGAAGTTGTTGATGTTAGCCGTTGTGCCGTTGCCGCCTTCTGAGTTGAAGGTGATGGTCAGCGTGTAGCGACCCTTCAGCATCTCACCCGTACGGAAAGCATAGCTCTTCGAAGCCGAGTCCCAGTTACCGTTGTTCTCCATGTCGACTGTTTCGTTGCATACTTCCTTGCCCTCAGCATCTTTGATGTTGAAGTTCAAGCTGACGTTCGACTGCTGCGTGCCAGCAGTGAAGGTCACGTCGTAGTAGGAGGCATTCATCTGGTTGTCGAGCTTGTAGATGGCATAGTCGCCATTGTTCATCCAGTCAATATGGTGGTCGCTGCCAAACGAGGCACGGCTGCCGTGCAGCTCACCATTCTCCATCACCCACGGGTTCTCTTCGTTAGTGGGAATGACGTTTACCACCTCTACCTCGCTGAACAGAGCTGTGATAGTGGTGTTCTCTTGAATAGTAAAGGTGTAGGGATTCTCTGTCGAGAGCGTGTTGCCGTTGGCATCCTGCCAGCAGCTGAACTCGTAGCCTTTATTGGCCGTAGCGGTGACGGTCACCTCGGCACCAGGGGCAAACAACGTGCTGGCAGCTGTCACCTGACCAGCACCTGCAGGCTGTACGTCGGTGGTCAGCAGGCAGAGGTCGCCCACCTCGAGCTCGTTGAACGTGATATTGTTCACATTCGAAGTATAGCCACCACCACTCAGGAAGTTCACGACAAAGGTCTTGTCGCCAGCAGCCATCTGACCCGTGGTCACGGTGTAGGTCATGAAATTCTGCCAGCCGTTGGCCTCTACGCTGATGGTCTTGTCAAGATCGGTCTTCCCAGTGGCATCGTCGGTGATGACCAGACGCAGGGTGTTGCCGGCATTGGCCGTAGCAGCGCAAAGCGAAATCTGGTAGACGGCACCTTCCTTCGTGTTGTTTAGCGCAAACGTAGCCGAGCCGGGATTGCGGAATGAGTCGAACTGTGGGTCGTCCACGCCTTCAGTCTTGATGACGCCGTTCACCAACGTGGCCTTCGAGAGGTCAAGAGGCTCGTCATCGGGCAGCGTGATGGCATGAGGATTGGCCACATACTGCGGCTGTCCGGCGTTGAACCATTGTGCACTCACCTCGGCCCAAGCTTCGCCGTTGGGTGTGTAGACGTTCCCGGCTACTGTATAACCCGATTCGAACGTCCAGCTTGCCAGCTGCACGGGGTCGGCCTTCAGCGGCTGCCATCCTGTGAGCAATGCAAGCAGAATCACGCATAACAAAGATTGTTTTTTCATAAAGTTGTTTGGTTAGAGTTATTGTAAAAAAATATTTCAGCTTATTTCAAGTGTCGCTTGATCCACTCCATCTGGGCGTAGTCGGTGGCATCGCTCGTCCAGTGCTCGTTGATGGGTGTGATGAGCGGCTCCTTTTCACAGGCAAGCGTGTTCCAAACGGCATAGCTGGTGGTGGGCGGACAGGTCACGTCGTTATAGCCCCAAGTCAGGAAAGTGCGGGCTTTGACGTGACGTGCGAAGTTCACCACGTCGTAGTAGGCCATCGTACGGATTTTCTCGTCGGTGAGCATGTTGTTCATCCGATTGAAATGCGGATAGCCACCTGTGCGGCCTTTCTCAACGTAGGCCGCCATGTCGGCGAGAGCCGGATGGTTGGCTACGCAAAGGTCCACACACTCGTCGAGGGCTGCTGTCACAATGGCCAGGGCACCGCCCTGACTGCCACCCTGCACGGCAACATTGCGACCGTCCCATTCGGGCAGCGACGTCAGCAGGTCGATGCAGCGCACACAGGCCAGATAGACATGCTTCATGTAGTAGTTGTCGCGATCGTCGAGCCCATTGCACAGGTAGCCGTTCTCGCCATAATTAAGGGCATTGCTGATTTCCCTGAACTGCTCGTCGCTGAGCGTGGGGTTCAGTCCGTGTATCTCCATCTCCAGTCGGATGAAGCCATTCTCGGCATAGTATTTGTGGCGCAGTGGCTCTTTAATGGTCTTCACACCAGCTCCTGGCGGACAAAGCACCACGGGGCATGACTTCTCCTGAGCATCGCGGGGCATGGTGAGATAGGCATAGATGCATTTACCCTTGTTGTCGAGCTGCAGCCGTACCAGGTAGCACACCATTTTGTCGGTACAGTACTCGGGTGCCAACTCCTTGGTGTAGGTCAGTGGAAAGCGTGCGGCCTTTTGCTTGTTGCTCTCCCAGAAGCTGACGAAGTCTTTAGGCTCTTGCGTGTAAGGCTTGATGTCGTCGACGGCAAAGCCCACCTTGACGTGATGGTCGTACTTCTTGCCATCGATGTTGACGTGCAGCCGCAGGTCGCGAAACCCTGGGGTGCGGCGCGTCCCCATGTCGATGGTGGCGCGTCCACCCTTGAGGTTGATGGTACCCTGCTTGTCGGCAGCAAGCATGTCGTCGCCTATCTCATAGCTCACCTCACCATCGCGTGCCATACCATATTTATAGAACTGTATCTCCACCTTGGCATGTTCGCCTAAATCGTAGTTCCAGTCAGCATGGTCGGGCACAGTGACCCACAGATAGTCGCTGCGATAGGGATAGTTCTCAACGGCGATGAGAGGAAGTGCTGCCAAGACGGCAAGCAACAGTAGCATGATGTTTTTTCTCATGATGTTGTCAGGGGGGAGTGATGGTCCGATGGTTAGTGTAGCGTTTTCTTTACCGTACCGTCACTCTGTCGCACGATGGCCAGTCCGCGGGTGCTGCCCTTGATGCAGCGGCCCTGCAGGTCGTAGTATTGCTCGGCTTGTTGCTGTGGTACAGCAACAGACTGGACGGCGGTGGCGTCGGCATTGCTGGCCATGCCGTGGATGGTGAGGTCGGAGAGGCAGATGGTCTTGCCCGTGGCAGATCCGTTGTACCAAGGATAGACGCGAACGAGCAGCTTCTGGCCCTCTTCGAGCTTGATGACGGGCTGCGCCTTAACGTACTGCATGTTGTTGGCCGGCATCTTCTTCATCTCAAAGATGGTGGTGCGTGTCTGGAAGTTGTCGGTGCTGTAGTAGATGTGGCTGCACATGCCGTTGCCGCCGCATCCGCAGACGAAGAGACTGATCTCGTCGATGCTCAGCGTCATGCCCTGTGTGGGCTCTATGCCCCATTCGATGTATCGCCCGGGGTTGTCGTCGATTTCGTCGGCAGGCCATGCGTCGCCTGTCAACAAGTTGCGCTGTGTCTTTCGGGTGGCGTCGAAGCCGGTCCAGTCGGGCCAGGTGGTGTTGGCGTTGGGGTTGGAGTAGCGCTGCACGTACATGCCAGTCCAGCTCTCGGCAATGACGTTGGCGGGGCCTGTCAGCTCGTAGCTGTCGTCTTTCTCGAGCCGCCAGTAGGCTTTCACCTCAGTGCCGCCTTCCAACACGATAGCAGTGGCGGTGACTGGAATCTCTATGGTCTTGTTGTCCTGTGTTATGGTCACGGTGCCTGTGGCGGTGCCGTCCTCAGTGAGTGTCATCTGGGCATAGAAGGTCTTGATGAGCGTCGAGGCGCTGTAGCTGGTGTAGATAGTCTGGTTCCAGTCTTTCTTGTCGAACGACAGCTCTATGCCGTCGGTGGCCGAGATGATCACTCTGCCGCTTTCGGGCGAGAGGCCAAACCCGTTGATGGTGAACTCCTTTTGCAGTGTCTGTCCCTTGTAGGCCTCGCCAAGGTCGCCTGTGGCAGGCGAAACACTGAGGTCGGTAGGCAGGACGATATCGTCGGCCAGTATGCCCTGAGCCTTCATCAGGCGGGCACACTCACGGGCCACGAGCAGTGCACCCGTGGTGTTGAAGTGTGTGGAGCCCTCGCCGTCGAACAGTGCAGCCTCGCACTTGCTCTGGTTGCCGTAGCTCTCGTAGAGCGTCTTCGTGGCGTTGGTCAGGTCGACGAATGGTATGCCTTTCTCCTGTGCCAGCTGCTGTGCATGGTAGGCATAGTCCATGGTGTGGTCGTCGGCGGCCAGCTTCGGTCCGTCGACGGGGCCCTTTTCCGTCAGAATCTTGTAGCTATCGCCCAGGTCGTGGCGGCCGTTGCGGCGGATGGTGCTACCACTGAAGTAGCTGCGGCACACGGGCGAGCAGATTATAGGTGTGGCACCAAGGGCCAGCGCCTCGTCGACAATCTTGCCCAGGTTTGCCTTGTAGGTCGTCGACGGTATGCTGCCGCGCAGGTCCACGGCATTGGCAGCAGCCTGGTCGCCTATGCTTTCGTAGTAGGCTTTCAGCTGGTAGCCGTCCATGCCTTGGTTCTTCTCGTCGTTGTGGGCGAAGGAGATGATGACGTAGTCGCCGGCCTGCACCTGCTTCTTGGCCGTCTGCCACAGTTCGTTGTAGCCGCCGTAGCTGTCGCGACCGCCCTTGGCGTAGTTGATGCTGGTCCAGCCATTGGTGAGAAACTGTCCGAAGTACATGCCCCAGCCACGGGTGACGGTGGCGTTCTCGTCGTAGGGAGCCATAGTAGAGTCGCCCAGGGTGTGCACCTTCTTGGCGCTCGATGCGGTGAAGAGCATCGTGGCCAAGGCAAAGAGGAATAGTAGTTTTGTTTTCATTTTTTATATGATTTAAGTAGTTGTGGAGTTGTGGAGTTGAGTAGTTGTGTAGTTGAGGAGGTAAAGTAGGATAGACCTTGTTATTACGGCTGCAAAATTACAGCGTTTTCTCCGATAGAATGGGTTAAAAATGCGGCAAACGGGTATGAAAAACGCGTCAAGTACCCTGTTTTGACGCGTTTTTACACCCGTTTGCTGGCTAAAGACTCTCAACCGACCTCTGTGAACTGTGTCGGCGTCTTTCCTGTGCTCTGCTTAAAGCAACGGCTGAAATATTTAGGGTCGGTGAATCCGCAGGCGTAGGCCACTTCGCTCACGTTCTTGTCAGTCTGCAGGAGTAACTGGCAGGCGTGCTTGATGCGAGCCTCGCGGAGCAGGTCGATTGGTGTGACACCCATGGTCTGCTTCAGCTTGCGCTGCAGGCCACTGCGGCTCGTAGCGACAGCGGCAGCCATGTCGCCAATGTTGGCGTCGCTATTGCCAATGTTTTCTTCTATGTAGGCCATGACGCGTTGCATCATGGGGTCGAGCTCAGCCATCGTCTCTTGCCTCTCGCCTCTCACTTCTTGCCTCTCGCTATTAGCCTCCTGCCTCTCGCCATTTGCCTCTTGCTTTGTGCTGTTCACCTCTATCAATGCAAGATAGGCTTCCAAGGTTTCGCGATGCTTGCGCTTGATGCGCCTAATATATAATATGGTGTAGACGGCGAAGGCGATGGCCGTGGCTATCAGCAACACGATGAGCAGTTGGCCATACCAAGCCTCCCAGAAAGTGGGTCTGACGATGATTGTCAGTGTGCGCACGTTTGGTCCCTTGTCGTTGTCACCCTTGCCAGCGCTGTCGTACCATTCACCGTCAGCATTTGTCGACCGGATGGTGAGACGGTAGACGCCGGGTTTCAGGTCGAGCAGTGTCACTGAACGGTTGTGCCCTATGTGGTTCCACGGGGTGTCGTCGTCGCTGTCGTCGGTAGTCAGGCGGAAAGCGTAGTTGATGCGCTCGGGTGCGGTGAAGTCGATGGCTGCGAAATGTACCGTGATGTTGCGCTCATGGGGCTGCAGCGTGATGCTGTCGAGATATTCTGCCGCCAGGTTCGTGTCGTGTTGGAAGACTTCGCCCGCCGTGGGGATGTTGCCACCTTGCAGTGAGATGGAGGTCAGCACTAAGCGTGGGGTGAAGACCGGGTGCCACATCTGCTCATTGCTGGTGATGAAGGCACCGTCGGTCAGTCCGAAGAGCCACCGTCCTCCGTCAAGCTCTAAGGGATGGGCATCGCTGAACCGATAGTCGGCATTGAAATAGCGGGAGTCGAGCACGCGCGAGTGGCCAGTGCTGTCGAGCAGCGTCACCAGATGTCCGCTGACAACCATCATCTTGCCGTCGGCCAAGGGCGTCATGGAGAGGGCGATGTCGGTAGGCAGATGATGAGTGGCGGCGGTGTAGTGGCTGAAATATAACTGGTTGGCCAGCAGGCCGTCAGGGTCGGACTCGCTACCTACTATTTGGTTGATACCGCCGCTCTCTGTGCTTACGAAGATGCTTCCTCTTGTCGCCGTGATGTCCATGATGGCACTGCTGCTAAGGCTGCTTGAGCGGCCAGGCTCACGCTGGTGCAGGTGGAACGCCATGGCGTCGGCATCGGCTTTCAGCCCTGTCACCACAAGTCCGTCGGTGGTGGCGGCAAGCATCGTGCTGTCGGCAGTCATGTAGAGGTATCTCACGCGTTGCGCGACCTCTTTGGGATAGTGTTTCGGCGCCTGAAATGACGGTGCGTCGGCCATGGGTGCAGACGAGTAGAGAAGTCCGTCGTCAAGGGTGGCCAGCCACAGCCGGCCGTAGACGTCTTCGGTGATGTGGTAGATGTTGGCGTCGGCCATGACGTGCTCCAAGGCGTGGTGTGCTTTCAGCCGGTACAGTCCGTCGGGCTTTGTACCAAACCACAGCGTGCCGTCGGCCGACTCGTACATGCTGTAGACGGCAGCACCCAAACGGATGTAGTTGCCATGCAACTGACCGTCAGGGCCTAAGTAGCCAGTCAGCTTTCCATCGACAGCCGAACAGACACGCACGGCACCGTCGCGCGTGGTCACCCAGCAGCGGCCCTCATGGTCTTTGAACAGACACTTCGCCTCCGATGCAGGCTCAATGGTTAGCCGTTCGGTGTGTTCTATGCCAGTGGTCAGTTTGCAGATGCGATTGGAAACCAGCACCCACAAGTTGCCCTGATCGTCGGCAAGGGCAAACGTAGCGCCAGCGATGGGGATATCTATGTTGTGGGTGCTGACAAGACCCTCGCTGGTCTGGGCAGACAGGTGCCCGTTAGAGGAGAGCGTCCAACGGGTGCCGAAAGCGTCGGACCACGCTATGTCGTGTCCGCTTTTCAGCGACTGGCTTTGACGGTATTTCTTAGCGCCATTCGGCATGTTGTCATCAGCGGAAACAGCAACATGTGCCAGTTCGTCGGGGGCATCGACGAACTGGCATGTACGTGGGTCGAACAGAAAATGGTCGTCGTCAACACGGCAGAGTATCTTACCGTCGGGCAACAGGCCAATGTCGCGGATACGGTCGGTGGCCATAGCACAACCGTCGCCTACAACTGGCTTGAACGTATGAAAGTCATAGCCGTCATAGCGGCAAAGGCCGTTCCACGTGGCAAACCACATAAACCCTTTGCTGTCTTGCAACAGCTGGGTGACATGGTTGGAGGGTACGCCGTCCTCTTCGTCGTATTGTACCAGTGTGATGGTAGGGGACGGCCTATGGACATGTGGACTGTCCAAGGAGGCAGGGACGGGAGACGTCGGCTGTCCGCTGCCACACAACGTGTAAAGCAGTGGTGACAACAGAAGGATGTGTCTGCATCGTCGGAAAAGCCTCATAACCTCAGCATTTTTTTACGTGTCTTACGGAGATTTCCCAAAATCGAGTGAATGATCTTGCCGCTCGACCTGGCGGCCGCTTGGTTGGCCGTGGGCGGCTCCTTTGCAAATGCAAAGGTAATACATTTGACTGAATCATGCAAACTTTATCCCACATTTTACTGCTGAAGTTTCCCGCCTTTAGAAAAGTCTTATACTGCACGGATGGAAAGGTAACTGAACTTTCCCACCCCCATAAAGGAAGTAAAGTCTTTGTCTATCAAGAATTAGAGAATTAGAGAATTTACCCATGAAAAGAATTGATAAGAATT
>CAJOHP010000104.1 GCA_905234355.1 uncultured Prevotella sp. | reverse complement strand
CATCTTATTGTGTTTAGGTGGGTTCTATTAATTCCCACGGTTTAGTTTGACATTGATGGGTTACTCGGTGGTATGGGGAGGGCGAGTACAGACAGCTACGCTATGTGCAGTCACTCGGCCACGGTCAGCGTGAGCGCCGCGGCGGTGCCTCTGAACTCGGGAGCATAGGCACACTGCACGGTGCAGGTGCCGGTCTGATAGGTGCCCTGACGGTCTATGTAGTATTCGGTCTCGATGATGTGGCGTCCTTTGGGCAGCCGGTCGAAGTAGTAGCAGGTGACACAGTCGCGCGGTGTGCTGTAGTAGCCTCGCCGATAGCCACTGAGCTGCTCCGTGGGCTCCATGCAGGCAGCACGGCGGTCGGTGACCTGCACGAAGTCGAGGTCGCGGTCGGTCTCGATGACGATGCGCATGCTCACGCGCTGTCCCACGGCGAGGGGCAGGGGGACCTGTGTGGCCGTCTGCGGCACGACGATCTGCCTGCTGACACGGATGCCACTGCCCGTCTGGTCGGCGATGGTGGCCACGGGCTGCATGAACTGCGCGTAGACGGCGCCCCACGACGTGCCTTGCGAGGTCTTACTGACCTGCAGTTTCTGAGGATGAGGCGTGCTCACGACGGTCTTCACATAGCCCAGACCGGCAGTGGCCTGAGAGAGGGGCAGCAGCTCACCGTCGATGGTGAGTGTCGTCTTCTCCTGAGGTGCGAGCACCTGTGGCCTGCCGTTGAGGAAGGCATAGATGGCATCGACCGAGTTGATCGGCGTGTCCCACGCCTGCGTGCGCTTCTGCTGCAGCAGCCAGCGCTGCATCTCGCTGATGGTCAGCGTGTCGGCGGGGGAGAGCCGCTGCAGGGCCTCGATGGCAGCCACCTGCGTGGGCAGCCGGTAATCGCGCCAGGAGTAGGCGGCACGCGGCGTGTCGTAGTAGCGCCCCATATCCTCACGCCACACGGTGTATTGCTTCAGGCTCTCCACATAGCTCCTGTCGCGGAGTATGATGGCCGTGAGGGCTTTCTCGTAGATGGTCTGGCGCTTCACCTCCTTGCGCAGCAGACGGCGCAGATAGTCGTTGGCCTGTGTCACATCGGCGGGAAGCGTCCGGCCGTCGATGGCACAGACGTAGAGCCACTCGAGGGCCATGCGGCTGGGGAAGGTGGGCTTGACACCTTTCTTCTCCAGGCGCTTCATCTCCCTGACGGACTCTACCATGTCGCGTCCTAAGTAGCGGAAGGCAGCGGCGAGCATCTCCTGGGCGTCGTCGTGCAGGCTGCCCGTCATCTGGCGGAGCCGCACCAGCGTCTCGCTGAGCACAAGGTCCTTCAGCTCCTCGTTGGCCTGCAGCCTGCTACTTAGCGTGGTCACACTGCCCTGCTCCCTACCCCACTGCTCAAACACCTGACGGGCCTTCGGGTTCTGCTGCATGAGATAGCTGCCCAAGGTGTTGGCATAGAGCGCGGCGGCCTGTGCCACAGCGTTATCGTCGCCTGGCTGTGCCATGGTGGGCAGGGCCTGCACCACGAGCCAGGCAGGATTGTTGGTATATTCCACGGTGAGGCGCGGCTGCGAGGCATCGGCGGGCACGAGGGCAGCCAGGCCGATGGTCTTGTTGCCCGGCTGATGCTGTGTGAAGGGCACGCTGACGGTCACGCGCTCGCTGTCGGGCAGCACGGGCATGTAGTGCTGTTCGCCGTCGCTATGGGCTCCGGCGACGACCGTCCAGCGGCACACCAGCAGCGAGCGGGTGGCCAATTCCCGTGCAGCGGCATCGACGGCAAAAGTCACGCCGACAGTGGCCTGTGGCTGCACCTCGACGCTCTGCTCCTCGCGGAGCAAGACGGCGTCGGTCTCGGGGTCGAGCAGTTCGAGGCATGCCCGGCCGCTGAGCATGCGGTCGGTCGTGTTGACCACGCGGGCGGTGAGCGAGGCCTTGTCGCCCTGACGCAGGAATCGCGGCATATTGGGCTGCACCATCACGTCTTTCTGCGCCACGGTCTCGGCAGTGATCTCGCCGTGCATCATGTCGGCCGTATGTGCCACGCCGAGCATGCGCCACGTAGTGAGGCTCTCGGGCAGGGTGAAGCGCAGCATGACCTGCCCCGTGCTGTCGGCCACAAGGGCCGGCATGAAGAAGGCGGTCTCCTGCAGGTTCTCGCGCAGCGCCACAGGGACAGCATCGGGAGCCTGTCCCTGGTCGGCAGCCTCCTCGTCGTGGCCTGCCACATCAGTGGCAGTGACGACGGCACGGCTCAGGGCTTTCTCCTCGACGACGGCAGCTGCAGGCATAGCGTCGTCCACGCTCATGGCGCCGATGGCCACATTCTGCTTGGCCATCCTCAGTGTGGACAGACGACCTCCGCCACCTATGGCGCCATACCTATGGACAAACCACCGCGAGGGGTAGCAGTCGTGGTCGAAACGGCTCATGTCCAACGGGATGAACTTCTCAAAGGGCTTATGCTTGTTGGCCGAGAAAAAGAGTCCTCCCCATGAGCCACCGTGCCATGCCGTGGAGGGCATGGGCAAGTAGATGTAAGGCTGCAGGGCCCAGCTGTGGGCCGTGAGCTGCTCCAGGCTCTTGTCGTAGAGCGTGGCCATGAGCTGCGCCCGTGCCGGCTGTCCGTCGGGACCGACGATGCTGAGCGTCCACTGCTCCTGCTGTCCGGGCTGCAGCCGGTCACGGAAGGTCTGCCACGCCAGGGTGAGCCGTTTGTCGGGCAGCGGCCGCTGAAGACGGGCTGTATGCTGATAGGTGACGCCCTGCTTCACCCAGGCGAAGGTGAGGAGCAGGCCGTTGCCATAGTCTTCCTTGTAGGCAAACCTGCGGTTGAGCAGCTCGCCGCTGCGCTCCACGGCGCCGCTCTCCACGATGCTGTCGCCGGCAATAATGGTGTAGACGATATGCACGTCGGGGGCCGACGACCCCACCTGCACGGTCACGGTGCTGCCGGACTCGGCGGGGAAGCGGTCGGCCGATGTCCAGAACCAGTCGTCGGTCTGACAGGCCGGACGGCGGTCGTCTATGCTGAACACAGTGAAGGTGCGCTCCAGTGAGTCACTACCGCACGCAGCCCTCAGCCGATGTGTGCCGCTGCGTAGCTTGAATGGTTCCAGGCTGAGCTTGTCGCCTGTGGCGGCTGTCTGCCATCGGCCGCCGTCTATCTGGTAACGCACGGTGGTGCTGATGTCGGCGCCGGCCGCGTTGCGCTGATGAAAGACCAGGGATGGCAGCTGCTCACGCTGCACCTTTTCCGGCAGGTCGGCCGTGAGCACAGTGGCACGGTTGCCCAGAGGTAGCGACAGCTGGCCCTGATGGGTCTCGCCGCCCTGGTCAGTGACGTCGGCAGTGACCACAAAGTTGTAGAACATCGGGGTGAGCGATGCAGGCACACTCAGCGGCACGCGCACCTCGAAGGTGCCGTCGGCCGACGTCACGGCGTCGCCCTCGGCCAGAGGGACATCGTCGCTGTCAGTACCCATATAGGCTGTACGCCAGTAGCTCGAGTAGCTCATCCACCAGAAGGCGCGCCGGCGCTCCACCTTATAGTGCACGCGGGCACCCTGCACAGGCACACCGCTGTAGCTGCGCGCCACAGCACTCACGGCGACAGTGTCGCCCGCACGGTAGTCGCTCTCATACTTGCTGAACGCCACTTCAAACGTAGGTCGCTTGTACTCCTCTACCCTGATGCCCACGGAATGTCCATCGACCATCACGGTGTATTGGCCTGTGAGCGTCTGCCGTGGCAGCACGATGTCGGCAGTGCAGGTGCCGAAGCGGTCGGTGACGACCTCCTGCCGGCCAGCCTCTTTCCAGTTGGCATCGCGCATGGCGACGACCGTGCGATAGCCCTCCACGGCCTTGTGTTCGTAGCCGTGCTCCACGTCGTAGACGATGGCCGCCACGTGCACGGTCTGTCCGGGTCTGTAGATGGCACGGTCGGTATAGAGTGCCACCTGGCGCGGTGTATCTGCTCGGTCGTAGTAGCTGAAGGTGCCATAGCCGTTGTAGGGCGGGCAACTGTTGTCGGCCGCCGTGGTCACGACGATGCGGCGCAGACGCTCGCCTGGCGTCAGGGTGCGGAGGCACTCACCCTGCCTGTCGGCGGTGAGGCGCATAGTGCGCGACTTGCCGGCGCCATACACATTGACCTGCATCCTTGCGCCCGGCAGGGGCTGTCCCGTGGTGGCGTTCAAGGCCACAAGGCGTGTCCTATGGCCTGGCAGAGGCTGCATCAGCAGGCGCACGTCGCTCACGAAGAGCAGGCTGCGCGACACCTCGGTGGCAGGCTGACTGCTCATCTCTATCAGGTAGACACCCACGGGCAGGCCGGGGAGCAGCAGCGAGTCGTCGTACAGCTCGTAGTCGGCATGGCCGCTGTAGTGCCGCTCCTGGGTGAGAGCGGGCAGCGGGGTGAGCAGCTTGCGCAGCTGCGCGTAGTCGCGGCTCGACTGCGGGTCGAGGTCGAGCTCGCCGTCGGCCTTCACGCTGTAGACCTTCATGGTGAGGGTACTGATGCCGCGCAGGTCGGTCAGCCGGACGGTCTGGGCCTGCTGCGGCAGGCCGACCCTGGCTTCCAAGGATGCACGGAACTGCAGCGCCGTCAGGTCATTGCGTGCATTGCGCAGCACACCCATGCGTTTCCACCGCGGCCAGCGGGAGAGGGTCTGGTCGATAAAAGCCACCTTTTGCTGCGGTGTGGCGTCGGTGTAGTCGGCCATATACCCATAGCGCTGTATAGCAGCCTCGGCAGCTACGTCGAGGTCGGCATAACATTCAGCAAGCGAGTCCAGACGCTGGGCGTAAGCCGTAGGCGTGGAGCCCCAGTGATGGGTGCCCTCGGGACGCTGCTGCAGCAGTAGGTCCAGCCCGCTGAGCAGCTGAGCCTCACGGTTGGGAGTGGTGAGGTAGTAGTCATGCAACACGTCGTAGCGCTGAGCCTCGGCAGCAACGATGCTCAGTAGGTCGTGGCCGTAGTAGCGGCTGTCGTCACCTTTGACCACGAAGGGGTCGTAGTCGGTGGCGCGCACGGCAGCGAGCTGCTCGGGATGGGCCAGCGCCTCGTCGTAGCAGCGGCGGGCACGCTGGACACCGTCGTCGTAGAGGTGGGTGTTCTGCTTGTATAGCTCGGCCAGGACGGTCAGCCCGACGGCACGCAGCACGGGGTCGGACTGCTGCTGCACCTCGTCGGCCAACCGCTCTATGGCGGGCTGCAGCGAGTCGGGGCTGACGCTGGCCTCACTGCGGGCCAACGAGAGACCGCCCTTGAGCAGTTGGCCGTAGGCACGCTCCTTGCGCGCCTTCTGCACTATCTTGCGCAGGGCCTGCTGCTCCGTCTGCGGCAGGTCTTTCTCTTGGGCACTGCGTACCTGCTGCCACAGCGCCGAGTAGCTTTGTCCAAACAATAGATTCATAGGTAAAAAAAGGGCGACAAGCATTGTCACAATGATTTTCTTCATGGGCATGTAGTGTCCGCTTATGGGCACGTTTTATTACTGCAAAGATAAGCAACTATTCCGACATACGTGCAATCGGTCAAAAATATTTAGTATTCATTAATTGTTTTTTGGGGGTGGGTGTGCAACGGTCCCGCTCATCCGCATGAATCTTGTATAGAAACAAATGTGCAAAATCATCATAACAGAACAGCCTATTTCGAAAAATCACTTCACGCCTGTTCGCTGAACAATTACTAGGCGTCAAGAAAAAAATATCAGGAAAAAGTTGGCAGTGTGCAAAGTTATCCGTAATTTTGCAACGCATCCACTCTCACGTTGACAAATGCAAAAGACAAGACAACCAATAAACGTCACGCATGATGACCTGTAGCGAAATCTTCGCGCTGCGCAGGGACGGCCGGACGGCCGAGGCCTACGAGGCTGCACGATCGCTGTATGCTGCCGACAAGCATCCTCTTGCAGCTTCCGCCATGTTCTGGACGGCGGCCGACATGCTCAAGTTGTGTGCCGACGAGGGCCGCACCGACGAGGCCTCAAGAATCCTGAAGGCCCTGCAGCGGCTGTTACCCCACGTGCCCGACAAAGAGGGCTGGGCGCAGACGGCCTTGAAGCGCTGCGAGCAGCTGCTTGGCGCTGCATCGTCGGTAAATGACAGCGGCGTCGAGCTGGCAGAGCACCTGCAGATGGGGCACTGGGGCGAGGAGATAGCCACCGCCTACCTGCGCGACAAAGGCTACGTGATCCTGGAACGCGACTGGCACTCCAAACACCGCGACATCGACATCATTGCCCTGCAGGGCAGCACCGTAGTCTTCATTGAGGTGAAGACGCGACACGACACCGTCTACATGCGGCCGGAGCAGGCCGTCGACTACAGGAAACGACAAAACCTGCGCCGGGCCATCAACCACTACCTGAAGTATCGCAACGTGGGCTATAACGCGCGTTTCGACATCATCACCGTGGTGGGCGACCGCGGCAGCACCCGCCCTCAGATCAATCACATAGAGGATGTAGATATCATGCATTAGCGCGTTACATGTCGTAAAACCCTTATGCAGAAGCTGTCAGGCTATTGCCAACGCGACAGACGACGTCCATGCAGTATGATCATGAATAATCCCGAAATGTGCTGACATTTCGGGATTATTCATGTTCATCAACTTTGTTTGGAGCTCAACAACTCATCTTTTCTGAGGCAGAGCGTCCAGATGCTGGTAGTGCTAATTGCGGAACACCAGTCCCTCGCCGAACTCATCGATGATGATGGGTTTCTGCGTGTTCACCTCGTCGGCCAGGAGCTTGCGCGAGAGGTCGTTGAGCACGTAGCGCTGTATGGCGCGCTTCACTGGTCGGGCACCCATGTCGGGATCGTAGCCCTCCTGAGCCAGCCAGCTGATGGCCTGCGGTGTGGCCTCGAGCGTGACACCCTGCGGCTCGAGCATCGTCTTCACGCGGTCGAGCTGCATGGTGACCACCTGTGCTATCTGTTCCTTCGTGAGCTGCTGGAAGGTGATGATCTCGTCGATGCGGTTGAGAAACTCCGGCCGCATGGTCAGCCGCAGCTGCTCGCGCGTGGCATTGCTGGTCATGATGATGATGGTGTTCTTGAAGTCGGCCGTGCGACCCTTGTTGTCGGTGAGCCGGCCGTCGTCGAGCACCTGCAGCAGGATGTTGAACACGTCGGGATGGGCCTTCTCTATCTCGTCGAAGAGCAGTACGGAGTAGGGCTTGCGCCTGACGGCCTCGGTGAGCTGTCCGCCCTCGTCGTAGCCCACGTAGCCCGGAGGTGCACCGATGAGTCGGGAGACGGTGTGCTTCTCCTGATACTCCGACATGTCTATGCGTGTCACCATCGACTCGTCGTTGAACAGATATTCGGCCAGTGCCTTGGCCAGCTCCGTCTTTCCCACGCCGGTGGTGCCTAGGAAGATGAAGGACGCGATGGGCCGCTTGGGGTCCTGCAGTCCGGCACGCGAACGTCGTACGGCGTCGCTCACGGCCTGTATGGCCTCGTCCTGTCCCACGACGCGGCGGTGCAGCTCCTGCTCGAGGTGCAACAGTTTCTCGCGCTCGCTCTGCATCATGCGGGTCACGGGGATGCCGGTCCAGCGCGACACCACCTCAGCAATGTCGTCGGCAGTGACCTCCTCGCGCACCAGCTTGCTGGCTTCGCCATCGCTGTCAAGCTGCCGCTGCACGGTGTCGATGTGCTCCTCGAGTTGCTTCAGCTTGCCGTAGCGTATCTCGGCCACGCGGGCATAGTCGCCCTCGCGCTCGGCACGCTCAGCCTCATACTTCAGCTGCTCCATCTGCTGCTTGTCCTGCTGTATCTGGCCTACGAGGTGTCGCTCGCCTTCCCACTTGGCGCGCAGCTGCGTCTCCTGTTCGCGCAGCTCGGCAATCTCCTTGTCAAGCTGCTGCAGCTTGGAGCCGGCATCGCTGCTGTCAGGGCGCTCGCCATTCTTTTCCCGTCTGATGCTCTCGCGCTCTATCTCGAGCTGGGCCAGGCGGCGGCTGATCTCGTCGAGTTCCTCGGGCACGGAGTCGCGCTCCATGCGCAGCTTGGCAGCTGCCTCGTCCATGAGGTCGATGGCCTTGTCGGGCAGGAACCGCTCGCTGATGTAGCGCTCCGACAGGCGCACGGCGGCTATGCAGGCATCGTCTTGTATGCGCACCTTGTGGTGGTTCTCGTAGCGCTCCTTCAGTCCGCGCAGGATGGAGATGGCGCTCAGCTCGTCGGGCTCGTCGACCATGACGGTCTGGAAGCGCCGCTCCAGGGCCTTGTCCTTCTCGAAATACTTCTGATACTCATTGAGTGTGGTGGCACCGATAGCCCTGAGCTCGCCAC
>CAJOHP010000103.1 GCA_905234355.1 uncultured Prevotella sp. | reverse complement strand
GGCGCTGAGTACAGAGGAGCGCGAAGCCTATATGCGGCTCTACGACAACTATTTCTTCCAGCGTCACACGCTGTTCTGGGGCAAGCAGGGCTACGACCGTCTGTCGCGCCTCTTTGCCTCCACCCCCATGCTGATATGTGCCGAGGACCTGGGCATGATGCCCGACTGTGTGAAGCCAGTGCTCGACGCACTGCGCATCCTGACACTCGAGATACAGCAGATGCCCAAGCAGAGCGGCATAGAGTTTTCTCACCTCGACGGCAACCCTGTGCGCTCTGTGGCCACCATCTCCACCCACGATATGCCGCCCCTGAGGCTGTGGTGGGAAGAAAACGAGCCAAGGGCGCAGCGCTTCTATGCCAGCATGCTGCAGAAAGAGGGTAGGGCGCCGCTCCATCTGTCGCCCCTGCTGGCAGAGGAGATCATTGCCCGCCATCTCTACTCGCCCTCCATGCTCTGCATCCTGTCGCTGCAAGACTGGCTCTCGATGGACAGCGACCTGCGTGCTGCCAATCCCCGCGAGGAGCGCATCAATGTGCCCGGCGACT
Source organism: uncultured Prevotella sp. (assembly GCA_905234355.1). Taxonomy (GTDB): domain Bacteria; phylum Bacteroidota; class Bacteroidia; order Bacteroidales; family Bacteroidaceae; genus Prevotella. The sequence goes on along the minus strand of CAJOHP010000103.1, from coordinate 11,246 downwards.
CCTTCAACCAGTGGAAGTGGCGCATGCACATCGGCATAGAGAAACTCATGGAGGCTACGCAATACAATGAGAAAGTGAAAATGATGATTACCCGAAGCAAGCGATGAGACACTACGACACTTTCGTCTTCGACCTGGACGGCACACTGCTCGACACCCTGACAGACCTGGCTTCGAGCACCAACTATGCGCTGCAACAGCATGGTATGCCCCTGCACACTACCGACGAGGTGCGTCGCTTCGTGGGCAATGGCGTGCGGCGGCTCATGCAGCTGGCTGTGCCCGGTGGCGAGGCCAACCCGCTGTTTGAGTCCTGTCTCGACACCTTCCGGCGCCACTATCTGCTACACTCGCTCGACACCACACGGCCCTACGACGGCATCGTCGGCGTGCTGCACGAGCTGCGCGCACGGGGCAAGCGTGTCGCTGTGGTAAGCAATAAGTTTGATGCGGCCACAAAGGAGCTGTGCCGCCACTTCTTCCCCGACACCGTCGAGGTGGCTATCGGCGAGCATGAGGCCGAGGGCATACGTCGTAAGCCGGCTCCCGACACCGTGGCGGAAGCGCTGCGCCAGCTCCGTGTCACGGCTGACGGCGCTGTCTACGTGGGCGACAGCGACGTCGACATTCTCACGGCACGCAATGCCCAGTTGCCCTGCATCAGTGTGCTCTGGGGGTTTCGCGACCGCGACTTTCTCCTGGCCCACGGCGCTACCACGCTGGCGGACTCGCCGGCCGCCTTGCTCACGCTTTAGGAGGATTGCATCCGAATTAGGGTGTTCTTTTTGTTTTGCTCATGTTTTGCATGATGTCGGTTCGCCATTATACATGCCTGAAATCAAAACGTCCATCTGCAGGACGGTGGCAGACAATAGGGACGGACTTTATGCCTGTCCGAAAACCCCTGTGCGGTGTTACGCTGTAGGGACGGGCTTTATGCCTGTCCGAGTCCCTAGGAGGGAGGCTGTGACAATGGCGGACAGGCATAAAGCCCGTCCCTACAGCATTACCTACACAAAATCAGACAGAACCTATTGGTGCTGCGGACGGAGCAAGTCGTTGACCGTCTTCACGGGGTTGAATGTGCCGAGAGGCACCTCCACGAAGACGGTGCTCCAATCGCTCATGGCGCCGTTCCACAGTCCGGGCAGCTCGAGCGCCTTGAGCTCCTTGCCGCCCTTCGACTTCGACGAGATGAATCCCGTGCTCTTGTCCACATAGTCAGGCAGGCGGAAGGGTTCGCCCTTGTAGTTCTTTACGGCGCACACCAGGTCTACGGGATTGAAGTGTGTGCCCTGGGTAAACATCTTCATGTATTCCTCGTTGTTGGTGGCTATCTGCGAGCTCTCGAGTATCTGCAGGCTCACGGTGCCGTCCTGGTTGTAGGTGAGGAAGGGCCCGCCGCCGGGCTCGCCCACATTCTTCACTACGCCGCAGACGCGCATGGGGCGGTTCAGCTTGCGGCGCAGGTAGTCGGCATCGACAGTCTGCCCCTTGGCACGGCAGCACAGGCAGCGCTCCACGAAGTCGGCCATCTCCTTTATCTGCTCGTCGGAGGCTCCTTTGTCCAGCTGCTCGAGGTAAGCAAAGGCCTGCTTCTGCAGGGTGACCAGCACGCCGGCGATAATCTGCTTCCACTCCACCGTCTCAGGCTTCAGACGATCGGGCACCACATTGTCTATGTTCTTGATGAAAATCACGTCGGCGTCTATCTCGTTGAGGTTCTCTATGAGTGCTCCGTGACCGCCGGGGCGGAAGAGCAGCGAGCCGTCGGCCTCACGGAAGGGGGTGTTGTCGGGATTGGCAGCCACCGTGTCGGTGCTGGGCTTCTGCTCGGAGAAGGTGATGTCGTAGCTGATGCCGTATTTCTTGGCAAAGGTGTCGGCCTTCTCGGCCACTTTCTGCTTGAAGAAACTGATGTGCTCGTGGCTCACAGTGAAGTGCACGTGGGCCTCGCCCTTGCTGGCTGCATAGAGTGCGCCCTCCACGAGGTGCTCCTCCATGGGCGTGCGTGGCCCCTCAGCATACTTGTGGAAGAGCAGCATGCCTTTGGGCAGCTGACCGTAGTTCAGCCCCTCGGCCTTCAGCATGTTGGCGGCCACGGCCTTATATTTCCCGGCGGCCAGCAGCTCCTTGATGCCAGCACCCTCGTTGCGGCGGCAGACCTCGTCGAGGGCATCGTAGAAGGCGAAATGCGTTATCTCGTCGAAGTATTTCTTCTCAAAGTCGGTGGTCGGCACGTCGTATGGGGCGTCGACAAAGGCAAACATGTTCTTGAACATGCGGCTGGCGGCTCCCGAGGCGGGCACAAATTTCACGATGCGGTGTCCGTCGGCTTTGTAGGCTTCCCACGCAGCCACATAGTCGCGGCGCTCCTCGGCGGTGGGGGCCACGATGCCGTTGCCCACGGCGGCTGCAGCCTCCAGACGAAGGAAGGGGAATCCGGTCTCAAACTGATGCAGTTGGTTTTCGAGTTGTTCCTGGCTGATGCCACGCTGGGCAATCTGTTTTAGGTCTTGTTCGTTCAGCATTGTTAGTAATTAGGTATTGGTTAAACGATAGATGAAAATGACAAATAATAAGTAAAAACAAGAAATATGATTAGGCTATAGCATCGAGGCAAGCGTGTCAGCGCTGATGTGGCATAGCTGTCTAATCATACTTCTTCCATATTCCTTCATACTTCTTCCTTCTCAGAACCTCTGCCACCACTTGCGCTTGGGGTGCAGTTCCTCGTAGGGAGTGAGCGTGGCGTTCTGCACTTCCTCCTTGATGAGGTCGTGCCAGGTCTTGTGGCGGGTAATCATCCGATAGATAGTGCCCCAGTCGGGCAGTCCCCCGATGAAGTAGTCCACCTTCAGCTTGCGGCTGTAGTTCTGGTTCTTCTCTTGCTCCTCCTCCGGATAGTCTTTGTTGACGGCGTAGAACACCAGTCCGCGCTCCTTGCACCATGCCAGTGCCTCGTCGAGCAGCTTGCCCTCGCGGACCGTCCACAAGATAATCTTGTGGCGGTCCTTGATGAGCATTTTCAGTGTATCTACAGCAAAGGGTATCTCGGGGCCTATCTCAGGATAGTGGTGCTCTACTATCGTCCCGTCGAAGTCTACTGCAATGGTCATGGTCTTTGTCTTTCTTTGGCTTTATTTCTTGATGGAGTCGTCGTCTTTGTTGCCATAGTGGCTGCTGGCATAGTTGCCATAGTTGCCATAGTTGCCATAGTTTCCGTAGCCATAACGTCCGTAGCCATAACGTCCGTAGCCATAGCGTCCGTAGCCATAGCGTCCGTAGCGTCCGTACTTGCCGTAGCCATAGTAATAGCCGTATTTCTTCTTCGACATGTCCACGCCGTTGAGCACGATGCACATGTTGGGCATCTTCTCCTCAGCAGCCAGGCCGTTGATGAGTCCGAAGCTGGCCTTCGGGGTGTAGTCGGCACGGCAGACGAAGCAGGTCACGTCGGTGTACTTGGCTATCTGCAGCGTGTCGGAGACGAGGCCCACGGGTGCGGTATCGAGGATGACGTAGTCATACTTCTGTTTGAGCAGCTCGATGATCTGGTGCATCGACTCGCGTGCGAGCAGCTCGGTGGGGTTAGGCGGTATGGGACCGGCCAGCAGCAGGTCGAGGTTGTCGTTGATGCCCGAATTGACAGTCTGCTTGTTCACATCGTCCATGGTGAGACTCTCTTTCACCAGGAGTGCCGTGACGCCCTTCTGCCGGTCGGCAATGTCGAAGAGGCGTCCCAGTGCGGGCTTACGGATGTCGAGACCCACGAGCACCACCTTCTTCTTCAGCAGGGCGAAGCTCACGGCCAGGTTGGCAGCGTTGAACGTCTTGCCTTCGCCCGACGTGGTAGAGGTGAAGAGTATGACCTTCTGTTTGTCGTTCATCATGAACTGTATGTTTGTGCGCATGGAGCGGAAGATCTCGTCTATCTGGTTGTTCTTGTTCTCGTGCACCACGATGCCGGCAGCCGTCTTCACGCTGTCGCTGGCCACGGCCACGTCGGCCACCACCGGCAGTCGTGTGAGTCGTGCCACGTCGTCGTGTCCCTCAATCTTGTAGCGCAGGAACTGTATGAGGAAGGTGATGAGCAGCGGCAGTCCGAATCCGAGCACGATAGCCACGAGCAGGATGATGGAGCTCTTGGGGCTCACCTTTCCAGTCAGCTCGGGGTCGTCGATGAGGTGTCCTTTGTCGGCGGTAGCTGCCAGTGAGATGCTGTTCTCCTCACGCTTCTGCAGGAGCATGAGGTAGAGTCCCGACTTCACCTCCTGCTGTCGGCCTATCTGGGTGAGCACACGCTCCTGTTCGGGCGACTGTGCCACGCGGTTCTGATAGACGTTGTACTGCTGCTCGAGCGACTGTCGCTGTATCTGTGCCGAGCGGCGTGCCTGGGCCAGAGCATCGTGTATGCTGCCTTCCAGCTGGTCAAGTGTCTGCGTGAGCTGCTTCACCTGCGGCGAGTTCTCCGAGGCGGTGAGCAGCAGACGGTTGCGCTCCTGCACGTTCTGGTTGTAGGTGGCAATAAACGATGTGGAGATGGCATCGGTCAGACCGATGTTGGAGGGGATAATCTTGTAGCGGTTGTTGGGGTCGAGTACAAACTCGCGCAGATACTCCACGAGCTGCATCTGTGTCTCGGCGTCGCGCAGCTTCTGCTCCGTCATGTATGCCTGCGTCATAGAGTAGCTGGCATCCTGGCTCTGCTGCACCATGCGGTTCTCGCGTTTGTAGGTCTCTATCTCACCCTCGGTGGCACCCAGCTCGGCGTTGATTTTCTCCAGTCGGGTGTTGATGAAGGCCTCGGTCTTCATGGCTATCTCGTTCTTGTCGGCGTTGGCCTGTCTGTTGTAGCACACTGCCAGCTGCCGCAGGTAGTCAATGCCCCTGAGCGGGTTTTTGTCACGCAGGGTGATGCTGGCTATAGAAGTGACCTTGGAGAAGGGGTCCACCTGTGTGGCGCTCATGTATTGTGCAGCCACAAGGCGCAGCGGGCTGATTTTTATGTGTATGGTGGCCCCGTCGGCCATCTCTTTGCCCGGCGACTGTCTGAGGGTGACCATGCCAGCCGTGGTCTTCACCCTGACGGGGAATCGGCTGAAGTCGCCCTTGAATCCCTCGCTGACGCCTTCCACGTGGTAGCGGTCGTCATTGCGTGTGAGCTTCATCTCGATGGTCACGAGGTTGTCCATAAGGTGGGCCGAGTCGAGGTCGGCGGTGATGGGCAGGTCCTTATACATCAGCACCTTCTTCACCTTGCCTTCAGAGCGGTATTCCACGTAGAGCTTCAGGTCTCTGACGGCCTCCATGGCGAGTGTGCGCGACTTGAGGATGACAATCTCGTTCTCCACGCCTTCCGACGTCGAGACGGTGCTCAGGTCCTGAATGTTTCTGATGGAGCGGTAGTTCTTGTTCTCCTCTTCCTTGATGAGCATCTTGGCGGAGATGGAGTACACGGGGTCGGCATAGCGCAGGTAGAGCAGTGCAGCTGAGAGGAAGATGATGATAGAGAGGGCGAACCACTGCCAGTTGAGCACCACGAGGGTGTAGATGGTTCTGAGGTCGAACGACGACTCCTCTTCGGCAGTGATGGGTTCCAGACTGTCTGCTGCTTCCAGTTTTTTGTTTTCTTCCATATGTTTTTTATGTGTGCTTTATTGTTTTTGCTATAATATCCTCATGTGGTGTGTGTGGACTTAGTCGTCGGCCAGTTGCATGAGATACTGTCCGTATCCATTCTTGAGCATGGGTTGTGCCAGCTTGCGCAGCTGCTTGCTGTCTATCCACCCCCTCTTGTATGCTATCTCCTCAAGGCATGCCACCTTCAGTCCCTGCCGCTTCTCGATGACCTCGATGAATGTGGAGGCCTCTGCCAGGGAGTCGTGGGTGCCCGTGTCGAGCCATGCAAATCCGCGCTGCAGCGTCTGTACCTTCAGCCGTTGCTGTGCCAGATATTCCTGGTTGACGGTGGTGATTTCCAGTTCGCCGCGTGGGCTGGGCTTGATGCTCTTGGCTATACCTACTACGCTGTTGGGGTAGAAATAGAGTCCCACCACGGCGTAGTTAGACTTGGGCTGTGCCGGTTTCTCCTCGATGCTCAGGCAGTTGCCCTGGCTGTCGAACTCGGCCACGCCGTAGCGCTCAGGGTCGTTGACCCAGTAGCCGAAGACGGTGGCCAGCCCGTGTTTCTCGGCATTCTCTACGCTCTGTCGCAGCAGTGCGCTGAATCCAGAACCGTAGAATATGTTGTCGCCCAGCACGAGGCAGGCGCAGTCGTTGCCTATGAACTGCTCGCCGATGATGAAGGCCTGTGCCAGTCCGTCGGGCGAGGGCTGCTCGGCATACTCAAAGCGCACGCCGATGTCGCTGCCGTCGCCGAGGAGCCGGCGGAAGCCAGGCAGGTCGTGGGGCGTAGAGATGATGAGTATCTCACGTATGCCAGCCAGCATGAGTGCCGAGATGGGGTAGTATATCATCGGCTTGTCGAAGATGGGTATGAGCTGCTTGCTGATGCCCTTGGTGATAGGGTAGAGGCGCGTGCCGCTGCCCCCTGCTAATACGATTCCTTTCATGTTAAGACAATTGTCGGTAATGGGGTGCAAAGTTACACATTTTTTTTGTCATAATGTTTTTTTGCTGAAAAAAAACACGCTATGTCGGAAAAAAAGTGTAATTTTGCACCGTTTTTATAAAGCTACAGACTGATTATCCCCAAAAGGCTATGAATTTATTAGATCGTATATTCAAGAAAAAAGACGAGCAACCAGCCGGAGGCATGGAGGACTTCATGACGCTCATCCGTGTCTATTTCCAGGCTGTCATTGCCTCGGAGCTGCACATCACCAACCTGGCAGCGTTGCCCGACCTGCGTGTGTTCAAGACCACGCTGCGTGTGCCCACCCAGGGCGGCCGTCTGGGGCTGGGCGAGAAGGCGCGCTGCAAGAAGATGATCAAGGAGATGTATGAGATGGACGATATGTTCTTCAAGGAGATAGACCAGAGCATTGGCCGGCGCTGCAAGAAGCTGCAGGACGTGCAGTCCTACCTGCTGCAGTTTCAGAGCTATGTGCAGGAGCTGATGATGCTCATGGGCAACCTGATGAAGTTCAAGATGCGTGTGCCAAGCATGTTCCGTGGTGCCTTGCGCACGATGACGGAGAAGACCGTGAGCGACATCTTCAACAAGAACGACTACAGCGACCCGAGTATTCTGAAAACCATCGTCTCGGTGCGCGAGCTCAACAAGCGTTTAGGCTTCTCCCAGAAGTGGACCACCGACTTTGCCTTCCGCGTCATCATGCTGGCCAAGAAGGAGAAACAGCCGCAGGCACAGGACGGCAAGGCGTGAGGATCACTCCAGCACGATGACCTTGGCCGTCTTGTTGTCCATACCGGGCATGGTTCTGCCTACAGGTGCTCCGATGTAGGTGCCGTCGGTCACCACGTAGCGGCGCCCGTCGACCGTGAGGTAGTCTCCAGCCACGTTGCCTTCGGTGAAGGCTACTGCCGCTGCCAGATGGCCCGGATAGTAGATGAGCAGGCACTTCAGTCCGAGCAGGTCGCGCACCAGCCGGGTGAGCAGGATGGAGCGGTCTTCGCAGTCGCAGTAGGGGTAGTAGAGGCTCTCCTCGGCGAAGAACGCACGGTCGCCGCCCCACACCTTGTCGTCGTATTCATATTCGAAGCCCGTCTGCACCATGTTCAGCAGGCGCTCCACGGCCTCCAGCTGCGACAGGCCGCTCAGCTTCTGCCGTAGGGTGGGGTAGACCTGCCGGGCCACTGCTGCGTCCATCGGCGTGTTGGCATACATGGCCCAGCGTGTCATCATGTTGCCGTCGGTCATCGACGTGGGGTAGGAAGAGTAGAAATCCATAAGATTCTTGTTTACACTGACTTGCATGCTGATGTCGGAGTAACGCTTCGACGTGATGGTGCGTCGGGTCCCGGCGTTGTCGGCAAAGCGCTGCTGTGTGCCGACGAGCAGCGAGAGGGCCCGCTCGTGTGGGAAGGCAGCCTTGCAGATGAAGAGCCGTGAAGGCAGCGTCTCCACACCGTAGTAGCAGGTGTTGTCGATGGTGTACGACATCTGGCCGTAGATGGTGTGTCGTGTGGCGTAGAGCATGTAGAGCCGCTGGTTGTCGGTGGCCAGTCGCATCTGATATCCCGACTGCATGAAGAGCCATGCCAGGAGCAGTGTGGCGTCGTTGGTGCCCTTGCCGGCAGCGGTCTCACTCAGCGTCTTGAGCATCTGCAGGTAGGCCCAGTCGCTCAGCTGGAGGTTGGCACGCAGCTGTAGGCAGTCGTAGAGCATGTTGTCGTAGGCCTCGGGGGTGAAGAGTGCAAGTGCGTCGGCCACGTTGTCGGCCGCAGTGGTGTGCAGGGCGACCCTGTCCGCGGTGTCGAACCTCACGCGTCCCTGTGTGCCGAAGAAGGTGAAGGCGAGGGTCTTGGGCTGCACCACTGGCACCTCTTCGATAGGCTCCACAGGCTGCGGCTGCGGCTCCACGGGCTTAGGCCTGACGAGCTCCTCTATCACGATGGGCCGGTCTTCTATGGGTGGGCGCGTGTCCTCTTCGGGCACCACCACGGGGGGCACGGGCTGCACCTTGGGCAGTGGCACGGGCTTCACGTGGTCGAACTCCACCCAGGGGTTTCTCACAAACTGTGCATACTCCTGCATGCACTGCTGTCGGAAGTTGTCGAAATCCTCATGCAAGCCTTTGCGAAAAGCGTCGAAGCTGTCCTGCAGTTTGCTCTTCTGAGGATTCTGGGCATGCACTCCGGCTACCCAGAGTAGCATGCCCAGAAGGAAGAATTGTTTTCTCATGTTTAAAGTCTGAGGTCTAAAGTCTGAGGTCTGTAGTGTAAGGCTGTAGGGACTGACTTTATGCCTGTCTGGCCTACAGTCTGTAGTCTGTGTCTGTAGGGACTGGCTTTATGCCTGTCCGTAGCAAAGTTTGTTGTTTAAAGTCCTTAGTCGAGGACTCAGAACTTGGTGCAGATGACATCTTGTACTGTGGAGTCGAGCTGGTCGCCCTCCTGCTCGAGCTCGCGCTGGAGGTTGCGCTTTAGTCGTGCCTGCAGCTCGCGCTTGTCGAAGGCCAGGCGCACCTGCACCTCAAAGTTGTTGTTCTGCAGCCGGCGGTAGATCGTGAGCACGCTGATGGCGTTGGTGAGTGCCTCGTCGACGATGGCGCGTGAGCGCTGGTTGAACTTGTCAATGGTGGTAGCCGAGATGGCCGACGACTGCGCGTTGTCGAGCTTCGACTGCATGGCGGCGGCTATCTGCGTCTTCAGCAGTGCAGCCAGCTCCACCTGTGCGCTGGAGCGTGCAGCGGCGTAGGCTGCGTTGTAGGTGCCGCCCGTCTGCACGGCGGTCTGCATGATGAAGCGCTTCGTGGCGTTGCCCTCCTCGTCATTGATATACTCCTCGCCGTAGAGCTGGCTGCGGGTGATCTGCTGCTCGATGGTGGCTTCGCCGGCAGGCACCGTCCATCCCTCTTTCTTCAGCTCCTTGGCCTGCTTCTTGGCGGCCTTGGTGGGTTTGGCGTTCAGCATCTTCATGTGGATGGCTCTCAGTTCGGCCTGCTGCTTGGCCAGTTCTGCTGCACTCTGTGCGAAGGTTGCGGTGGCAGCCATCAGGGCTACGACCAGCAAGGAAAACATCTTTTTCATAATCGTTGTTTTTTTAAGAGTTAATATTGTTTTGTTGTTTATTTGTCTATTAAAGCAAGTTGTTTTTGAGAAGTAACCCTCGTCCTGCTGTTTTTTTTCAGTCGAGCCTTTTCAGCAGCTCGCGTGCCTCCTGCTCGTGCTCGCAGTATTCGGGGTGTTTCAGGTACTTCTTCAGTTCCTTCTTGGCGCTCTTGTTGTCGCCCGTCTTCAGGAGCAGGTAGATGTAGGTCCAGCGCAGGTCGCTGTTGTGGGCAAGTTCGGCAGCCTCCTCATATTGCGCCTCCTCTTGGTCGTCCCACAGCTCGGGCACGTAGGTCAGCTCGTCGAGTGTGAGGTCGGAGCCCTTCAGTGCTTTCTGGGTCTTTCTCAGAGCCAGCTCATAGTTCTCTTCGTCTATCAGCCGATCTATCTCGGCCGCCACGCTCTCGGCGCTGCGGTACTCGGTCAGCTGTGGGCGCTCTATACCCAGCTCGTCGAGGGGCGATGTGGCGTTCTGTCTCCATATAGGCACTACTATCATCAGTGCTGCAAGGCTTGCGGCTACCGCTGTTGCTATGTATATGCGGCGCATGCGGGCGGTGTGGCCCTCTTGCCTCTGCCACTGTTCCATCAGGTCCAGCTTCTGCTGGCGGGCACCCAAGCGGTCGGCAATGCGCTGTGTCAGCGCGTTGGCCTCGGTCTTGTTGTAGCGTTCTTCGTTCATGTCTCTTCGCGTTTTGTTTGTTCCTTTATACTCCTTAAAGGCTGTCGTTGCCGGGTTGTAACCCACGCGTGCCGCATTTTTTTCTCACGCCCTCAGCCCGTGGCGCTCAAAGGCGGTGCCGATGTGTCCCTTGAGCGTGTTCATACACTTGTTCTTCGCCGTCTTCAGCCCGTTCTTGCTCGTGTTCTTTTCCTTGCGTGCCTCCAGGATTTCGTCGAGGCTCATGCCTTTATAATAGAACAAGGTGAGAATCTCGGCGCAGCGTGGTGGCAGCTGGCTGATGCAGTCGTCCACAATACGGCTCTTCATCTCTTCCGGGTCCTCTTCGTCAGGCGTGGCAGTCATCATGTCGGTCTGTTGTAGGCTGTCGGCAATCTCGGCGTAGGGGTCTTCGCGCAGGCTGCGCACCATTTCGCGGTATTCCGTGCGGGCAAAAGCCATGAGAAAGGTGGTCAGCTGGCATGTCATCTTCCTGCGTGTGCCGTCTTGCTGCTGTCGGCATACGCAGTCTTCCATCACGCTGATGCGGCCGTTGTCTATCTCCATCCACAGCTTGAGGAAGGTGTTTTGGAAGATTTCCTGCCGGCTGTCTTGGTCGAAGAACACGTCGCGGAAGTGGTCGTCGAAGTATCGGCGGGCCTTCCGGTAGAACCATTCTTCCATCTTGCGGTCGTGCTGCTGTAGCGCTGTCACCACCTCTTTGTCGGTGTAGTCTGTCTTGTGCCAATTGAATAGCTTTATGGTTTGCGTCATCGCTCTTTTGTTTGTTAAGGTGGGTTCTATTAATTCCCACGGTTTAGTTTGACATTGATGGGTTTTTAACCTTTTGTCATCTTTCTGGCTCTTTTTGTTTCATCCTGTAAGTC
>CAJOHP010000102.1 GCA_905234355.1 uncultured Prevotella sp. | reverse complement strand
GTATGAACTGCTGCAGCACGGTCTCGGCATAGTCGTAGTCGCGGTCGGAGAGCCCGGCGAAGGAGCGCACGCCTATGATGTCGCAGTAGCACCCCATGACGGGTATGGCCTCGAGCAGGTGCTCCGACTTGTCGCCGTCCATGACCACGCCGCGCTCGGTCTCGAGCTTCCATGCGCCAGCATTGACGTCGAGCACGATGACGTTCATGCCCAGGTTCATGGCGGCCTTCTGCGTGGAGAGGCGGGTGCGCAGCGAGTTGTTGAAGAAGATCATCATCAGGGTCTTGTTGCGTCCCAGATGCTGATATTTGTAGCGGTCTTGCTTGATGTCGAATGCCTCGGCCAGTGCCTTGTCTAGGGGGCCGAGGTCGGCTGCGTTGATAAATGTTCTCATGCTTTTTCTTTTTTAGTGATAGGGAGTGTGAGTATGAATCGGGCACCGGGGGTGTGGGCGGTGTCGAGCACGACGTCGCCGCCCAGCCGTCGGGCGAAGGAGCGTGCTACGGTGAGTCCGATGCCGGTGCCCTCAGAATATTCGTCGAGTTGTACAAACTCCTCGAAGATGTGTTCTGCCTCCTTCTGGGACACGCCGATGCCGGTGTCCTCTACGGCGATGGCCATCATCCGTCCGTCGGGCGTGGGGGTTGCCGTGAGCGTCACCTCGCCCTTGGGCGTAAACTTGCGCGCATTGTCGAGCAGCAGGCTCAGTGCGCGTGCGGCACGCCGCTGGTGGGTGTGTAGCAGGGTGGCCTTCGTCGTCTCGTCGGCGTCGAGCCTAAAGCTGACGTTGGGCGCATGCTCTATCTGCGTCTCGTCGATGGCCTTGTGCAGGATGTCGGCGAGCGGCATGTCGGTCAGGTTCTCCACGGCCGTCTCGGTGCTGGCCTCGCTCAGCTCGAGCATCTGGTTGACCACCTCGGTGATGCGCTTGGTGTTCTCCATGATGCGCATGCTGGCATCCTTTCGTGTGGCGTCGTCGAGTCGGTAGTCGGCGGTGACAATCTGTGCAAAGCCGCTGAGGATGTTGAGCGGTGTGCGTATCTCGTGGGAAATCTGCTGGATGAAGGCCGTCTTCATCTTCGACGAGACCTCGGCGCGCTCGTTGGCCTCGGTCAGCTTCTGGTAGGCCTTCTGCAGTTTCTTGTTCTCGCGCAGCGCCTTCTTGGCTGCCTTGCGGTTGTGCAATGTGAATAAGACGAAGAAGAGCACACAGAGCAGCATGACGATGGCGAAGGCGAGCATGCGCTGATGGCTGATGACGAGCTGCTGCTCGGCTATCTTGCGGTCCTGCTGGCGTGTCTCGAAGATGACGGCGAGCTCGTCGGCCACCGACTGGTGCTGTCGTCGCACCACGGTGTCTATATTTTCTATGAGATAGCGTGCTGTCTCGACGGCTTTGTCGTGCCGTCCGGCCTGCTGGTAGATGGTGTACTGCGAGTGCAGCGTCTTGAGGTTCTCCAGCGTGAGCAGATGTCCGCGGCGTGCCTTGATGCTGTCCACCTGCGGCATGAGTGCCATGGCCTCGGGCCACTTCTCCGCAGCGTAGTAGTAGTTGTATTGGCTGACGATGCCGTTGGGTGTCTGTGCATAGCTGGTGGCCATAAAGTCCCGGAAGGCCTCGTCGGCCTGCTGCTGCCGTCCTATCAGTGCCAGCACGCGTGCCTTGCTGTAGCTTATGATGGCGGCCGTGGTGTGTGTCAGCTCGCGGTCCATCTGCGACACCTCTTCCCTGTCGGCCACGCGCTCGAGCATTGCAGCAGCCTCCTCGGCACGGCTTATCCAGCGCTGTGCCTGCTCTGCGGTGTAGTTGCTGCCCATCGTGGTGAGCACGCTCAGCGTGTTGACCACAAAGTGGTAGTAGGCGTTGAAGCTGGTGTCCACCTGTGTGTACTCCAGCGACTGCCGGTAGGCCTGCTCCACGTGCAGCTCGCTCTCGGCGGTCTTGCCCAGCGCGTACTGGCTGATGGAGATGAAGAGTAGCAGTCCCGGCGCATTGAGCTTGGCGTCGGGCAGTGGGTCGTCCTGTGCCTTCTCGTAGGCGGCCATAGCATAGGTCAGTGCGCCCTCGTGGTCGCCCTTGGCCTGCAGGTTGTTGGCCAGGTTGCGGCTGCAGATGTAGTAGGCACTGGGCCACTCGTGGTGCAGGCTGCCGTCGCTGAGTGCCTTCTTGCTGTAGAACTCCACGGCGCGATACTGCTGCAGCGGATAGTGGGCGTTGGCTCGGAAGTAGTCGGCCACGCAAGGTGGCACGACCTTCTCTCGCTCCAGGCTGTCGATAAAGTCGAAGTTGTCGTCGGGATGGGTGGCGCCGGTCTCCTGTATGCGGTCGCTCAGGGCGGTGTAGAAGTCGTCTTTGCTCTCGCCGTCCTGACGGGTGCAGGCCGCCGCGAGGAGGAGGAGGGCGGCCAGCAGCAGCGCCGGCACGGGGATGGTCAGGTGGAGGACCCGATGGCTGGTCATTTTCATGGTTGATGCGGTGGGTAATGGTGATGTGATGTGGTGGGTGCGGGTTCTCATGGCCTGGTCTGTCCTTCGCCCTCGATGATCCACTTGTAGGTGGTCATCTCGCGCAGGCCCATGGGTCCGCGTGGTCCGAGCTTCTGTGTGGAGATGCCTATCTCGGCTCCCAGTCCGAACTGTGCCCCGTCGGTAAACGATGTGGGCGCGTCGACCTCGCTCTGAAACCGGCGTGCAGCCTGCTCGTCGCGGGTGATGATGGCCTCGCTGTGTCCTGAGCCGTAGCGGGCGATGTGCTGCAGGGCCTCGTCGAGCGAGCCCACGGTCTTCACCGCCATTTTGTAGTCCATGAACTCAGTGCCGAAGGCGTCGGGCGTGGCGTGCTCCAGATGGGGGTAGAAAGGCGCCAGCACCTTGTATGCTTCGTCGTCGGCATAGATGGTCACGTGCTTTTCGGCCAGTTGCTCGCATAGTGCAGGCAGCGACCAGATGCGCTCTCGGTGTATGATGAGACAGTCGAGGGCGTTGCACACCGAGACGCGTCGCGTCTTGGCATTGGTCACGATGGCCCGCCCCATGTCGAGGTCGCCGTCGAGGTCGAAGTAGGTGTTGACCACGCCGGCACCGGTCTCGATGACGGGCACACGGGCATTGTCGCGCACGAAGTCGATCAGACGGCGTCCGCCCCGCGGTATGCACACGTCGATGTAGCCCACGGCGCCGAGCATCTCGCCCGTGGCCTCGTGGGTGGCGGGCAGCAGGGCCACGACGTCGGGACTGACGCCCTTCTGCCGCAGCACCTCGTGGATGAGGGTCAGGGCGGCGCGGTTGCTCTCGTCGGCATCCTTGCCGCCCTTGAGCACGCAGGCATTGCCGCTCTTGAGGCAGAGTGAGAACACGTCGTAGGTGACGTTGGGACGTGCCTCATAGACCACGCCGATGACGCCGAAGGGCACCGTGACGCGGTGCAGCCGCAGGCCGTTGGGCAGTGTGCGGCGGTCGAAGACCATGCCGAGGGGCGAGGGCAGCAGGGCCACGTGGCGCATGTCGGACGCTATGGCGTCGAGACGTGCGGGAGTGAGCTGCAGGCGGTCGTAGAGCGGATGGGAGGGGTCCATGCGGGCGAGGTCGCGTGCATTGGCTTCGAGCAGGCTGTCCTTGCCGGCGCGGATGGCGTCGCTCAGGGCCATGAGCACGTCGCTGCGCTGGCTGTCGCTCAGGCGGGCCAGCGCCCGGCTGGCCTGCTTCACGCGCTGGAAGGTATCTGTCAGTTGCATATCGTTTGATGGTTTATGGTATTGGGAGGCATGTTACGCCTTAATTCTTTTTTGTACGGTTTACTTACGATTTAACCGTAAAGCCGACTGCAAAATTACAAATAATTCTTCATAATCGTGCAAGAATTAGCATTTTTACACTAAAAAAATATCGGAGTGCGGAAAAAGATGCTGCAAAAGTTGGCAGTGTCGGCGACTATTAGTAATTTTGCACGCAGATTGCCACCCGGCAGCCACCAACGTACACCTTATTATATATATATGGACGAACAACTGAAACAGATAGGCGAGCGCCTTCGCGGCCTGCGCGATGCGCTCGACCTGACGGCCGCCGAAGTGGCCGCCACCTGCGGCATAGCCCTTGAGAAGTATGAACAGATAGAGGCCGGCGAGGCCGACATCACCATCTCCAACCTGATGAAGATAGCCAAGAAATACGGTGTGTCGGCCGACGAGCTCATCTTCGCCGAGGTGCCCCACATGCGCTCCTACAGTGTCACCCGCAAGGGTAAGGGCCTCAGCATTGAGCGCACCAAGGCATATAAGTACCAGTCGCTCGTGAGCGGATTCGTGGGCCACAAGGCCGACGTCTTCATCGTCACCGTGGAGCCAAAGCCCGAGGCCACGAAGATATACAAGAACACCCACCCGGGACAGGAGTTCAACATGGTGATAGAGGGCAGCATGGACCTCTGGATAGACGGCAAGACCATCACGCTGAGCGAGGGCGACTCCATCTACTTCGACTCGTCGAAGCCCCACGGCATGCGCGCCCGGGGCGACAAGGCCGTGAGATTCTTAGCATTTACAGTAGAATAGAGACTCAACACACTTTTATGGTAGAAAGATTTTTACGTCAGACGCACTTCACGTCTGTAGAGGACTACAACGAGCACCTGGAGTTTATCGTGCCCGACCATTTCAATTTTGCCTACGACGTAATGGACCGGTGGGCCGACGAGTGGCCCGACGGCCTTGCCCTGCTCTGGACCAACGACCAGGGGGAGGAGCGCCGTGCCACCTTCAGCGACCTCAAGCGCGAGAGCGACCAGGCCGCGAGCTACCTCCAGACGCTCGGCATAGGCAAGGGCGACCCCGTCATGCTCATACTCAAGCGCCGCTACGAGTGGTGGGTGGTGATGCTCGCACTGCACAAGCTGGGAGCCATCGTCATACCCGCCACACACATGCTCACGAAGCACGACATCGTCTACCGCAACACCAGGGCAAGCATCAAGTCCATCATCTGCGTCGCCGACGACTACGTGGTCAGCCAGATACAGGCCGCCTTGGCCGACAGCCCCACGGTGCAGAGCGTAGTAATCATAGGTTCCACCCCACAGTCCCTACCTGTGAAGGAGGGACTGGAGACGGGGCTCTTCCGCGACTTCCTGTCGGAGTGGATGCAGGCACCGCCGTTCGTCAGGCCGGCTGTGGTCAACGACAACAGCGACACCATGCTCATGTACTTCACCTCGGGCACCTCGGGCGAGCCGAAGATGGTGGCCCACGACTTCCTCTACGCCCTGGGCCATCTCACCACCGGCGTGTTCTGGCACAATCTGCACCGCGGCAGCATACACCTCACCGTGGCCGATACCGGATGGGGCAAGGCCGTCTGGGGGAAGTTCTACGGACAGTGGTTTGCGGGAGCCACCGTGTTTGTCTTCGACCACGAGAAGTTCAACGCCGACACGCTGCTGCGGCAGATGGAGAAATACCGCGTGACAAGCTTCTGCGCCCCGCCCACCATCTACCGCTTCATGATACGCGAAGACCTGTCGCGCTACGACCTCTCCGCCCTGGAGTACTGCACCACCGCCGGCGAGGCACTCAACCCCGCCGTCTTCGACAAGTTCAAGGAGAAAACGGCGGCGAGCACCGGCCGTTCGGGCATACAGATGATGGAGGGCTTCGGACAGACCGAGACGACCATGACGCTGGGCACCTTCCCCTGGATGAAGCCCAAGCCCGGCTCGATGGGCATACCCAACGCGCAGTACGACATAGACCTGGTGCGCCCCGACGGCACCTCGTGCGAGGACGGCGAGAAGGGCGAGATAGTCATCAGAGTGCCAGCCGCCGACGACTCGTCAAGGCCCAAGCCCATCGGTCTCTTCAAGGAGTACTACCGCGACGATGAGAAGACACACGAGGCATGGCACGACGGGCTCTACCACACTGGCGACATGGCCTGGCGCGACGAGGACGGCTACTACTGGTTTGAGGGCCGCATCGACGACGTCATCAAGTCCAGCGGCTACCGCATAGGACCCTTCGAGGTGGAGTCGGCCCTGATGACCCACCCCGCCGTGGTGGAGTGTGCCATCACGGGTGTGCCCGACGACATACGCGGCATGGTGGTCAAGGCCACCGTCGTGCTGGGCAAGGAGTGGAAAGACCGCGCCGGCGACGACCTGGTCAGGGAGCTGCAGCAACACGTGAAGCGTGAGACGGCTCCCTACAAGTATCCACGCATCGTGGAGTTTGTCGACGAGCTGCCCAAGACCATCAGCGGCAAGATACGCCGCGTAGAGATCAGACAGAAGGACAGCAGCAAGTGAGAGGACATGGAGCGAGAGCCCAGAGTGTACTGCGTGTGAGCTGCACGGAAGCCCACATCGCCTTTGCCGTCGAGGACAACGGCTGAAGAATATATATCTATATAAAAGAAAGAAAAGACTATGTTAGAGAAAATGTTTTCGCCCGAGACCTACGCATTGCTGGGTCAGTGGGCCGTGAGTTTCTGCAAGAACGCCATCGTGGCCGCCATCGTCTATCTGGTGGGCAGCTTCATCATCAAGTGGGTGATCAGGCTGGCCACGAAGATGCTCGAGAAGAGCAACGTGGAGAAGTCGCTCTACACCTTCCTCACGAGCATCGTGCGCGTGGTGCTGTGGTTGCTCCTGCTCATCGTGGTAGTGAGCATCCTGGGCATCGAGACCTCGTCGTTCATCGCACTCTTCGCCTCGGCCGGCATGGCCATCGGCATGGCTCTGAGCGGCACGCTGCAAAACTTTGCCGGCGGCGTGATGATCCTGCTGTTCAAGCCCTTCCGCGTGGGCGACTTCATCGAGGCGCAAGGCTTCAGCGGCAAGGTCAAGGAGATACAGATCTTCAACACCATCATCCGCACCAACGACGCACAGACCATCATCATCCCCAACGGCGGCCTCTCGACCAGCTCGATGAAGAACGTGACAGCCGAGCCCTACCGCCGCGTAGACCTCGACTTCCAGTTTGCCTATGGTGCCGACCTCGACGAGGTGAAGGCGGCCATAGCCGACATACAGCGGCAGTGCCCGCAAATCATCAAGGCGCCCATTGCCGAGAGCGACGTGGTGGCAGCACCCTGGACGGGCATCACCTCGCTGGGCGAGAGCGGCGTCGTGGCCACCACGCGGCAGTGGTGCAAGAGCGAGGACTACTGGACTGTGGCCGGATACATGAACGAGACGGTCTACCAGACGCTCAAGGAGCGCGACGACATGTTCCCCTTCAACCGCATGGACGTGAAGATCATCAACAAGTGACGCCCGCACTCCCGAGCAGGCAGTGCTGTTTTGTTGTAACCATAGCCCGTCCCTACAGTGTTCCGACTGCTGTAGGGACGGGCTTTTATGCCTGTCCGACGTAGTCCTCCCACATGGCTGTGCCACCCCTACGGCGTAACACCTCAGTCACTCCGCCTTGGTCTCTTCGCGGTCCTTCTTTGGCGTGCTGAACCGCACCCGCTCGCTGTCGTCGCGCTTCTCGTGATAGAGCTTCGGCAGCGGGTTGCCCATGGGCTCGTCGTAGTCCTGACGGTTGCGCCAGACGTCGATGGCCTTGAAGATGGCATGGCGGAAAGAGCACTCGTCGGCCTTGCCCTGCCCCGCAATGTCGTACTGCATGCCGTGTGCAGGAGCCGTGCGCACGAGGGGCAGTCCGGCGGTATAGCGCACGCCGTCGCCCGGCGTGAGGCTCTTGAAGGGTGCCAGTCCCTGGTCGTGATACATGGCGAGCACGGCATCAAAGCGCATGTAGGCTGCCGAGGAGAAGAAGTCGTCGGCGGCGTAGGGTCCGAACGCCTGAATGCCGGCAGCAGCCAGCTCCTCCACGGCGGGAGCGATGATGTCCTGCTCCTCACTGCCCAGCACGCCGTCTTCGCCGCAGCGGGGGTTGAGGGCAAGCACGGCGATGCGCGGGTTGTTCACCCGCAGGTCGCGCCGCAGCGAGAGGTGCAGCAGCTGTGCCTTCTCCACAATCTTCTGCTTGGTGATGGCCTCGGCCACGTCCTTGATGGCCACGTTGTTGGTCACTAGGGCCACGCGCAGGTCGTCGCTGAGCAGGATGGTGAGCACGGGCTTGCCGTCGGCGATGCGCTGCGACAGATAGTCGGCATGGCCGGTGAAAGAGGCGATGCTGTTCTTGCACACCGGCGCGGTGACGAGCACGTCGTAACCACCAGAGGCGTAGTCGGCGATGGCCCGGTCGAGTGCCCGCTGGGCAGCAGCACCTGCCTCGGGTGTGGCCACGCCGAAGTCTATTTTTATCTCCTCCTCGCCGAAGCAGTTGAGCAGGTTCAGGCGGTTGTCCACAGCCTCGTCGGCCGAGGCGATGACGTTGAAGGGCAGCTCTATGCCTAAAGCCTTGGCATGGTAGGCCGCAGCCTTGGGCGAGCCATAGACAATGGGGGTGAAGAGCTCGAGGATGTCGGGCTCGAGAAATGTCTTGAGAATGACCTCGTAGCCGATGCCATTGGTATCTCCTTGCGTGATAGCCACGCGAATCTTACGTTCTTGCATCTTTTCTTATGTCTTTATTTTGTTGGTAAATAATAATCAAATAATACGGAGGTATCTCCGGGGGTGCGGGGGCACGGGGTTGCCGGTTCAGCTGTCTTTGGCAGCCTTCGCCGAGTAGAGCGAGGACTCGAGCCTCCTGACGATGTGTCGCTTGCTCCTGGCCGGTGCATAGACAAAAGCCTCGACAGTCACGATGCTGTCGCCCTGTCTGAAGGAGTGGCTCACGAAAGGTCCGCCCATGGCGTCGCCCCGCATCTCCCAGAGTCCGCGCAGCTCGAGCAGGTCCCGTGTGACGCGCCCTCTGACACTGCGCCGGTTGGTCTGCATATACATGCCTGGCTGCTCGCCCGGGATGTTCTGCCTCATGATGCTGTCGCGCTTGCGCAGTGCCTGTGCGGCCGTGAGCGTGGCTGAGGCGTAGCGGTAGACGCAGATGCTCTGTACCACGTCGCCCGTCTCGCACGCCCACCACAGGAAGTCGCGCCCGCACTTCGTCTTGTTCAGCTCGTCGGGCACCCACAGGCGCAGGGCAAAGGCCGAGTCGGCCATGCGTGCCGCCTGCTCGTTGTGGTGCTTCCTGAGCTGTGCCACGCCGCAGAGCAGCTCGTGTCGGCCGAACTGATAGCTGAGCGTGCGCAGGTAGTCGGCCGTGCTGTCGCGCAGCTGCCCTGCCGAGGCGGCCCTGACGTGCAGGATGAGCTGCGGGCGGGCATAGGCGTCGCGCTCATAGGTGATGCTGGGCTTGAGCAGCGAGTCGCTCACGAGCGACACCACGACGATGTTGCGGGCGTAGCGTGTGGCCTGTCCGAGGCCGGGCGCCACGATGGTGTTCACGTCGAAGGCCGGCTCTGCCTGTGGCAGCCCGTCGACGACGAAGGCGCGCATGCCCTCGGCCACGAGTGCCACGGCGGTGCTGTCGCTGCCCGTGACGAGCAGCTCGTAGGGGCGGCCCCCGCTGCTGGGCTGCAGCGGCGACACGTCGGTGCAGGCTGCGGCGAGGCAGGCCAGCACGCCGACGGCCATGAGGTGCTTAGTGCGTGGCTTGTGCATGCTTCTTGGCGGTGGTCAGCAGTCCGCAGGCGGCATAGATGTCTTGTCCGCGGCTGGCACGTATGGTGGTGAAGACGCCGTGGGCGGTGAGGTAGTCGCGCAACACGGTCATGCGCTGCTCGTCGGCACCGGGCAGGTCGACACCGGGTATGGGGTGGAAACGTATCAGGTTGACGCGGCACTCCAGTCCCTCCACGAGTTTCACAATCTGGCGGGCGTGGGTGAGCGAGTCGTTGAGTCCGCCGAAGCAGATGTACTCGAAGGAGCAGCGGCGCTGGTGGGTGAAGTCGTAGTGGCGCAGCAGGTCCACGGTGTCGGCAATGGTCATGGCGCGCTCGGCCGGCATGAGTGCCTGTCGCTGCTCGTGCAGCGGCGAGTGCATGGATATGGCCACATGGCACTGGCTCTCGTCGAGGAAGCGGCGCAGCTTGTCGCGCAGTCCCACACTGCTCACGGTGATGCGCTTGGGGCTCCAGGCATAGCCGTCGGCAGCGGTGAGCAGCGAGGTGGCCTGCAGTACGGCGTCGAGATTGTC
Source organism: uncultured Prevotella sp. (assembly GCA_905234355.1). Classification (GTDB taxonomy): domain Bacteria; phylum Bacteroidota; class Bacteroidia; order Bacteroidales; family Bacteroidaceae; genus Prevotella. The sequence continues at coordinate 1,027 of CAJOHP010000102.1, read as the reverse complement.
CATGGGCTCGCCCTGCCCCATGAAGACCACGTTGGTGATGCGTTCGCGCTCGGGCAGTGAGTATATCTGGTTGAGTATGTCGGCGGCGGTGAGGTTGCCCTCCCACCCCTGCTTGCCGGTCTGGCAGAAGAGGCAGTTCATCTTGCAGCCCACCTGGCACGACACACACAGCGTGGCCCTGTCGTCGTCGGGTATGAACACGGTCTCGACCATGCGCGTAGGGGCGGCGGCGGCGTCGCTGCACCGCACGGGGAAGAGATACTTCACCGTGCCGTCCTGCGAGCGCAGGCAGTCGGCAGGCGCCATGGCGCCTATGCAGTAGTGGGCGGCGAGCAGCTCGCGGTGGCGCAGCGAGAGGTTGGTCATCTCGTCGATGTGCTGCACATGCTTGTCATAGAGCCACTGCGCTATCTGCCGGCCGGCAAAGGCAGGCATGCCGAGCGAGCGGGCCACTTCCTTCAGCTCGCCGGCGCTGAGTCCCAAGAGCACTTTCTTACTGGTGTCCATGTCTTTTTATTTGATATAACATATCGTTGCGTTGTGTGTCAGGTGTCAGAGCAGTCCGATGCGCAGCGACAGTCCTGCCGAGGGATACTTCAGCTGCTGCAGCGATGCCTGCACGAGCAGGTAGCGGAAGAGCTCGCAGTCGGCCCCCACGTTGACGCCGTAGCCGTCGTATTCGCCGATGAGGCGCAGCTTCCTGAAGAAGGCTGGCTGCAGGGTGACGCCGCCCACGATGCCGTTCCACTTGCTGTTGTAGTCGCGTTTCCATTTGCGGTAGCTCAGATGCGTGCCTATGAGGTTTGTCACCTTCCAAACCTTACGCGCAGGGTCGTTGACAGCGTCGTCAATGCCGCTGGCTGTCCATAGATATTATAGTCTGATGAGAGTAGACCCTAATGTACCTATCTGAACAGCATAAACTCCCTTCTGTAGATTATGGAGACTGATGTGCCCCTGCTGGATAACAGTTTTCTGGAGTACAGCCCCCGAGAGGTTGTAGATGGCTCCGGCTGAGGCCGAAACA
>CAJOHP010000101.1 GCA_905234355.1 uncultured Prevotella sp. | reverse complement strand
TCATCTTCTCCTCGATCTTGGCGATCTCGTCCTCGATGAGCACGTCGGCGCGGTAGCGCTTCTTGCTGTCGCGGTTGTCGATGAGCGGGTCGTTGAACGCGTCCACGTGGCCGCTGGCCTTCCAGATGGTGGGGTGCATGAAGATGGCCGAGTCGATGCCCACGATGTTCTCGTGCAGCATGGTCATGGCCTTCCACCAGTACTGCTTAATGTTGTTCTTCAGTTCCACGCCCATCTGTCCGTAGTCGTAGACGGCGCCCAGACCGTCGTAGATCTCGCTCGAGGGGAACACGTAGCCGTACTCTTTGCAGTGGCTCACGATTTTCTTGAATACATCTTCTTGTTGTGCCATAAGTCTTTCTTTGTTTTTTATATTCTGTTTTAAGGTGGGTTCTATTAATTCCCACGGTTTAGTTTGACATTGATGGGTTTTTAACCTTTTGTCATCTTTCTGGCTCTTTTTGTTATCGGTCGTGTAGCCCGCTACACTCTCTCTTCGACTTACAGACTGAAAGCAAAAATAGCTCAAAAATCTGCCAAAGCGAATTAATAGAACCCACCTTAATTCTTGCTGTTCTGTCATATAGCAGGTGCAAAGGTACAACTATTTTCCCGAACGAGAAAGAAATAAACATTTTTTATAGCGCCTGTGCACGTCTGTTCGCCCCAAAATGATTATCTTTGCACCCACTAACGAAAAAAGACAGTCAATCAAGACACATGCTACTCCATTTCCTTTTCATCGTCGCAGGCGTGGCCCTCGTGCTCTGGGGTGCCGACAGCCTGACAGAGGGTGCCTCGGCGCTGGCACGTCGCATGCGCATCCCCGAAATCGTCATCGGCCTGACCATCGTGGCCGCCGGCACGTCGGCGCCCGAGCTGTTTGTCAGCCTTGTGTCGGCCCTGAAGGGCACGCCCGACATGGCCATAGGCAACGTGGTGGGCAGCAACACGTTCAACGCGCTGCTCATCGTGGGCTGTGCCGCGATGACCTGTCCCATGGTCATCGCTCCCTCGACGGTGAAGAAAGACCTGCCCTTTGCCGTGGGAGCCTCGCTGCTGCTGCTGGTGCTCGCCTGCGACACGCTGCTGACGGCGTCGGCAGGCGCCCGCAGCCTGAGCCGCACCGACGGCCTGCTGCTGCTCGCGGGCTTTGCCGCCTTCATGGCCTACACCTTCCGCACGGCCCTCAAGGGCAGCAGCGCCGGAGCCGACGGCACGGCGACAGCCACAGCGGCAGCCAACCCGTGGGTGAGCATGCTGCGCGTGGTGCTCGGACTGGCAGGACTCATTGCCGGCAGCAACCTCTTCGTAGAGTCGGCCACCGCCGTGGCACGTGAGCTCAGCGTGAGCGAGGGCGTCATCGGACTGACCATCGTGGCCGGCGGCACCTCGCTGCCCGAGCTGGCCACCAGCGTCGTGGCAGCAAGAAAGGGCCAGTCGGCCATCGCCATAGGCAACGTCATCGGCTCCAACGTGTTCAACATCCTGCTCATCCTCGGCCTCACGGCCACCATCAGTCCGCTGCAGATAGAGGGCATCACGCCCATAGACCTCACGGTGATGATGGTGAGCATACTGCTCGTGTGGGCCTTCTCCTTCACCAAATACACCGTGGCACGATGGGAGGGGGCCGTGCTCGTGGCCATCTTCATGGCCTACATGGGCTGGCTGCTCTATAACCTGTAGGAAAAAGACAAGAACGACATGAGAAGACTCACCACCCTACTCCTGGCGCTGTGCGCATGGTGCAGCCTGACAGCGATTGACCTGACCCGGTCTACCATTGTCCATTCTCCCGGCGACGCCCCGCTGGTGCAGCAGATGGCCACCGTGCTGGCCGACGACATCGAGCGCGTCTGCGGCGTGCGCCCGCAGGTAGCCACCCGCCGGGGCAAGGGTCCCTGCGTGCTCCTGGGCACCGCGGCCCACACCGGGCGCCACCGCGAGCTGCGCGGCACATGGGAGCGCTATGCCATCGACACACGGGGCTCCGACCTCGTCATCACCGGCTCCGACCCGCGCGGACTGGCCTACGGCGTGCTGCACGTGAGCGAAGGCATAGGCGTCAGTCCGTGGTACTGGTTTGCCGACGTGCCCGCCGACAAGAGCAACAAGAGGGCCTTCGACTACAGCGAGAACTACGTGAGCGCATCGCCCACCGTGAAGTATCGCGGTATCTTCATCAACGACGAGGACTGGGGGCTGAAGACCTGGGCAGCACAGACCTACGAGCAGGCGCTGGGCGACATAGGCCCGAAGACCTACGACCGCGTGTGCGAGCTCATCCTCCGCCTCCGCGGCAACATGCTGGCGCCGGCCATGCACTCCTGCACCGGCGCCTTCTACAGCCACCCCGAGAGCCAGCTGATGGCCCATAAGTGGGGCATCATGATCACCACCAGCCACTGCGAGCCACTGCTCTTCAACAACGCCGCACCATCGGAGTGGGACAAGGAGCGCGACGGCGAGTGGAACTACGAGACCAACAGCACCACCATCCTCCGCAAGCTGGACGACCGCATACGGCAGACGGCACAATACGACAACATCTACACCATGGGCATGCGCGGACTGCACGACGAGGCCATGAAGGGCAGCACCGACCCCAGGGACCGTGCACGCACCCTGGAGAAGGTCTTTGACCGACAGCGGCACATCCTCACCACCCACAAGAAAGCGAAGGCCGGACAGATACCGCAGATATTCGTGCCCTACAAAGAGACGCTCGACATCTACGACGCCGGACTGCGCGTGCCCGACGACATCACCCTCGTGTGGCCCGACGACAACTACGGCTACATGAAGCGCGTGAGCAACCCACAGGAGCGCCGGCGCAGCGGAGGCAGCGGCGTCTACTACCACCTGAGCTACTGCGGTGTGCCCCACGACAACCTCTGGCTGGCCACCACGCCGCCCATGCTCATGTATGAGGAGCTGCTCAAGGCCTATACCGCCGGCGCCGACCGCTACTGGCTGCTCAACGTGGGCGACATCAAGCCCATGGAGATAGAGACGCAGATGTTTATGGACATGGCCTACGACTTCCACGCCTTCACCTACGACAATGCCAACAGCTACCAGGCCCGCTGGCTCGCCCGGCTCTTCGGACAGCAGCACAGGAAGACATTCCAGACCATCCTCGACCACTACTACCGCCTGGCCTGGGACCGCAAGCCCGAGTTCATGGGCTACGAGCTGGAGTGGGACACGCCCGACTACTGCCGACTCTACGACACCGACTTCTCCTTCGCCGACGGCACGGCACAGCAGCGTCTCTTCGACTACCAGACCATCTGCCACGCCTACGACGAGATAGAGCACAGCGTCGGCGAGGCACTGCGCCCTGCCCTCTTCGAGATGCTGGGCTATGCCGTGCACTCCGCCTGCCAGATGAACCGCAAGTTCCTCTATGCCCAGGCCAACCACGAGACGGGCAGCGGCACCTTCGCCCGACTGTCACAGGAGGCCAACAGCCAGATAAGCCGCCTCATCGACCGCTTCCACCGACTGCTCGACGGCAAGTGGGACCAGATCATCTCCGAGGTGCCCCCCGGCTATACGGCACTCTACCACCAGATGCCCCAGCTCACCGACGCACCCACCGACAAGTACCGGCTGCCCGACCACCAGCGCCACACCGAGCTGCACTTCAAGGCAGACCTCACCGCATTGGCGCCCCAGGCACCCTTCCGTCTGCTCGAGGGCATAGGCACCGACTGGAAGGCGCTGCAGCTCGGACAGCCTCTCGACAGCCAGGCCAGGGGCAGCATAGACATCGGCTTGCCGCAGCACACCATACCGCAGGGCGCCGACTCCGTCAGGCTGTGCATCGCCGTGGTGCCCCTGTGGCCCGTGGCCACCGACAAGAGCAACCGCTTTGCCGTGAGCGTCGACGGAGCACAGCCCGTGGTCTGCGAGAACGTGTTCCAGGAATGGGGGCGCAAATGGAAGATGCAGATACTCGAAAACCGCAAGGACTTCCTCCTGACCATGCCCCTCGACAAGGCGCGGCAGCAGCACGTCGTCACACTCACCATCGTCGACCCCGGGCAGATCATACAGAAAATCACCTACCAGCCGCTCTGAAGCAACAGCCAGCGACGTAACGCGAAACAGCCTGCGTCGCCAAGTAAACAGGTCTCCCAGGCCCTTTCCCCAAAAAACAACGGATTCTTGCGCCCCTTTCGGCAGCAAGAATCCGTTGTACATAAAGGTGGGTTCTATTAATTCCCACGGTTTGTGTTGACATAGATGAAACAAGAAACAGGCCCCCTCCCGAAGACGTCAGCGGCACACCACTGCTCCGCCTCGCGGCAGCAGGGTGATGCGTGCCTGTCCGCGCTTGTCTGTGCGCAGCTTCTGGGGAGCAGCCGCTCCTGCCGGCTGTCCTTTCTTGCCCGGCTGGTCGGCCATGAGTGTGAGCTGGCTGCCAGGGGCAAACATGGGCAGGGAGAGCGAGAGGGCGAGCGGCTGGTCGGTGCCGTTGAGTGCCGCCACATACCACTGCTCGCCGTGGCGGCGGGCCAGGACGACATAGCGGCCGGGATAGCCGTCGACGAAGCGCGTCTCGTCCCACGTCGTGGGCAGACGCCGCAGGAAGTCGAGCTCGGCCTGCGGCAGCTCGCTCAGGTTGTTGGGCTGCAGGGCCACACACTGCACGGCGGCCTGATTGGTGAAAGCCGAGGCTATCTCAAACATGTCGGTGGTCTGGCGCTGATGGCGGCTCTTGTTGTCCTTGGAGAGATAGCGGTTGAGTATCACCCCGCCCCAGTCCATCGTGGCCACGGCATTGCGGCAGAAGGGGTGCATGGTGAGCTGGAAAGGCTCCTGGCGCGCATGGTGGTCGCTGAAGAACACGTTCTCGGAGGCAAGCACCGCCTCACTCGAGACGAAGTTGGGATACATGCGCTCCCACCCTCGCGGCAGAGTGCATCCGTGGAAGACGACCTTGATGCCGTAGCGGTTGGCATCGTAGAGTATGTCCTCGTAGAGTCGCATCGTCTCCTGCTTATCGCCGGCGAAGAAGTCTACCTTGATGCCCTTCACGCCGATGCTCTTGAGCCACGCCATCTCGCGGTCGCGCGCCATGGGGGTGTCCATGCAGTTGCGCGGTGTCTGCGGTGCGTCGTTCCAGTGGCCGTTGCTGTTGTACCAGAGCATCAGGCCCACGCCTTTCTCGCGTGCATAGTCGGACAGACGGGCCATGCGCTCGCGGCCGATGTTGCGGTCCCACCAGTTGTCCACGAGGCAGTACTCATAGCCCATGGCTGAAGCCAGGTCGATGAATCGCACCTGGTCGTCGTAGTTGATGGACTCGTCCTGCCAGATGAGCCAGGACCAGGTGTAGCGTCCGCCGGCATACTGCTCAGAGGGCTCGTAGAGGGGTTCCACCACGTCGTAGGCCACGGTGGTCTCGACGATGGGCTGCAACGTGGTGCCCACGGTGATGGTGCGCCAGGGCGTGACGCCAGGCAGGGCTATCGAGGCGTCGGGGGTGCCGAAGCCGTTGTTCTCGCCCGCCTGCGGATAGGCCACGGTGTAGCCCTGCCCTGGATGATAGTCGCTCAGGTGGGAGCCGCAGTAGGCGCTCGTGACGCCCGTCTCGCTCACGAGGAGCCACGCGCCGGGCAGGCGGAAGAGGCAGGGGAACGTGTAGCCCTGACCGTACTGCGAGCGGGCCGCCATCGGCGCGTCGGCCTTATACTCCTCCTCGTAGCTGGGCTTGGTGCGCTCCCACCCCTTCATCGGGTCTATCTGGGGTGTGAGGAAGGTGGTGGTGCCCTCGGGCAGAAGGAAGCTGGTGGCCTCGGCCCTGACGACGGCCGTCTTGGGATTGTCGCCCTTCTGCCGGGGCAGCTCGTAGCGGAAGGCCACGTCGTGGTTGCTCACCTGGAAGACCACGGCCATGGCCTTGCCGTCGGCGGTGGCCATGGCGAGCGTCAGCTTGTTGGCTTCATAGCTGAAGTGGCGCTGCTTCGCCTGCCACATCTCATACTGCTTGCTGACCGTCTGGCGCTGCTCGCCGGTGATGGCGAGACCCTGGGTGAAGTCGGCCACGTCGGCCTTCAGGCCCAGCAGCGACGGCAGAAGGACGGTCTGTCCGTCCAGACTGACGCTGTAGGTGGCACGGCCGCCAGCGTCGCTGATGGTTACGACCAGCTTGCCGTCGGGCGAGCTCACTGTGGCCTCGCGGGCCCACGCTGCCACCGTCAGGGGCAGCAGCAGGAGAAGGATGAGTTTCTTCATCATTAGCATAATGTCTTTTAGGGTTGTCTCGGGGTTCTTTTGTAGTGGGCGCAAAGTTACGAAGAATCTCTCTGCTGTGCAAATTATTCGGAAGAAAAAAAAGCGGAGCAAGCGTCGTGTGGACGCCTGCTCCGCTCTGTTGTGCGTATTCCCGTGAGGGGAGTCTACTGGAAGGGCAGATACCAGCTGCTCTCCTGCGTGAGGTCTCTGACGGCGGGACGCGTGGCGCGTATCTTGCGGTCGAACCAGCGTCCGCCGTAGTTGGCGCCGTAGAGCGAGGAGCGGTTCTTGTGACGTGCCATGCGAGTGAGGTCGCTGAAGCGCGTGCCCTCAAGGGTGAGCTCCAAGGCATACTCGTCGCATATCAGGTCCTCTACGGCATCAATCTGTGCGGCCAGCGTGTCGGCAGCCGTAGCGGGGACGGTCACGCCCATCTCTGCCGCAATCTTGGCCATCTTGGCAGGCACCACGGTGCGATACTGATACACGGAGTGGATGCCCTCAGAGCCGTAGTTGCCGCCGATGAGGTCGCTCGAACCGTGGGTGTGGATGCCGTGGCTGGAGTCGAAGATGCTCCTGTTGGTCACCGTGCCGAACTGGTAGGTGTTGGTGAGCAGCGACAGGGTGGTGTCGGTCAGGTAGACATTGCGTATGGCAGCGTCGGCCAGCCGCTTCATGTCGGCGATGGAGTCGGCGTCGGTCATGGTCGACATGAGCGTGACGTAGTTGTTGTACTGCGTCTTCTGGATGTTCATGCTGTTCACGAGGTTGTAGCTCAGTCCGTCCTTGAGCACGGCGAAGGCGGCATCGGGATGGCCCATGCGGTTGAGCGCCTCGGCCAGGTGCATGTAGACGGTGGACACGCGGTAGAGTATGATGTTGGCCGGCTGATACTTGATGAAGTATCGGCAGGTGTCGGTGCTCAGGCGGCTGTTGCTTTCGAAGAGGTCCCAGCGGCGCATGTCGCCGGCACGGAAGGAGCGGCGGGTGTTGCCCGAGGCGTCGCTGGTGTTGTCGACGTAGTAGTACATGCAGCTGTCGCTGAGTGCCGTGTAGGCAGCCGACGTAGTAATCTGTATCTGCTGTCCGATGTAGACGCTGTCACGATGGATTGCGTAGTAGTCGTAGCCGAACATACGGGGCAGATTGCTGGTCACGCCCATCACCGAGTTGACCGCCATGGGTATGTAGGTGACGATGTCGCTCTGTCCGTTGGTGGCATAGACATAGGATGCGGCATTGCGGACAAAAATATCCCTCCAGGTGCTCGCAGAAACGGTGCGCGAGAAGAAGGCGTCGGGGATGGTGACACCCTCAGCGGAGAGCTGGTTGAGCTTTTCAGCGGAGAATGCCGAATAGTATGCCTTGGCGGGCACTTTCTGGGTGAAGAGGAAGTTCCAGTAGTAGTCGGCCGCCTTGCGGTAGTCGTCGTAGCTGCTGCCACGCTCGAGGTAGAGGTCGCCCAGGATGACGTCGACGGGCACGAAGAAGAGCTGCTGCTGCACGTTCTTGCCCTGCCCGAAGTTGTTGGTGCCGAAGGTGAAGTTGCCGTCATAGTTGGGCACGGGCATACCCTTGAAGCGCTCGATGTCGGTCTCAGTGAGCAGGGCGGTGATGACCTGACTGATGTCGTACTCGGGCAGGCTGGCATAGTTGTCTATCTGCGCATCGGTGAGCAGTGGTGTGCCCGGCACGATGTGGACCTGAGCCACGGCTTTGGCGTAGTCCACGGGTATGCTGTCTATGCAGCTGAAGTCCTTTTCGGCCAGGAACTTCCTGACGGCGTCGTTGGTGGGGCAGAACACGGTGGCACGCGTGTCGGGGTTCTTCAGTGCGTTGTAGTAGTCGGCATGCTTGAGCAGCGCTATCCAGAGAGAGTAGGTGTCCATGTCCTTCTCCAGGATGTCGGTGGCTGTCATTTCCGACTCGAGTCCGGTGGGCTGCACAAACATCTCGCCGTCGTTGGGGTCGGTGCAGGCACTGACGAGCGTGAGTGCCATGGTGGTGAGGCTGATAACTATTTTCTTCATATCTTTATTCGCTTCTGATGGGTTTTACTGGTAGTAGCGGTTCTGCACGAGCTGTGGGTTGGCGCTTATCTCGCTGGCAAAGACGGGCAGATACCATGCGTCTTCGTCGCTCAGCACGGAGCGTATCCACGACTCGGTGGCGGTGGTGTTGTAGTCGGTCACGTAGTCGATGAAGAAGTCCTTCTTGAAGTTCACCTGTCCTGAGGGGTCTTTGTAGCGGCCCATGCGCAGCAGGTCGTACCACACCTTGCCCTCGCCGGCGAGCTCCATGATGCGTTCGTAGGCCACGTAGCCGAGCAGGGTGTTGAACTCCATGCCGTCGCTGTATTCGCGCGGTTCGATGTTGGTGCGCGTGCGAATTTGGTTGATGAGTGCTATGGCCTCCTGGTTGTCGCTGTCGTTGGCGCCCATGTGGCGCATGATGAGTGCCTCGGCCTTCATCAGCATGACGTCGCTGACGCGGTAGATGATGAAGTTGGGGTCGTAGTTCGTCTGTGTGCGCTTGTCGGTGAGTGTGGGTCCACCGATGTATTTCCACACGTAGGCGTTCTGTGCCTGCAGGTAGCTTGATGGTGCCACGTCGGTCTTGTAGCCTCCGTACATGGTGCGCACGGCCATGTCGAGTCCCGTCTCGGTGTACTGCTCGAGTATGGGTCCGAACTCGGCGGCATGCATGCGGAGTACTGGTAGAGGCGGTTGTCCTCCGACGTGTCGTCGCTGAAGTAGAGGGGCAGGTTGTTGGTCTGGTAGCCTGCAGCCGAGCCGTCGCTCATGTCGTGTGACCACTGCACCTCGAAGATGCTCTCGTTGGAGTTGCCGGGGTTGAAGATGGTGAACCAGCTGGTGTGTGTGGGCAGTGCCATGAAGGTGGGCGTCTGCGTGGAGTGGCTGTTGAGTATGGCGTTGGCATACTGTATGGCCTCGTCGAAGTCCTGGTTCCACAGGCACACGTCGGCCATGAGTGCGTAGATGGCCCATTTGGTGGCCCGTCCCTTGGTCTCCCACGTGGTGTTGAACGACTCCTTGGCAGCGTCGAGCCTGATGGCCTCTTCGAGGTCGGCCTTGATTTGCCGTATGATGAGCGTGTCGTTCGCCTGCGGCGCGTTGTAGGAGTATTCATCGGTCTCGAAGGGCTCGGTGAAGAGTGGTGCGTCTCTCCAGTTGCGCACGATGTAGAAGTAGGCCAGGGCGCGCAGCCAGTACGCTTCGCAGAGGTGTGAGTTCATCTCGTTCTGCGTGTAGGTGTCGTCGCTGTCGAGTGCTCGTCGGGCATTCTTCAGCACGAGGTTGGCCGTGTTGACGATGCGGTACATCGGTGCCCAGTTGGCCTCCTTGGTGGTGGGTTTTATCTGGAACTGCTGCAGTGCGGAGCTCTTTCGGCTGTAGATGCAGCCGGCGCGCAGCTCGCCCCAGGGTATGAGGTAGTCGGTGACCGACTGCCGCAGGTAGAAGTATCCCGACATGAGTGTGGCCTCGACGTCTTCCTTCGTCGACCAGTAGGTGTCCGTAGGCTGCACGTTCTCGGGGTAGACCTCCAGGTAGTCGTTGCACGAGGTGAGCAGCGCCGTGCCCAGCGATAACTGACAGATGACGGCCGCAGCCCCTATCACTTGCTTTTTGCTTATCTTAGTCTTCATATTGTACGTTGTTCGGTGTTAATAATCAGTCTTCCGTCACTTGGCTCAGAAGTTCAGTGTCAGTCCCACGGAGTAGCGCTTCGAGCGCGGTGTCTGCGAGTTGTCCTGTGCCAGGTCGGTGAGCTTGCTGGGCAGGTTCACCTCGGGGTCTTGTCCGGTGTAGGTGGAGATGGTGAAGAGGTCGTAGCCTGTGATGAACATCGAGATGTTGTTCATGCCGAGGCTCTTGCACAGTTTCTTGGGGAAGTTGTAGTTGAGCGAGAGGGTCTTCAGTCTGAGGAACGAGCAGTCCTCCACGAAGCGGTCGCTGCCCAGGTAGTTGAGTCCCCATCCCCATAGTGCGCGTGGTATGTCGGTCTGGTCGCCCTCGTTGCGCCAGCGCTGCAGCACCTTCTTGCTCTGGTTGTCGCTGCCGTGCATCGACTCGGCGTTCATGCGCGCGGTGTTGATGATTTTCTGTCCCAGGCGGTAGTGCATGAAGACGGTGAGTCCGAAGCCCTTGTACTTCAGGTTGAAGCCGCCGCCGCCGCTGATGACGGGGTTGGAGTTGCCTATGTAGACCACGTCGTTCTTGTCTATCTTGCCGTCGTGGTTGATGTCCTCATACTTGGCGTCGCCGGGGTAGCAGGTGTAGGTGCCGTTCATCATCACGATGGGGTTGCCCTGCAGGTCGCGCATCACGTGGCCTTCGGCGTCGCGGGCGTAGGTGTCCTGTGTGTTCTGGTAGACGCCGGCATACTTGAATCCGAAGAACGAGCCTACGGCCGTGCCTGCCACGAATCGCTGTGCATAGCTCTTCGTGCCGTTGGTCAGGGTGAACTGCTCCTCGGCGATGTTTTCGGGCAGCTCCTCGATGGTGTTGATGTTGCGGTTGATGTTCCAGTTCTCGTAGTCCACGCGGAACTCCCATCCCTCGTTCTTCAGCCGTCCGCTGTTATAATAAGGTATCTGGTTGCTGGCATATCCTGTCGAGCCGGGTATGGTCACCTTGGTCTGCAGCAGGTCCTTGGTCTTCTTCTGGTAGTAGTCGAAGGTGGCGGTGAGTTTGCCGTCCCAGAGGTTGATGTCGGTACCGATGTCATATTCGGTCGACGTCTCCCACTTCAGCTTGTTCAGCTGCATGGAGTTGGCTCCGATGGCGCTGCCTGCCATGTAGTATCCCATGGCCGAGTAGCTGCCTATGTAAGCCGCGGTCTTGCTGGGTGCGTTGCCGCTTTTTCCGAGGCTGGCGCGTATCTTCAGTTCGCTGAGCCAGTCCTTGGCCCACTTCATGAAGGGCTCGTCCTGTGCCTGCCAGCTGACGCCCACCGAGGGGAATAGTCCCCATCTGTTGTCCTTGCCCAGGCTCGACTTGCCCTCGTAGTTGGCAGTGCCGTTGATGGTGTATCGGTCCATGAATGTGTAGACCAGTGATGCGATGCCCGAAAGTGTGCGCACCTCGCTGGTGCCTGAGCCTTGCTGGTAGAGTGTGCCTCCGCCTGAGCCCGGGTCGGCAATGGCGGCCGACCCTACGTTGTAGCGCACGGCCGAGTAGTTCGACGAGCGGCTCTGGGCTGTGCGCCACAGGGCGGTGGCCACCACCTGATGCTTCTCGGCAAACTCTTTGTTGAACATGAGTTTGTTCTCCGTCTGCAGGGAGAAGTTGTTGGAGTAGGCATCGCTGGCCTGGTTGCTGTAGAACTTGGCCTGTGTGTCGCCGCTGATGTATCGCTCTTCGTTGATGCCCACGCCAGTGGCGGTCTGTGGCAGGAACTTCTCCGTCTTGGTCGTGTTGTATTTCATCGACACGTAGCCGTAGTATCGCAGCCAGGGCGTGGCGTAGTAGTTGGCCCTGACGGTCATCTTCTGCTCTTTGATGTGTATCTTGGAGTAGCTGTCGTCCACCATGATGAGCGGGTGGAAGTTTTTCGAGCCGTCGAACCGTCCCTGGAAGTCGTAGTAGTCGTCCTGCAGCGTGAAGTAGGTGCCGGTGAGGTCGCCCGTGGCGTCGCTCACGAAGTATGGGCTCTTGTTGGGCATCTTGCGCATGGCCTCGGCGCGCACCTTGTCGGTCCAGGGTGCGTTTTTGTCGGTGGCGGAGTAGGAGTACTCGGCGTTGACGCGCAGTTTCTCGGAGAACTTGTAGCCTATGTCGAGCGATGTGGTGAGTCGCTGCAGGTCAGTGCCCTTGGTGGTGCCTCCCTCGTTCATGTAGGAGAGCGAGTATCGGTAGGTGGCTCGCTCGCCGCCTCCCGACATCGAGAAGGAGTTGTCGGTGGTGAAAGCGTTCTTGGTGATGTAGTCCAGCCAGTCGGTGTTCTGGTTGTACTCGTCGAAGTATCGCCAGTCGGGCGAGTAGTTGATGGCGGGTTTGTCAAAGAGATACTCCAGCAGGTCGGTGTTGGTGGCCAGTCCGCGTGCGTTGGCTGCGTTCCAGATGGCATCCTGCACGAAGGCCACATACTCGTTGCCGTTGAGCATGGGCATCGACTTGGGTTCCACCTTCAGCGAGTTCTTGGTGGAGAAGGTGAAGCTGGTCTTTCCCATGGCGCCCTTCTTCTTGGTGATGAGTAGCACGCCGTTGGCTCCTGCCGTGCCGTAGACGGCTGTGGAGGCGGCATCCTTGAGCACCTCTATGGACTCGATGTCGTTGGGGTTGAGGTTGAGCATCTGCGCGAAGTCTTCCTGCGATGCGGTGTTGAAGTCGAAGGAGTCGTCGATGGTGGTGTTGTATGGCACGCCGTCGATGACGATGAGCGGGTCGGCGTTGCTGTTGAGCGTGGCCGTTCCGCGTATGCGTATGCTGCTCTTTGCTCCTGGGTCTCCTGCTGCAATGATGTCGACGCCGCCGAGCTGTCCCTGCAGGGCCTCCTCGATGGAGGTGACGGGCTGCACTGCGGTGAGCTCGTCCATGTTGATTTTCTGTGTGGCAAACGACTGCTGTCGCTGCGTGAGGCCCATCTCGTTGCGCGAGCCGCGCTTGCCGGTCACCTGCACCTCCTTGATCTGGTGGGAGTCGTTCTCCATGGTGATGTTGAGGGTCTTCTGTCCGGTGTATTTCACGCGCTGTGTCTTCATGCCGATGTATGAGAAGACGAGCGTGAGGTTTTTCTCTCCTGTGGGCACCTTCAGCGAGTATTTGCCGTTGAAGTCGGTGGTCACGCCGGTGATGATTCGGTTCTGGCTGTTCTGGAACGTGACGTTCACGCCGATGCAGGGCTCCAGGCTGTTGCCGAATTTCTCCGAGACGGTGCCGGTGACGATGTCCTGGGCCAGGGCGCTGAGCGACAGCATCATCGAGAGCAACAGCAGTAGGCTTATCTTGTGTTTCATATCTGCTCTATTGTGTTCGTGGTTTCGTTGTTTTGTTTCGTAGCTTGCTCGCGTGGGGGTGTCAGAGCACGTCTTCGATGAAGTGTGCTGCGCCGTCTTCGAAGACGAAGGGCAGGTAGTCGTAGGCTGCGCTCACCCTGACGCGCCTGCTGGCGGTGCCCGTGGCGGGACTGTCTACGATGCCCACGCTGAGGCTTGTGCCGTCGTCGTAGACGTTGATGTTGGTGGTCTGTATGACGACCTGTCCGTCCTGGTCGGTCTCCCGCTGCTGCAGGGTGATGAGTCCGCCGGCGGCACTAGTGTCCTCGCCCCATCCCACGTAGGGATAGTTGGTGATGACGGCCGTGGACAGGGGCACGAAGTATCGCTTCAGGTAGTCCTGCAGCGTGGCCTCGTCGCTCACGCTGACGTGGCTGAAGAAGTCGTCGGCGCCGGCGGTGGTCTCAGCGGCGCTGATGCCCGGCACGCGTCCGTCGATGATGGCCTGCTCCAGTGCGCGTGTCTCGGGCACAAACATCAGGCAGGCCTCGCCGTTGGTCAGGGTGAGCTGCTGGGTGTTGATGTCCATCGCGTTGGCTTTGTTCAGCAGGTTGATCCATCCGTAGAACTCGGTGCTCGTGTCGGCACGCAGGTTCCACATCGTGAGGACAAACGTAGAGGGTATGACGTTGTCGTAGTTGCCCTCGAAGAGCACCTTGTCGTAGCTGTAGGCGTGGCCGTTGGCCCATCCGTTCACGTCGCCGCGGTAGTCGAGCAGCTTCACGTCGGCGAAGATGTCGTCCTCGGTCGTGGTGTTGGCCGCATGCTTCAGCAGGCGGTTGTGCAGTATGCTGTTGGTGATGCGCCCGTTCTTCACGTACCAGTAGAGTCGCTGGCTGGCGTCGAGGGTGGGGTAGACCTTCACGCCCGTCTGTGGCAGTGTGGAGTTGCCGTCGTACACGGGCACCACATGGGCGCCAACCAGCGTGTTCGACGTGCTTGCCGCACGCGAGGCGCTCATGCCGTCGGGATACTGGTCGCTGGTGAGCAGGTTCTGCTCGTTGACCTTCAGGTGCAGCGTCGTGTAGAGCTGGTCGTTGTCGGGGTAGAGCATGATAAACTGTGAGTTGTCGTCGCTCAGGGTGCGCTGCATGCCGGATGCGTCGACCATGAACTGGAAGGTGCTGAACTTCTTGTACTGATACGCCGGTCCGGTGACGGAGTTGAACTGTGCCGGCGGTGTGAGCACGGAGCATCCGTAGAGCACGCCGTTGGAGCAGACGATGCGGTCGGCTTGTGGCACGCTGTTCACGTCGAACTCTATGGTCTGTCCGTCGTTGTCGTGCACCAGCCCGAGCTCTATCTCCTCAGGGAAGACCAGCGACTTCACGCGCTCGTTGGCGTTGTTGTAGCGTGCGCTGCCCTCGTAGTAGATGCTGTGTCGCAGGATGGTCTGTATGAGTGCTGGCGACACCTCGTCGAGCGAAGCGTAGCCGCCCTCTTTCCAGTAGTCGGCGAAGAAGTTGTCGAGCGCCTGGTCTGTCGGGGCGAAGATGCTGAAGGTTTGGCGTGCCAGTGTGGTCACCTGTCGGTAGTCGCTCACCGGCCACTCGCTGGCTATGGGGGGCAGCGGCGACGTGGTGTTGCGATTGAACACCACCTGGAAGAGGTCCTGGCCGTTGCCGTACTCCAGCGTCAGGGCGTCGTCCTTGACGTAGTCCTTGAACGAGTCGTAGAAGGCCAGAAACTTCGAGTACTTGCCTGCCTGTTGCATCTCCTTGTAGATGGTCTCCAGAGGCCTGACCACGCGGTCCACCTTATATATATAACCGTTCTTGGCAATGCTGGCATACTCCGTCACGTTGGCGTTGGCCACCTGGAAGCCGCCGTCGCCGTTCCATCCCGTCTGGGGGTAGAAGTACTCGTAGTTCTTCTTCGGGTCGATGCCCCGTCCGGCGTTCTTCGTGCTGAACATGCGGTGGGAGAACACGGGCATGTAGCGCTCCAGATGATAGACCAGTGCGGTGTCGTTCTCCTGCGTGGGGGCATCCTTGCTGTAGGTGCGGAACTTGTAGTAGAGGCCGCGGTCGTTGAGCAGGTCGGTCTCTTCCTCCTTGGCTCCGTCGCCCTCGTTGGGCCGGAAGTCGGTGAGTTTCTGCTTGTCGAAGGCGTAGTAGAGTATGTGGAAGCCTATGAGCTTCTTCACCTCGTCGGCCGGCAGCTCGTCGATGGTCTTTCCTCCGTACTGCTCGGCGAGGTAGGCGGTCATGGCCTGGTCGGTGGGCGCCATCACGGTGAGGATGGCCTTGCCGTTGAGTATGGGGGCATAGCCTGCCCTGTCCACACCGCGCAGGAAGATGCTGTACTGCCCGTCGTCGGCCAGCTTCTCGTAGGCAGAGCCTGCTATCCAGCCCGGCTCGTCGAAATACTCGTCCATGTCGCTGCAGGCGGGCAATAGCATCGTCGAAAGCAATAGCACGCCTATCGCCTTCGTCTTGGTCTTCAGTCTTGTCATATACGGTCTTTTTTAGTCATTAATTGCTTCGTTTGGCTGCTCGTTGTTTTAGTGCATTAGTCGTTTCAGATTGTAGTTAGCTTTCGTTCATGCAAAATTACAATATTTATGTTTTCCGAGGGCATTTGCCGCCTTTTTTTTATTGATTATTAACTTAAGGTGGGTTCTATTAATGAGTCCACTTGAAAAAGTCGTTTACACCATCGAATGCCATCGCGTAGCCACTCCCCTCCCTTCCGCTCGGCATCCCGAAGGGTGACGCTTGCTACCAA
>CAJOHP010000100.1:517-9736 GCA_905234355.1 uncultured Prevotella sp. | reverse complement strand
GCATTCTAAATAGTAGAATCGGATGGCTTCAGCCTTATACGTAACTGGCAGAGGATTTCGCATCGAGCGTGGGAAACTTTAGTTAATAGAACCCACCTTTATTGCCTTTGCACCAAATGTGCTGCTTTCCGCCCGCACCGTGGATGGCACCGACCTGCGGGTGGGGCGATTTCTTGCCGCACTGCACAAATAGTCCCTTGGTCATTCAGAATGCCCTCTGCTGCTGCGCTGCCTCTTTGAGGAAGCGCAGCACGGTCTTGTTGAACAGCCGCGGCCGCTCCATGTTCATCATGTGTCCGCAGTCGGGCAGTGTTTCGGCGCGTCCTCGTGGCAGGTAGCGCAGCTCTGCGGGCCGACCGCTCTTGTGCTCGCACTCGCCGCGCAACAGCAGCACGGGCAGGGTGGGGCGCAGCTGCTTCAGCCGGTCCCATGCCTGGCGTCCGTAGTAGAGGCGCACCTCCTTGTGCAGTGCCTGCCAGGCGCTCCAGTCGTCTATCATCAGCTGCAGCGGCTGGCGCATGCGCTCGCGGTGGCTGCCGCCCGAGGCCATGAGCTGCTCGAGCCACGCGCGCTTCATCACGTCGACGCCCTGTGCCTTTACTGCGGCTATCGCGCTGTCGCGGCGTGCCTGTTCGGCCGCGTCGATGGGCTCGCCCGGGCCGGGGCTGCTGCGCCTGATGCCGCCGCTGGCCATCACGCACGACAGCAGGCGCCCCGGCTGCATGGCCAGCAGGTCGCCTGCCACGAAGGCCCCCATCGACAGTCCCACCACGTGGGCCTGGGCGATGCCCAGCGAGTCCAGCAGCGCCACCACGTCGTCGGCATGGGTCATGGGCAGCGTCTCGGCTTGGTCGCTCGACAGACCATAGCCCCGCAGGTCGGGTGTCACCACGCGGTAGTGGCGGCTCAGCGGCCCCACCTGCTCGCGCCACATGCGGTGGTCGAGCGAGTGGCCGTGCAGCAGCACGACGGCCTCGCCGCGGCCCCGCTCCTCGTAGTAGAGACGCCCGCCGCCGCTCACGCCCACATAGCCGCAGTGCAGGGGAGCGCTGCAGCCGGAAAGCACGGCGGCGGACAGGACTGCTATATATAATAATAGGTGTCTTGTGTGCATACAGGGCGCTAAATTACAAAATATCGGGCAAACGGCGAAAATAATTGGCGAAAAATTTGCACAGTTGGCAGAAAATGCTTACTTTTGCACCCGCTTACAACGAAGAGACAGGGGCGTAGCCCAGTTGGTTTAGAGCGCTGCAGTCACATTGCAGAGGTCCCCGGTTCGAGCCCGGGCGTCCCTACCACCTGTCAAGCGATGGCGAATCGGCAGTCGTGTCGGTTCGCTTTTTGCATTCAGGCATTTCCTCAAGTCTTCACTCCACATACACACACATACAGAAAGCCAATGGGAATCATCATAGGAATAGACGTGGGCATCTCGACCACGAAGGTAGTGGGTCTGCGCGACGGCAGCGTCGTGGCCCCCATCCGCATCACCGCTGCCGACCCCGTCACGTCGCTCTACGGCGCGCTGGGCAAGTATATGCACGACAACGGCATAGCGTTCTCCGAGGTGGAGCACGTCATGCTCACCGGCGTGGGTGCTGCCTACGTGCGCGGCGACGTCTACGGCATCAGCTCTTCGCGCTGCGATGAGTTTGTGGCCGACGCCCTCGGTGCCCGCTATGAGTCGCATCTGGACCATGCCGTCGTGGTGTCGATGGGCACAGGCACCTCCTTCGTGATGTGTCAGGGCAGCGACATACGTCACATCGGCGGCATAGGCATCGGCGGCGGCACACTACAGGGCCTGTCGCGCATCATGCTCAACACGAGCGACATCCGTCAGGTGTCGGCGCTGGCCATGCAGGGCGACATCCGCCACATCAACCTGCTCATCGGCGACATCTCTGCCCAGCCCCTGCCAGGACTGCCCATGGAGGCCACGGCCAGCATCTTCGCCCGTGCGCAGAACGACGCGTCGAAGGAAGACATTGCCTGCGGCATCATCTCCATGGTCTTGCAGAGCATCGGCTCGGCGGCCGTCCTGGCCGCTCAGGGCACCGGTTGCCGCGACATGGTGCTCATAGGCAACCTCTCGCTGCTGCCCCAGTGCAAGGACATCTTCCCCGCACTCGAGCGCCTCTATGGCGTAAGGTTCCACATACCCAAGTACTCGCAGTTCTGCACCGCCATCGGCGCAGCGCTGGCGTACACTAGATGAGAAATGAGAAATGAGAGATGAGAAATGAGAAATATGATTAGACTGCTATGCAGTAAAACCGCGTGCGATAGTGCGAGCTACTCATAGCAAGGTAATCATATTTCTCATCTTTCATCTTTCATCTCTCATTTCTCATTTCTCATTTCTCATTTCTCATTTCTCATCTTTCATCTCTCATCTCTCATCTCTCATTTCTCATTTCTCATTTCGAAGAGAACGCCTTCACCGGATACCACACGGAGACGAATCCCACGGCGATGACCGTGAGGAAGACGATCACCACGTCCCAGGGGTGTACGCTCACGGGGTAGGCGTCGATGATGAACGCTCCTGCCTGCGACCCTAGGGCGATGACGCCGAACGTCTGCTGTATCCAGCAGAGCAGCAGTCCCACGGCGATGCCCGCCACGGCGCCGATGGCGGAGATCATGCGCCCTTCGAAGAGGAAGATGCTGCGTATCTGACTGTCGCTGGCGCCCAGGTTGCGCAGTGTCTGCACGTCGTCGCGCTTGTCGATGATGAGCATGGAGAGCGACCCGATGATGTTGAAGCACGCCACCATCAGGATAAACGTGAGGAAGATGTAGGCGATGAGCTTCTCTATCTTCATGATCTTAAACGTGTCGTCCTGCTGTTCGTAGCGGTCCTTCACGCTGTACTTGTCGCCGCAGATGGCTTTGATGCGGCTCTTCACCTCGTCGAAGTCGCAGCCGGGCTTCAGCCGCAGCTCGAGCGAGGAGAGCATGCCATACTGGTCGAAGAGCTGCCGTGCGAAGGTCACCGAGGTGAGTATGTAGTGTCGGTCGTACTTCGCCTGCTGCACGCTGAAGATGACTCCGGGCGAGAAGAGCTCGTCCTGGACGAATCCGTTCTCGGGGTCGCTCCTGTCGAGCTGCCCCTCGCGTCGCGGTGCGAAGATTTTCATCGGCTCGTCGTAGCGGTAGCCCGTGCCGAGCAGCTCGGCCAGGCGTATGCCCGGTATGCCGTAGTGCATGTCGGCGGCGTGCAGCTCGTAGGTGCCGTCGCCCAGGAGTATCTCGCGTATGTGGGTCAGCTCGTCGAAGTTGTCGTCCACGCCTTTTATCGTCACCATCGCCTGCCGTCCGCGGTACATGGCCAGGGCCTGGTCTTCCACGCACTCTGTGGCCACGGCCACCTCGGGCAGCTGGCGCACCTGGGCCAGCAGGGGGTCGTCGGCGGGGGCTGTCTTGCCCTTGGTGGGTGTGATGGCTATCTGCGGGTCGAACGACGTGAAGAGCGTGGCCACCAGGTCGTGGAAGCCGTTGAACACGCTCAGCGTCACCACCAGGGCCATCGTGGCCACGGCCACGCCCCCCACCGAGACGGCGCTGATGAGGTTGATGACGTTGGTCTTCTTCTTCGAGAACAGGTAGCGGCGCGCGATGTAGAAGGGGAAGTTCATTGTCTGAGCAGCTGGTCGATGCGTTCGATATAGTCGAGTGAGTCGTCGATGAAGAAGCGCAGCTCGGGGATGATGCGCAGCTGGTGTCGCACGCGCTGCCCGAGCGAGTAGCGTATCTGCTGGTTGCTCTTCTCTATGTTGGCGAGCAGCTCCTGCGCACGCTCTGAGGGGAAGATGCTCAGGTAGGCGGTGCAGATGCTCAGGTCGGGCGACACCTTGGTGCGGGTCACCGACACCATCACGCCGTGCATGGCGCGGGTCTGCTCCTGGAAGATGAGGCTCAGCTCCTTCTGCAGCAGGCGTGCTATCTTGTTTTGTCTGGTCTCTTGCATAGTCGTTGGGGTTTGAAAAATTCCCGGGGGTACGGTGGTACGGGGATGGTTTGCTGATTGTGTGTGCAAAGTTACGACTTTTTTCTGAAACCGCCAATATTTTTCCGGATATCCTTCTTTTTAGCCCCCCTACATGTTATAGAACGTGCTCATCAGCTCGTGGCGGTAGTTCTTGCTGATGTGCAGCTCGTCGATGCCCTCCAGCGGCGGCATGAGCACGCAGGTGTTGTCTTGTATCTTGCTGATCATCTGCACGTTGACGATGTAGCTCTTGTGTATCTGGACAAAGTCCTTCGAGTAGTTCAGTATCACGTCGGCTGTGGTGCGGTGTCGCAGTGTGCAGCAGGTGCCGTCGGTCTTGACCACCTCCCAGAGCTTGCGCTCGCCGTGGAAGCGGAAGAAGGCGATGTGGTCGAAGCGCAGTGTGGTGTGCTCGCCCATGGCGTTGACGATCATCAGCAGCGGGCGGTCGCTGTGGCTGCGTCCTGTGGCCTGTTGGCGGTTGCTCAGCCGTTCCTCGTAGTAGCGTGTCATGATTTTGGCCAGCTCGGTCTTGTTTGGTGGCTTGAGCATGTAGTCGAAGGCCTGTCGCCGCAGGGCCTCGAGCACATATTTGTCGTAGGCCGTATAGAACACCACCTTGGTGTCGGGGCTCACCATGGGCTGCACCTCGCTCCAGAAGTCGAGTCCCGACGTGTCGGGCATCTCCACGTCGAGGAAGAGCAGGTCGGGCTCCAGCTCGGCCAGCTCGGCGCGGGCCTTGCGTGTGTCGGTCTGTGTGCCGATGATGTCTACCGAGTAGTCTTTCAGCAGGCGGCACAGCAGGTCGATGGCCGTCGGGTTGTCGTCGATGATGTAGGCTTTCACCAGGTGGGTGTTCATGGGTGGGGGGTGATTGTTGTTTGTGGGTTAGTTTTTTCGGGGATGGCTTTAGCGGTCTGTCCTCGTGGCCTCGTTGCCCGCGGAAAACGCCTCTCCCTCCACCAGGGCATAGGCGAAGTCGCGGGGCAGATAGAGTGTGGCGCGGCATCCGCTGTCGCCGTCGGGGTGCTGGCAGTTCTCCAGACTGAAGTCCATGAGCTGTCCCTCTCGGGCGGCATGCTTCAGCCGCATGGTCTGCTGCTCGTTCAGCAGGGTGAGCGTCTGCTTCACCACCCTCAGTCCGGTGCGGTCGTTGGTGTGGCGGTCGGCGGGCAGTCCCACGCCGTTGTCGGTCACCTCTACGCGTGTGCCCTCGCCCTGTCGCCGGGCGCTCACCACCACGCGGCGCTGCTTGCCCGTCTGCATCACCTTGTTCTTCAGTCCGTGCTTCAGCGCGTTCTCCACGAGTATCTGCACCGTCATCGCGGGCAGCATCACCCGCGAGGGGTCCACGTCGGGGGCTATGTCGGTCTGGTAGACGAAGTCCGGCCCCACCGACTTGCTCTCTATCGAGCAGTAGTAGCTGATGAACTCCAGCTCGTCCTCGAGCGTGGTGGTCTCCGTGCCAGTCATCTCTATGCCGCGGTGCAGCAGCTGCACGAGCGGGTCCAGGTCTATCGGCTTGCCGTCCATCTGTGCCATCATCTCCGCCGTGAGGGCGTTGCCTATGAAGTGCGGTGTGATGCGGTTGCGCACGGTCTCCATCCTGAGGCTGGTGATGCGGCTGAGCATGGTCTGCTCGCGCAGGCGTCGCTCGCGCTGCCTGATGATGCCGATGACCACGAGCAGGGCGATGATCACGGCGGCGGCCACGAGCAGGGCCACGGCCCAGCGGAACGAGAGGTTCATCTCCTCTATCTGCCGCTGCTTGAGGAGCATCTGCCGTTCGTGCTCATAGTGCATGAGTGCCTCCGAGAACTGCATCTGCTGCTTGTCGCTCGCTATGCTGTCGTGCAGCTGCTCGTAGGCTTTCAGCGTCAGGGCGTAGTCGTGCCAGTTGCCGGTCTTCTCGTGCAGCTCGAGCAGCACCTTCTGCCGCAGCAGCTTCTGCTCGGGTATCACCCATTCGGGCATGCCGCTCTGCTGTGCCAGACGCTGTGCGTCGCTCAGCCGCCCGTCCTGCATGGCCAGCTCTATGCGCTGTGTGTCAAGGTAGTAGAGCACCAGTGGCACCTGTTGCTCGGCGAAGTACTGCTGTGTCTGCTCCATCAGCGCGATGGCTTTCTCCGGCTGGTGCAGCTTGATGTAGACGTCGCTCAGGTTCACCCGTCCGAACATGTGTTCCCACAGGTGGTCGGCCTGCCGTGCTGTCACGCTGTCCACGGTGAGGAAGTATTCGAGGCTTTCGGCGTAGCGTCCTTGCATGAAGAGGTCGTTGCCCCGGTTGTTGTAGTAGAAGAAGCGGTCGGTCTGGCTCATCTTGGGCAGTTCGCGCTCGGCTTTCTCCCACCACTGCTGGCTCTTCTCGTAGCTGCCCATGGCGGTGTAGGCCGAGGCGATGCCAATGTCGATGTTGATGCGCATGTCGTCGCTCATGCCCACGGAGTCGCCCAGGTTCAGGGCCCGCTGGTAGTAGCGCACGCTCTGGTCGTAGCGTCCGAGCAGCTTGTTGGCGTCGGCTATGTTGGTGAGTATCACGAGCTTGGTGCCACTGCCGGCGCCCCACTGCTCGCTCAGCTGCAGGGCGCGGTGGTAGTGTGTCAGACCGTCGGCTATGCGGTTGGCCATCTTTGTGGCGTAGACACCCTGCTGCAGCTCGTCGTCTATCGACAGCGCCCGTGTGGCGGCCTTGGCTTTCGTGCCCTGCTGCCGCCCGAGGTAGGCGTGCAGACGGCGGTGGCAGGCCAGAAACGAGTCGGCCTGCATGTTGCCGAAGTGCAGCTTCGCCTCCAGCACCTCATACTGGTAGTATGTCGTGCTGTCCTTGGCCTCGCCCTTGCCTATGCCTATCAGGCGGCGGGCCTCCTCGTCGAGGTCGTCGCGCAGCAGCTGCTCTATCTCGGCGCCGTAGGGTGGGGCGGAGGCCGCCTCGTGATATGCCGACGCACACTGGCTCCAGAACATCGCGGGGACCGATGTGCCGGGGGGCATCCTGAAGAGCAACACGACCGTGGTCACGGCTAGTGCCGCGGTCAGGAGGATGAGGAGGCGTATGCGGCGGTTCATAGGTTGTTTGGCTGCAAATTTACGAAAAAGATTTCGTTCGGCCCCCATTTCTTCCGAAAAAGTGCGGTCGGCGTGCCGTTTTGTGTTACACTGTTCCACATTTTTCCCTGTTTCCCCACTTTCGTCGCCGTTTTTTTTGTTGCTTCGCGTTTTTTCCTTATCTTTGCACGCAGTAACACATAGTATTATATATTTATCATTAAAAACGCATTTACCATGATGAAGAAGTGCTTTACCTTCCTTGCAGCCCTGTGTCTGCTCTCCGCTCCCGTGTCGTTGACCAGTTGCGACGACGACGATGTGCAGCAGGTGATGAACATTATCGACCTCGTGCTCGGCCAGGGCGACGTGGTGGGCTCGTGGGCTGCCTCGGCGCAGGCCGAAGACGGCACCACCCTCACCTTTTCCTTCACCTTCCAGCAGAACGGTCAGGGCGCTATCGTAGTGACCCAGGGCACCGAGGTGGCACAGTTCAATTTCACCTACACGCTGAGCAACAACGTCATCACCATGCAGGGCGAGGACGTGGAGCGCCTCTTTGAGAGGACGCCCTACACCTTCACCGTCTCGTCGGTCACGCAGCAGCAGCTCGCCATGACCGATGCCGATGGCAGCCAGTGGGTGCTCAACCGCGTGCAGTAGTTGCGCCGCCAGTCTTCCTGATGATGGTCAGCCCGTCTCTCACGGGCACCATCACCTGTTCCGTGCGCGGGTCGGCGGCCACGAGGTCGTTGAACCGCCTGATGCCCACGGTCTGTTGGTCGTGGTCGTAGGCGGTGTCGCACACGTGGCCGTCCCACAGCGTGTTGTCGGCCACGAGCCATCCGCCGGGGCGCAGCACGCCGAGCGCCATCTCGTAGGCTTCGCAGTAGGTGCGTTTGTCGCCGTCCAGATAGACCATGTCGAACGCGATGCCCAGGCGTGGTGCCTCCGTGATGGCATCGCCCACGATCATCGTGATGCGGTCGGCCATCGTGCTGCCCTCTATCCACGGGCGGGTGAAGTCCTCCAGCTCGTCGTTCTTCTCAAATGTGTAGACATGCCCGCCCTCGGCAAGGCCCTCGGCCAGGCACAGGGCGCTGTAGCCGCTGAACGTCCCCACCTCGAGCACGTTGCGTGGCCGCACCATCTGCACGAGCATCTTCAGCAGGCGGCCCTGCACGTGGCCGCTGGCCATACGGCCGTGCAGCAGCCTGATGTTGGTGGCACGCCACAGACGGTACAGGTAGTCGGGCTCGGCCGTCGTGTGGGCGGCGATATAGGCCGTCAGCTGTTCCTGTATCTCATTTCTCATT
This sequence comes from uncultured Prevotella sp., assembly GCA_905234355.1. Classification (GTDB taxonomy): domain Bacteria; phylum Bacteroidota; class Bacteroidia; order Bacteroidales; family Bacteroidaceae; genus Prevotella. Next base: position 1,378 of record CAJOHP010000100.1, on the reverse strand, counting down.
TCTCATTTCTCATTTCTCATTTCTCATTTCTCATTTATCAGGGCTTCCACGCCCAGTCGGTAGCTGTCCAGTCCGAAGCCGCAGATCACTCCCATGCAGGCGCACGAGATCATCGACCGGTGGCGGAACTCCTCGCGGCGGTGCACGTTGCTGATACCACCGGCGTCTCTATGGCCCGTATGCAGTCCTGCAGCGCCACGCTCGTGTGGGTGTAGGCGCCGGCGTTCAGCACGATGCCGTCATACTGCCCGAAGCCGCCCTCTTGCAGACGGTCTATCAGCAGGCCCTCCACGTTGCTCTGGTAGTAGTCTATCGCTGCCGTGCCGTCATACTGCCGGCGCAGCTTCTCCAGGTAGCTCTCAAACGAGTCGGCGCCGTAGATGCCCGGCTCGCGACGCCCCAGCAGGTTCAGGTTGGGGCCGTTCACTATGAGTATCTTCTTCATCTGTGTCTTGTTGTTGGTGTCTTTGTCGTTTCGTTGTTGCGGGGTTACGGCAGCAAAATTACAAAATAATCGGTAGAACACGAAACTTATCTGCGGAAAAATCGCTAATTTTGCACCTGCAATGGCAAACACACCCTCTACTCCCCCCCCGCAGCCTACGCTTGTGGCCCGTTATCTGCGCTACCTCAAGCTGCAGCGTGGCGCCTCGTCCAACACTGTCGAGGCCTACAGCCACGATGTGGCCATCTTCCTCCGTCACCTCGACAGCATCCAGCTGCAGCCCACCGATGTCACCCTCGACGACCTGCAGTTCTTCTCGGCCTCGCTCCACGACATCGGGCTCGGTGCCCGCTCGCAGTGCCGCATCCTCAGCGGGGTGCGGTCGTTCTACCGGTTCCTCACGCTCGACGGCTACG
>CAJOHP010000100.1:0-453 GCA_905234355.1 uncultured Prevotella sp. | reverse complement strand
GTCTCGAGGACTCCCTCGACCCCTCCAAGGCCGAGTCGCAGCGCAACCGTGCCATCATCGAGGTGCTCTTCTCCTGCGGACTGCGTGTCAGCGAGCTCGTCAGCCTGCAGTTCTCCCAGCTCTTCATTCCCGAGCGCTATCTGCGCGTGGTGGGCAAGGGCAGCAAGGAGCGTCTCGTGCCCCTCAGCGACCGTGCCATCGCCGAGCTCCAGGACTGGTTCTTCGAGCGGGAGAAGCTCCGGGTGAAGCCCGGCGAGGAGGGATATGTCTTCCTCAACCGTCGCGGGGCCCATCTCACCCGCACCATGGTCCTCATCATGATCAAGCAGCAGGCCGAGGCCGCCGGCATCCGCAAGACCATCTCGCCCCACACCCTCCGGCACTCCTTTGCCACCGCGTTGCTCGAGGGCGGTGCCGACCTGCGCATCATCCAGATGCTCCTCGGCCACGAGC
>CAJOHP010000099.1 GCA_905234355.1 uncultured Prevotella sp. | reverse complement strand
ACTCACTCGTCTATACCAACGTGCGCCTGGCCATCATCGAGGGCGCCTTCTTCAGCCGCACCACCAATACCGACCGGATGCTGCAGGACTCGGCCATGTCGACCAGCTGCATGCTCAACTACAACACGCGCCGCTACATATGGGGTGCCGACTCGCTGCACTACTACCAGTACATGAAGCCGCTGGCCCAGCCCGACGGTGCGCTCACCGGCACCACCGACGTGAGCTGCTCCAACGGCATGGTGAAGAAGTCGGCCGCATGGAAGATACATCCCACCGAGACCTTCATGCGCGAACGCATCCTCGAGTGTGAGGACGTGCTCCGCGCTCGCGGCAAGGCCAAGAGCGGCACCGACAGCATAGAGACCACGCTGCCCAAGTTTATCAACGTCACCCCCGACAACCCCTACTACAAGCAGGTATCGGGCCACTCCTACGTGGAGTATCAGCAGCAGGTGTCCACGCTCAACCACACCATCACGTTCAATCTGCCCGAGGTGCTCTCCAACGTGCCCTACGACATCTACATCGTGGCCGTGCCGGCCCTGGCGGGCGACACCACCGTCGTCGGTCCGGAGCGCGCCCCGGTGAGGATACGCTTCCAGCTGGGCTACCACGATGCCGACGGCAAAGCCAAGACATCGTCCAACACGGCCAACATGGACACCGAGGCCGACTCGGTGCAGTGGCTCAAGGTGGTCGAGGGCTTCACCTTCCCCGTCTGCTCCTACGGTGTCAACGAGGCAGAGCCACAGGCCACGCTCAAGGTCGAGACCCGCGTCTCGAGCACCAACATCACCCGGCAGGAGTTCACACGCACCATGCGCTTCGACTGCATCGTGCTCAAGCCACGCTACGACCTGATCACCGAATGAACGGATGAAACAGCGCAAACAACGTCATCACGAAATAACGAAACAACGATAAACAGCAACGATATGAAACGATATATCTTATTTGGACTCACCATGCTGCTGGCCTTCCCCGTGAGCGGCTTCGCCCAGGACGAGGAAGCTGAAGAGGAAGCCGAGAGCGGCGTGCGTGCCATTGCTCCCAAGCTGAAGCAGTATGAGACGCGCACCGTGCGCGGCCGCGTCGTCGACGCCATCACCCAGCAGCCCGTGGCCGGTGCCATCGTGCGCGCTGCCGAGGTGGACGGCTACAGCGTGCTCACCGAAGACGACGGCACCTACGAGCTGAAGCTGCCCGTCTTCTCCTCGGCCATCTTCGTCAGCACCCCCGACTACAACCCCGTGCGCATCGGTGTGCGCCGGGAGGCCGAGCAGACCACAGCACAGCTCTTCCCCACCACCTTCGACGCCGAGTACTCGGCACAGACCAACCAGCGAGGCGACCACAGCGCCACCGACTTCAAGTACAGCGCCGCCATCAACATCAAGGACGAGATACAGAGCCAGCTCGGCGGCTACGTCCACACCGTGGGACACAACGGACTGCCCGGCATGGGCAGCGTGATGTTTGTGCAAGGTCTCAACTCGCTCAACCTCAACGCACAGCCACTCGTCGTCATCGACGATGTCATCATCGACCAGCAGTACTCCCGCGAGCTGCTCCACGACGGCATCTACAACGACATCCTGAGCAACATCAACCCCGCCGACATCGAGAAGGTGACGGTCATGCGCAACGGCACCGCCCTCTACGGCTCCAAAGGTGCCAACGGCGTGGTGCTCATCCAGACGCGGCGCAACAAGTCCATGGCCACCCGCATCACCGCCAGCCTCTCCGCAGGCGTCACCTTCAAGCCCAAGTACCTCTCGGTGATGAACGCCGGCGAGTACCGCGGCTACGCCTCCGAGCTGCTCAAGAGCACCGGCACACGCCTCACCGACTTCACCTTCCTCAACAGCGACCCCAACTACTACTGGTATCAGAAGTATCATCAGGACACCGACTGGAAGGACCTGGTCTACCACACCGCCATGACCCAGAACTACGGCATCAACGTCGAGGGCGGTGACGACGTGGCCAACTACAACCTGTCCGTGGGCTACACCAACGCCAAGAGCGCGCTGAAGTACAACGACATGGACCGCCTGAACATACGCTTCAACACCGACATCACGCTGACGAAGAACCTCGGCGTGCGCTTCGACGCATCGTTTGCCAACCAGACACGCAACCTGCGCAACGACGGCGCTCCCGAAGGCTACGACGACGGCACGCCCACCAGCCCCGCCTTCCTGGCCTACGCCAAGAGCCCCTTCCTCAGCCCCTACACCTTCAGCCGTGCCAACTTCAACGCCGACCACTTCGACGTCGACCCCGAGGACTACCTCACCGAGGCCATGGCCACACAGCTCGGCAAGTACAACTGGCGACTGGGCAACCCCGCTGCCATCAATGAGTATGCCGACGGCGACATCAAGAACCGCTTCGAGAACTCCATGCTCAACCTCTCGGTCACACCCAAGTTCCAGATCAATGCCAACCTCTTCGTACAGGAGCACTTCAGCTACAACCTGGTGAACACCAGCGAGAAGTACTACGTGCCCATCAACGGCGTGCCCCCCTACTACGTCGAGGCGCTCAACACCACGGCCAGCAACGAGGTGCGCTCGCTGGCCTCCAAGCAGAACTCGGTGACGAGCGACACCCGCATCGACTGGCACAACCGCTACAATGCCCACTACATCCACCTCTTCGGCGGCGCCCGCATCAACTGGGAGTCCTACACCATGAGCAGCCAGCTGGGCTACAACACCGGCAACGACAAGACACCGTTCATGAGCGCCTCGCTGGCCAACAAGAAGGCCGAGGGCATCAGTGAGGACTGGAACACGCTGTCGTGGTATGCCCAGGCCGAATACAACTACCTGAGCCGCTACTACCTGCAGGCCTCGCTGGCCGTCGACGGCTCCTCACGCTTCGGCAAGGACGCCGACGGACTGCGCCTGGGCGGCGTGGCATGGGGCGTCTTCCCCGGCGTACAGGCATCGTGGGTCATCACCAACGAGCCCTGGATGGCGGGCATCAAGGGCGTGGACTACCTCCGCCTGACCGCCGGCTACGACATCAGCGGCAACGACGACATCGACTTCTACGCCTCGCGCTCCTTCTTCAAGGCCAGCACCTTCCTCAGCGAGGTGTCGGCACTGGCCTTCGAGGGCATCGGCAACAACAAGATCAAGTGGGAGACCACACGCCGGCTCAACGCCGGTCTTGAGGGCAGCTTCATCGGCAACCGCCTGAGCCTCAACCTGAGCTACTTCCGCTCCACCACGAGCGACCTGCTCACCTGGCAGTACCTCAACTTCCTCTCCGGCCAGGAGCGCAACTGGACCAACGGCGGCAAGCTGCAGAACGAGGGCTTCGACGTGGGCTTCTCTGCCAAGGTGCTGGCCCTGAAGGACTGGCAGTGGCAGGTGGGCGCCTCGGTGGGCCACTACGTCAACAAGGTGACTGAGCTGCCCGACGGCCAGCCCATCGACCGCCAGGTCTACGGCGCCACCATCCGCACGCAGGAAGGACAGGCCGCCAACCTCTTCTACGGCTACAAGACCCTGGGCGTCTTCGCCACCTCGGCCGACGCTCAGAAGGCCGGCAATGGCGTCAACACCCCGCTCTACATGCTCGACGCTACCGACAAGCGCACCCTCCACGCCTTCGGCGCCGGCGACATGCACTTTGCCGACCTCTCCGGCGACGGCATCATCGACGAGAAGGACATGACCGTCATCGGCGACCCCAACCCCGACATCTACGGCAACATCTTCACCACGCTGGCATGGAAGCGCTTCAAGCTCGACGTGCGCTTCAACTACTCGCTCGGCAACGACGTCTACAACTACATGCGCTCGCAGCTCGAGGGCGGCAACCGCTTCATGAACCAGACCACGGCGCTCAACCGCCGCTGGCAGTATGAGGGCCAGCAGACCGACGTGCCACGCATCACCTTCCAGGACCCCATGGGCAACGCCCGCTTCTCCGACCGCTGGATAGAGGACGGCTCCTACCTCCGGCTGAAGACCGTCACCCTGTCCTACAACCTCCCCCTGCAGTCGGAGTTCATACAGGGACTGCAGTTCTGGGTGCAGGGCAACAACCTGCTCACCTTCTCGCGCTATCTCGGCAGCGACCCCGAGTTCTCCATGACCTCCAGCGTCATCGGACAGGGCATCGACCTGGGACAGCTGCCCTTCACACGCACCATCGTGGCAGGCGTCAAGGTCAACCTCTAAGAGAGATTACAGAAGAATGAAAGAACTTGAAAACCATCGAACATTCAGCATTATGAACAGCAACAATATCAAGAAAGGGGTCTCCGGCCTGTTCTGCCTCCTGGCAGCAGTGGGCGCACCCATGCTGCAGAGCTGCGAGGACTTCTTCGACCAGGAGTCGGAGCACATCATCCCTGCCGACCAAGAGCACCTCAACAGTGCCACCGACACCATCTACTCGCTCACCGGCATCCTCTCCAAGCTCGAGGCCCTGGGCGACCGCACCATCCTCCTGGGCGAGCTGCGCGGCGACCTGATGGACTACACAGGCACGGCCGACGGCGACCTGGTCGACATCGCACAGTTCAACGTAGGCGACGACAACCGCTTCAACTCGCCGCGCGACTACTATGCCGTCATCAACAACTGCAACTACTACATCGAGCACTGCGACACCGCGCTGCGCAAGAGCCTCACCGAGTACATCTTCAAGCGCGAGTATGCCGTGGTGAAGACGCTGCGCGCCTGGACCTACCTGCAGCTCGTGCTCAACTACGGGTCGGTGCCCTTCGTCACCAAGCCCATCCTCACCAAGGAGGAGGCCGACGCACACTATCCCACCTACGACCTGCAGGACGTGTGCAACTACTTCATCGCCGACCTCACCCCGCTGTCGGCCGACTACGGCAACGACGTGCCGCAGATAGGCGTCGTGCAGGGCGTGGACTCCCGCTTCTTCTACTACCCGCTCGACGTGCTCCTGGGCGACATGTACCTCTGGGCCGGCGGCCAGGCCAATGCACGCCAGGCAGCAAAGTACTACCACAAGTTCCTCATCGAGCACAACGGCAACGGCGTCTATCCCACAGGCACCGACCGCGTGTCGTGGGCACTCAACTCCGACAGCTACCTCAGCCCCTCCACCAACTCGTGGGGCCGTGCCTTCCTGGGCACTCGCGAGCGTAGCTACAGCAGCAACAACGAGCTCATCACCGTCATCCCCGGCGACTCGCTGCCCTCAGAGCCTCACTACAGCCAGCTGCGCAACTACTTCAACTCCACGACCGACAACGACTTCAAGGTGAGCATCAGGCCCTCGCAGGGCATGTTCGACATCAGCGAGGCACAGCGCTACTGCATCGTGACCAACGGCGCCGGCGGCACCCGCGTGGCCAGCTATGCCCCCACCGGCCTGACCAACCACCGCACGGGCGACCTGCGCCTGTGGGCGGCCTACTCCTCGTCGGAGAACACCACGGTGATCTACAGCAACGGACAGACCGACCGCATAGACTACTACCAGCAGCTCACCAAGTGGGACCGCACCTCGCGCAACGTGCCCATCCTGCGCCGACAGATGGTCTACCTCCGCCTGGCCGAGGCACTCAACGTGGCCGGCTACCCGCGCATGGCCTTCAGCATCCTCTCCAACGGCATCAACGACCGCTTTGTCAAGGACAGCATCATGCCCTACTACACCAGCGCCGACTCCGTCTACCTCGCCTCCATCACCTTCCGCGCCGGCAACGACCAGTACCCCGTCATGTCGGTCGACAACTGGCTGGGGCTCTCCACCCTGCCCTACAACACCATGGGCCTGCACAGCCGCGGCTCGGGCTTCACGCCGCTCAACGAGTACTACCGCCTGCCCAACGACACCATCGAGACCGACGACACCAAGCGTGCCCAGCTCATCGGCGAGCAGCAGCACTACGTGGACAGCCTCATCCTGCAGGAGGGCGCCCTGGAGTGTGCCTTCGAGGGCACCCGCTTCTACGACCTCATGCGCTATTGCCTGCGCCAGCCCAACCCTGGGCAGACCATGCAGGACTACATCTTCGGCCGTCGTGGCAAGGCCAACCGCGCCGCCATGGCCTCCGAGATCAAGAAGAGCCTGCTGGACCAGCGCAACTGGTACCTGAACTACCAGGGCCAGTTCGGTCTGCGCACCGTGCCCGCCGGCATCTGAGCGCAGCCTCAGCCGTGAGCACAACCACATGTGAAAAGCCCGCCAGACACCTCTGGCGGGCTTTTTCACGTGTATCGCGGCAGGCATATCGGCACGGCCACGAGAAGGGGACGGGGTGGCGGGGCTTTGCGGCTCTGCGATGCCCTGCCGGGGCTGTCGCTATGACAAAATCTTTACGTCATTATAAACCGTTGGAAATGAGAACGTTGAGGAAATAATGTAAAAACGTTTTCCTTTTTTTATGCCATTGCCCGCGATTTACCCCCTAAACGAGGCTCGTCTAGGGTGTAAACGGGGGTCGTTTAGGGTGTAAACGGGAGTCGTTTAGGGTGTAAACGCGGGTCGTTTAGGGTGTAAACGGGGGTCGTTTAGGGTGTAAATGGCGGCCGTTGGCGGTCGAAACGCGCCACAAAGGGGCTGAAAGCGGAAATCGTTTAGAATTTTCTTGACACGGCGGGGAGGAACCGGCTGATGACGTTGCCGTCCCAGACGTGCTGCTCGGCGAGCACGACATCGTGGGGCAGACGGGGTGCCGGTGTGCCGTCGGCCACGGTGACGGGAGCCGTCTCCACGCGTATCTCGTCCCACAGCTGGCGTTCGATGAACGACTGTAGCGTCAGTGCCCCACCCTCCACGATGAGGCTCTGCACGCCGTGGGCATGCAGGGCGTCGAGCTGCAAGGGGTGCCGACGGTCTATGACCAGTCGCTTGGGGTCGGGGCCGGTCCAGTGGCGCACGTCGAGGCGCGGGTGCTCGCGCTCGTCGGTGACACGACCCACGACGATGGCGTCTTCCTCGGCACGCAGCTTGTGGCAGAGCATCTGCGTGAAGGGTGTGGAGAGCTGCAGCGGGTGGCCGTGATCGTCGATGAAGGCATTGGCCGTCTGTGCCCATTTAAGTATAATGTACGGGCGCGCGCACTGATGATAGGTGAAGAAACGGTGGTTGAGCCGCCGGCACTCCTCTTCGAGCACGCCCACGGTGACGCTGATGCCCGCCTGTCGTAGCCGCTCAATGCCACGTCCGCGCACCTGTGCAAAGTCGTCGATGCATCCCACGACGACGCGTCGCACGCCCTTACTCACGATGAGGTCGGCACAGGGCGGTGTCTTGCCGTAGTGTGAGCAGGGCTCGAGGGAGACGTAGAGCGTGGCCTGGCTGAGCAGGGGCTCGTCGGCGGGGCGCACCGAGCGAAAGGCGTTCACCTCGGCGTGCCCCTCGCCGCAGCGCACGTGGTAGCCCTCGCCGATGATGCGCGGCTGGGCCGACGATGGTGTGGGGGCCACGATGACGGCGCCCACCATGGGGTTGGGACGCGCGCCGTGCAGGCCGTTGGCTGCCAGCTGGAGGCAGCGGTGCATGTAGATTTCGTCGTCTGTCATGTGTGTGAGGGTAAGAATGTTTATCAAGAATTAGGGGGTGGGGTCTGTATATTCAGAACAATCAGAATATTCAAAACTGGGTACATGATATTGCTCAACCTATTCCAGAAATCCGAAGCGTCCCATTTGCCGGACAGTGGCGGACAGGCATAAAGCCCGTCCCTACAGTGGGTGGCACAACCGCATGCCTGTCCGCAGATGTCGTGCGGGCCGACGGCGTCGCCTGTATGTTCTCACGGGATGCCCAGACAGCCGAGTAGCTGTGAGAAGCGTGTGATGCATAGCAGCCTGGGGTGGCAGAATCCTTCGGCATGCTCGAGCTCCCATGTGATGTGGAAGGGTATGTGCACGGCCTGTGCGCCTATGGCGAGTGCGGGCGCGATGTCGCTCTTGAGCGAGTTGCCCACCATGAGCAGGTCAGCGGGCGCTATGCCGAGCTTGTGGCAGAGGTCGCTGAACTCTCGCTCGGTCTTGTCGCTGGTAATCTCTACGTGAGAGAAGAAGTGAGCGAGTCCAGAGCGCTCGAGCTTGTGCTGCTGGTCGAGCAGCTCTCCCTTGGTGAAGAGCACCATGACGGTGTCGTGCTGCTGCAGTGTCTGCAGCGTGGTGAGCACCTCGGGCAGCGGTGTGGCCGGCAGTGCGAGCAGGCTGTAGCACTCGCGCAGCAGTGCCTCGATGCGGTCGGCAGTGATCTGGTGTCGGCTCACGCGCAGCGCCGTCTCTATCATCGAGAGGGTGAAGGCCTTTGTGCCGTAGCCCAGCAGCGCCATGTTGCGGCGCTCGGTGGCGAAGAGCTCCTGTGCCGACGTCTCGCGGTCGGTCCAGGGCACCAGCTCGTCGTAGAGCCACTGCATCACGCGGTCGAAGTGTCCCTGGCAGTCCCAGAGCGTGTCGTCGGCGTCGAAGGCCACCACCTTCGGCTGTCTCATCAGTCGGTCGTTGCTCATGGTGTCGTCAGGGTCGGCTCTCGCCTTCGATGTATTGTGATTAGAAGAGGTGCTGGCCGTCGTAGACCACGTA
>CAJOHP010000098.1:8770-10954 GCA_905234355.1 uncultured Prevotella sp. | reverse complement strand
GTCGAGCCACACGTTGAGGTTCAGGCTTCCGGTGAGTGTCTCGCCGCCGAAGGTGCGCGAGGGCACGGTGAAGTTGAGACTGGCAGTGGTGGTGCCGTTGGCCTCGGGGCGCAGCTGCGGGCGTCCTACGGCCGCGGGAGCATCGGCAGGTGCCTCGCTGTCGGTGATGTAGAGCGAGACAAACTGCTCGTTGTTGCGGAAGCGCATGACGCGCTGTGTGGTGGCTGTGGCGGGGTCGACGCTGTAGAGCACGCTGCCCTCGCTGGACTGTGCGGCCCAGAGGAAGGTGGCCGTCTTGCCGTCGAAGACCATCGCCTGATTGTAGGGCGAGGGCACTACGCCGGTGTTGCCCACGAGCGAGGTGCGCCCGCTGCGCTTGTTCACGGTGTAGAGGTCGCCGGCCGCGTCGATGTAGTACATCGTGCCGCCTGTCGTGGCGGCCAGGGCCACCACGCTGGTGTTGCCGCGGTACTGGGCTATCTGCTCCATTTGGTCGGTGTCGAGGTTCAGGCGCACCCAGTTCAGTCCGCTCAGGTCCTCCTTGTACTGGAAGGCGTAGAACGTGTCGTCGGTGGGGTCGTAGGCCATGGTCGAGGCCACGAGCGAGTAGGTGCCGTGCTCCGTGCTCCACATCACGTTCTGCTGCTCGCGCCAGTCGCGTGTGTCGATGGTGATGTAGCGGGCGCCGTTGATGGCACCCAGGATGCTCAGCGGCACGATGCCGTAGTGGCGGTCGCGTCCCCAGGCGCCGGCCATGAAGTTGTAGTTCATGTCGGTGATGTGGGCCTTGGGTGCTTCGGCCGACCCCATGGTGAAGGAGTAGATGCCGTAGGGCACCTGGGTGATGCTCATGTTGGCCCACTGGTCGCTGTTGACCATGTTGCCGTAGATGGTGCGTCCCTCAAAGCGTGCGGCGTCGGCATCGGCTATGGCGCGTCGCGGTGCGGCGCTTCGGCTGCCCTGCGCCATCACCACGCGGGGCTGCTGTGCGGGGGCCGTCTTCTGGCGGGAGGCGTGCAGCTGTGGCAGTTGCAGACGCTGTCCGGCCTGCGGCGCGGTCAGCCGCTGGGCCGGGACTGTGACGGTCAGGCAGAGGGCTGCCATGGCCAGGAAGAGTTTTCTTGTTGTTGCGTTCATACGGTTGATATGCTTTTATTTGTTGCTGATGATTTTGCGGCCGTCTTTCACGACGATGCCGTGTGCGGCGATGCCGATGCGTCGGCCGTGCAGGCCGTAGCGTGGCTGTGGCTGCTGCGGCGCTGCGGCCGGGGTGTGGCCGATGGCGTCGGCCTCGCCGGGTGCGAAGACGAAGCGCTGCGTGGCGCCGTCGTCGTCGAGCGGGGTATAGGCCGTGCCGTTGTAGGTGTAGAGCTGTGCGAGGTAGGCGTGGCCGGGCTGTCCGTTTTCAAACGTGCCGCGCATGACGACCTGCTGTGCCGTGCCGTCGTCGCTGAGCGCTACATATTCGGGGAAGAGACATCCCATCTCCTTGCGGCCGTCGTCGCTGAGTATGAAGGTGTAGAGCAGTCCGCAGAAGCTGCCGCCGCGTGCGGCCACGGTGGCCCTGACCTCCATCTGCCGTGCCTCGGCCCTGACCACGCTCACGGGTGCCGTGGCCACGACACTGCCGCTGGCGGGCCTGGTCTGCACCGTCGTGGTGAGACGGGGGCTGATGACGGCGCCGTCGTCGTCGACCAGACAGAGGGTATAGGTGCCGGCATCGGCGGTGAAGGCATCGGTGAAGCGCAGCACGGTGGAGGCGCCCGGTGCCAGGTCGACGATGTAGTTGGCCGTGGTGCTCACGATGCTGCTGCCCTGTCGCAGCTGGGCTTTCACCTCGCCGTGATACTCCACGTCGCCCTCGTTGGTCACGGTGGCGGTGATGAGTGTGGGCACGCCGCTGTAGATGGTGGCGGGCGCGTCGGTGTCGGTGGCCTTCAGCCGGAAGTAGTCGGGCTGCGAGAAGCTGATGTCGGTGGCCGTGGCGGTGACGTCGAGGCGGTTGACGTAGCCTATGTAGTTGTCGCGTATGCGCAGCCAGGGGCCTTTGCCTCCTGTGGTGCGGCAGACGGGGTAGAGCGTGTAGCTGCCGGGTGCGAGCTGCGGGAAGCCGACGTTGCCGAATGCCGGTGCATAGTCGGTGGCGTCCTTGGCCAGCGTCTGTGCGGCGGGTCCGGCCGTGAT
>CAJOHP010000098.1:0-8560 GCA_905234355.1 uncultured Prevotella sp. | reverse complement strand
GCCGTCGCTGCCGCCTATGCCCTGTGCGGCGGGCGTGAGTGCCGAGGTCTGGAAGAAGCCGTTGCTCATGCCGCCCCAGCCCCAGTTCACGTGGATGAAGCCGTTGTCGTCCATGCCGTCGAAGACGTAGGCATGTCCGCCCGATGCCGACCGTCCGTAGGCCAGCACGGGTCGTCCGGCGGCCAGCTCGTCGTGTATGATGCCGAGCCAGTCGGCCGTGGCGTAGTGCTCGCGCTTGCGGTAGGCCATGCTGCTGTCGTAGCCGAAGTAGGTGGTGAGAGCCGGTGGCACGTCGTAGTCGGTGGCGCCGCTCTGCGAGTAGTAGACCATGTCGACGGCCACGCCGCAGTGCAGCATGAGCTGTGCCACGGCCTCGCGGCACTGCTCTATGGTGTAGCCCTCGGCGGGCACGGTGGCCGTGGCGTAGTTGGGCAGCATGGCGTCCCACAGGTAGGTGGTGCTGCCGAAGTCGGCTGCGAGGGTGTTGCCGCGCAGGATGGCGGGGGCATACTCATGGCTGCCCTGGCCTTGGGCGGGCCAGCGGTGGTAGCGCATGAGCTGGGCCATGGCCGTGGCCACGCAGCCTGTGGGGCAGCGGCTGCCCATGTCGAAGGCCGGGCACAGGTCGTTGTAGGGGGCGTCCTGGTTCCATGCTATGTCGGCCAGGAGCGGCTCTACGGCTGTCGTGGCCATGGGCGCGTCGGCCTCGGCGTCGGCTCCGTCCTGGCTGATGGCCTGGAGCAGTGCCAGCAAGGCCGGCGGCGCGTCGTGGGTGCTGAACGAGCCGCTGTCGCTGTAGCCCACCAACCGTTGGCCGCGCGTGACGACGAAGCCGCCGCCCCTCACGTTGTAGACGCTGAGGTGGGTGCGTCCGTCGGCCGTCAGGCGGTCGTAGGCCTGCACCTTGGGACGGGCCAGCAGCTCGGCTTGCTGCCTGTACGACAGAATGCCGTCGGCATGGGCTGCCGACAGCATTCCGCTGAGTAGTATGGTGAGAATGTGTTGCTTCATGTTGTCGTGTAGTCTTCTCGTGGGGTCGCTACTACTTGACGAGCAGCTTCTTGCCGTTCCTGATGTAGAGACCGGGACGTGTGGCCTGCTGCACTTGCGTGCCGCTGACGGTGTAGATGCGGTCGTCCTGCTGACGGGCCTGCTCCACGCTCTGGATGGCGGTGGCCGTCGGGTCTACGGTGAAGTAGACCTTGTTGACCGTGTTGGGCGTAGTGCCGTCGCTCATGTAGAGGAAGTAGGTGGTGAGCTGTATGTAGTATTCGCCGGCCTCGCTGACCTCGTTGAGCAGCTCTATGTTCAGCTTGTTGGGCTGCGTCTCGTCTATGTAGACGTAGCCGCTCCAGTCGCTCTTGCTGGCCGAGATGCTCTCTACGTAGGTGTCGTAGTCGGCCTCGGGGTTGCAGCGGTAGAGCGATGCGCTGGCATAGTTGGTTTGGAACTGCACGGAGGTCTCGTTGACGAAGGTGAGCGAGATGTTCTTCAGCGTCTTGACAGGCAGTGCGGGTGTGGCTTCTATCTTGTCGACGCCCTCGCCCGAGGCACGGAAGATGAGCGTGTCGGTCTGGCTATAGGTGCGGCCGGCCACGAGGAAGATGCCTGCGGGGATGATGAGTGCATAGTCGTCCTTCTCCACGCCGGGCACGGGGAAGCTGAGGGTGAAGTCGCCCTTTTTGCCCTCCACCTTCTGTATCTTGTCGAGCGAGAGGCTGGAGAGCTGCGAGCCGCCGGTGAGATAGCCGTACTCATTCTTGTGGGGTATGCCCTTGTAGAGTTGCACCGATGCCGAGGTGAGGCTGGTGTTGACCGTCACCTCCTCGTCGCCGGCGAAGCTGATGGTGAAGTCCTGCACACGGTCGAGCGTGCTCTCTGGAGCGGGCGTCACGGCGAAGGTGGCAGCCTCGGGAGCGGTGTAGGTGAAGCTCACCTTGGTCTCGGCATTGTAGCGGTCGCCGGCACTGAAGGCGTTCTTCGGGATGGTGATGTAGTAGTTGCCGCTCTGGGTGGCAATGCCGGGGAAGTTTACGACGAAGGTCTTGCCGTCGTCCTGCTTCACCGTCGACTGTGTTCCGTAGGCGGAGCCTATGGCGGTGTCGTGGGTGTCGCCTGCCTGATAGAGGGTGATGCTGCTGGGGTTGTAGGTCACGTCGTCGCAGTCGGGGAAGGTGATGACGGCGCTGTTGAGTATGCCGTCGACGCTGGCACCCTCGGCCGGGGTTACCACCATGTTGAGGGGCTCGTTCTCCACGATGTCAAACTCCACCATGAAGGGAGCGCAGGGGGCGTCGTCGATGAGCAGGCAGCCCTCGGGGAAGTTCATGGTGTAGTGGCCGGCATCGATGATGGGCGAGTAGACGCTGTAGGTCATGGTGTTGGCCTCGTAGGTGAAGTTGTAGTCGAGCGAGCCGCTGCCCTTCCATGTCTCGGCGTCCTGGTAGAGCACGATGCTACGTGAGGAGTTCTTCTTCACTGTGGTGGCGCCGGGGAAGGTGATGGTGAGCGTCTGGAACTGGCTGACAGCCTGGTCCTTGGAGGGCACGGAGGTGAAGGCCTGCTGCTCGCCGGTGAGCACGTTGTACTTCAGCGTGGCGCCTGGCAGCTCGACGCGGTTGTAGTCGGCATCTTGATAGTACAGGTAGCCGTCGGGCACCACGAGGGTGTATTCGCCGGGCGTGGTGATGAGCAGTCGCGGCGTGACGTGCAGTGTGCTGTAGCCCACGCTGCTGTCGTAGATGCTGTTGACGTCGGCCACCACCTCGTTGCCGTCGGGGGCGAGCAGCTTGATGGTCTGCTCGGCACCATAGGTGGTCGAGACACCTTTGTCGGGGGCTGCGGCGGCCTTGATGGTGATGTCGCTGAGCCATGTCACGGTGCCCTCGGACGGGGCGATGAGCAGTCCTTCAGCCGGCTCCTGGCCTATGCGGTAGGTCAGCTGGAAGGCGGGGATGGTGGCACCCGTGGAGGTGAAGGCGTCGGCGGGGAAGTCGAGGGTGTAGAGGCCGTCGGCACTCACCTCGGTGAAGCTGACCACCATCTGATTGGCATCGGTGCCATAGTCGAGCGTGGCACCGGCGCTGTAGCCCTGGTCCGACGTGATGGTCACGTTGCTGGCCTTAGAGCCTTTGTCCACCTCGTCGGCACCGACGAAGGTGAGCACGATGCTGCTGAGTTTCTCGACGGTCGAGCCATCGGCCGGGTCGGCACTGATCTCGACGGGGGTCTGGGCGTTGACACTGGTCAACAGGAGGCACATCAGTGCCAGCGAGTAGAGTCTTTTTACCATAGATTCGTTTATTTTTGGTGTTGATAAGATGTTGTTGCTTGCTTTGGCAGGACGGGCCCGCGGCGGTCGCTCCGCGACATTTGGCTGCAAAATTACGCATTTTGCTGATAAATCGGGCACAAAGACGGGCAAAATGGTTTCACTTTTCGTGAATTTTGCAATTAAAGCGCTCCTTTTTCACATTTATTTCGTAACTTTGCGGTCGATTATGAGCAAGACCCCTTTGGCGCTGCTTGTGGCATGGCTGTGTCTGATGCTATGTCCCGTGCAAGCCGTAAGCAACCCGCTGACTGCCGACAGCCTGATGGCGCTGTCGCGTGCCTGCTACGAGGACGACCGCCTGGTAGAGGCGCTAGACTATGCCACACAGACGCTGCGGCAGGCAAAGAAGGAGCACGACGAGCAGGCGTACATGCGCGCGCTGTCTTATATAGGTGGCATCTATGGCGTGTTCAAGGACTACGACAAGGCCCACTACTACTTTAAGCGCTGTCTGGCACAGGCCCAGCGCCTGGGCGATGCCGACATGACGGCGCGCTGCTACTCCAACCTCACGATGACCTCCTGCATGCTGCGCCACGAGGCCGATGCCCTGGGCTACCTGCGCCTGCAGGAGCACTCGCAGATGGCCGACACTGTGCGGCACCGCTACTTCCTGCTCTCCAATCGCGGCAAGGTGGCCGTGCTGCAGGGGCGATGGCAGCAGGCGCTGGCCTACAGCCGACAGGCGCGGCAGCATGCCGCCGATCACCAGATGGGACTCATGTATGAGGCGGCCGAGACAGCCGAGATGGCCAATATCTATGAGGCCATGGGCCAGGACTCGATGACCGTGGCCCTCTTCGGACAGATGCTTACCATGGCCCGTCAGGCCGGCGACCAGAAGGGCGTGTCGCGTGCACTCGACCATCTGGCCTCCACCTACCGCCGCATGGGCGACAGCAGTATGGCGGCATATTATCAGGAGCAGGCCGTGCTGCTCGACGACTCGGTGTTCAACACCCAGGAGTTCAATAGTGCCAAGGGCAGGCTGGTCGACTTCGAAGAGGAGCAGAAGGCGGAGCAGATATCGCTGCTCAATGTGCGCATCAACCGCCAGCTGCTCGTCATCCTGCTTTTTGCCACGCTCCTCGCCGCTGTCGTGGTGCTGGCCATCGTGCTCGTCAGGCGCAACCGCTCGCTGCAGGAGGCCTACCAGTTGCTTGTCGACAAGCACCAGCAAGCCATGCGACAGCAGGAGCAGACCGCCAAGACGGCCACCGACAGTGAGCACCTGCCCGCCGAGCAGCACCAGCAGCTGCTGGCCGCCATAGAGCGCATCCTCAGGCAAGACGATGTGATATGCAGTCCAGACTTCGACCTGGCACGACTGTCCACACTCGTGGGGTCGAACACGAAGTATGTGTCGTGGGTCATCAACGACCACCACCACCTGAGCTTCAAGGCACTGCTCAATCAGTATCGCATACAGCTGGCATCCAAGCGGCTGGCCGATGCAGAGCACTATGGACACCTCACCATACAGGCCATCGCTGAGTCGGTGGGATATAAGTCGCAGACCAACTTCATACAGGCCTTCAAGGCCATCGTCGGCATGACACCGTCGACCTATCAGAAACTGGCGCGAGAGAAGCAACACTTACAGGCAATATACCAATAACACTATCTATGAAAGCAAAACAACTACTCAGGCAGCTGGCGCTCGGCGTCCTGCTGCTCGCCGCTCCGGCTGCCGTGCATGCCGCCGACGGCAAGCCCGGCACGTTTACCACGGGCGACAAGACATTCCTACTCAATGGCCAGCCCTTCATCGTCAAGGCGGCCGAAGTGCACTACCCCCGCATTCCGCGACCTTACTGGGAGCATCGCATCCAGATGTGCAAGGCACTGGGTATGAACGCCGTGTGCATCTACATCTTCTGGAATATACACGAGCAGCGCGAGGGACAGTTCGACTTCACGGGGCAGAACGACGTGGCCGAGTTCTGCCGACTGGCGCAGAAGAACGGCATGTACGTCATCGTGCGCCCCGGTCCCTACGTCTGTGCTGAATGGGAGATGGGCGGACTGCCCTGGTGGCTGCTCAAGAAGAAAGACATCCGCCTGCGTGAGCGCGACCCCTACTTCATGGAGCGCGTGAAGATATTCGAGCAGAAGGTGGGCGAGCAGCTGGCTCCGCTGACCATCCAGAAGGGTGGCCCCATCATTATGGTGCAGGTGGAGAACGAGTACGGCAGCTATGGCGAGGACAAACCCTACGTCTCGGAAATCCGTGACTGCCTGCGCGGCATCTACGGCAAGGAGCTGTCGCTCTTCCAGTGCGATTGGTCGAGCAACTTCGAGAAGAACGGCCTCGACGACCTGACGTGGACCATGAACTTCGGCACCGGCGCCAACATCGACCAGCAGTTCCGCCGCTTAGGCGAGCTGCGGCCCAACGCGCCTAAGATGTGCTCCGAGTTCTGGAGCGGCTGGTTCGACAAGTGGGGCGCCCGCCACGAGACGCGCCCGGCCAAGGACATGGTTGACGGCATGGACGAGATGCTGTCGAAGGGCATCAGCTTCTCCCTCTACATGACCCACGGCGGCACCTCGTTCGGCCATTGGGCCGGCGCCAACAGCCCCGGCTTCGCCCCCGACGTCACCAGCTACGACTACGACGCCCCCATCAACGAGTATGGTCAGGCCACGCCCAAGTTCTGGGAACTGCGCAAGATGATGGAGAAGTACAACGACGGCAAGAAGATGCCCGCCGTGCCCAAGGCTCCGATGCCTATCATCACCGTTCCGAAGTTCGAGTTGACGGAGTTTGCACCACTCATTACGGGCATGGGACAAATGGAAGTGGCCCCTGCCCCCCGAACCTTTGAAGAAATGGACATGGGATGGGGCACGATGGTCTATACATCATCCTTGCCAGAGATTACTTCACAGAGTGTGCTTACTGCCGAGTTTCACGATTTCGCACAGGTGTTCATCAACGGCAAGTACATTGGCAAGATTGACCGTGTGAAGAACGAGAAGTCGCTCACGCTCCCCCCCGTCAAGAAGGGTTCCGAGCTCGTCATTATCGTCGAGGCAATGGGACGCATCAACTTTGGCCGCGCCATCAAAGATTTTAAAGGCATTATAGGCGATGTGACCATCACCGGAGAAATGGATAACTGCGAGGTGACCTGGAAGCCCAAGTCTTGGGTGAATGTAACCATTGATGACAGTTACCAGACGGCAGTGAAAGCCTTTACGACGGAAATGCCCGCAACGACAAAAGGCGACTTCTTGAAGCCCGGCTATCACCGCGGCTACTTCACGCTGAAGAAGGTGGGCGACACATTCCTCAACTTCGAGATGTGGGGCAAGGGCCAGGTGTGGGTGAACGGCCACGCCATGGGCCGCATCTGGTCGATTGGCCCGCAGCAGACGCTCTACGTGCCCGGCTGCTGGCTGAAGAAGGGCAAGAACGAGATCATCGTCCTTGACGTCGTCGGCCCGAAGCAGCCCGTCGTCTGGGGCCAGGATAAACCCGAATTGAACAAGCTGCAGCTGGAAAAGAGCAACAAGCACAACAACATCGGCGACAAGCCCGACCTCAACAGCGCCACTCCCGTCACTGTGTCCGGCGGTTCTGCCGCCGGAATCACCGCCAAGTCCGGCAACGGCTGGCAGACCTTCCGCTTCAACGCTCCGCAGAAAGGCCGCTACCTCGCCATCGAGTGTCTAAGCACCCAGAAGGATGGCGACCGCGTGGCCATCGCCGAACTCTACCTGCAGGGACAGGACGGCAAGCGCCTGAGCCGTGAGCCGTGGACCACGAAGTATGCCAACTCGGAGGAGGAAAACGGCAACCACACCGGCGACAAGGTCTTCGATCTCCAGGAGTCGACCTACTGGCAGACCGAGCGTGCCGCACAGCCACCCCACCTGCTCGTCATCGACCTCGGCTCGGTGCAGACCGTCAGCGCCTTGGAGTATCTGCCCCGTGCTGAGCAGGGAGCACCCGGCTCGATGAAGCAGTTCAAGATTTATCTCTATTAATCCCACAGCGTGCCGCCGGCGGATACCCCCCATGGTAGGGCTATCTGCCGGCGGCCCCTTTTCTCTTTCCTTCTTTCCCCCACACCGATGATTAGTCCTCTCCTTTGCCTGCTCCTGTCCTGTCTGCTCTTCTTTCCCACTGCAGCCCAGGCAGAAACCTCCAGTCCCGTCTCCCTTCCCGCTTCCGGTCCCGTCTCCGGTCCCGTCTCCCTTCCCGCTTCCGGTCCCGCCTCCGGTCCCGTCTCCCTTCCCGCTTCCGGTCCCGCCTCTGCTAGCGGTCCAGTAAGTTGCGATATTATCGCAACCCCCGTTCCTCCCCCTGTTCAGAATACCTATGCCGGCCGCTACACTCGCCGGCTGCACGACGTGGTGCAGGACGTGGAGCGCCGCTTCGGCATCAGGCTGCGCTTCGACATGGACACCGTCGGACTGCTGCTGCCCTACGCCGACTACCGCATACGTCCCTGGTCGGCGGAGCAGACACTCACCAACATCTGCCGCTACTACGACTGGAACTGGTGGCCCCGCTCGGGCAGTCTCTACCGCATCAGCCGCTACGAGTACTACCGCCGGCACGACGACGAGGGGCGCTACATGCTCGACTACCTCTCCACCTTATATAATAATAAGGAGCAGTGGGAGCGTCGCCGCGAGGCACTCATCGGCGAGGTGCGCCAGCGCCTGCAGATCGACGCCCTGCTCGACTCCTGCGTCTCTCAGCCGTCGGCCGTGCTCGGCCGGGTGTGCAGGCACGACGGCTACACCACGCAGAACATCTGCATCGAGTTGACGCCCGGACAGCATCTCTTCGGCACCATCTATAGCCCGGACAGACAGCGCAACGCCCGTCGCGGCACCAGCCGGCAGCAGGGACTCGCCCCCCTGATCATCTGTCCCGACGGCCACTGGCCCTCGCGCTATCGCGACGACGAGCAGCAGCGGCTGGCCACGCTGGCACGCATGGGCGCCGTCTGTGCCGATTTCGATCTCTACGGTTATGGTCAGTCGC
The DNA here is from genome assembly GCA_905234355.1 of uncultured Prevotella sp. GTDB lineage: Bacteria > Bacteroidota > Bacteroidia > Bacteroidales > Bacteroidaceae > Prevotella. The sequence continues at coordinate 224 of CAJOHP010000098.1, read as the reverse complement.
GAGCCGAGGTGGGCGAGCATGCCGTGGCCCGTGCCCACGTCTTCCAGGCGGCTTGCGGACTGCGACTGCTCGACTATATGCTCGCTCACCGGCACGACATAGACACCACGCGCATAGCTGTCTGCGGTGGCAGTGGCGGAGGCACACACACCGTGCTGCTCGCCCTGCTGGCCGAGAGCCACAACAGGCGTGCCTTGCCCGCCATGCTGTGCAGGCGTTTTCCA
>CAJOHP010000097.1 GCA_905234355.1 uncultured Prevotella sp. | reverse complement strand
GCTTGTGCGTCTGCAGCGACAGTCGCCACTGGGGGTGCTGCTTGATGTATTCCACGCAGGCCTGCACGATGCGTGCGTTGCGCTGTGCGTTGCCGGTGTCGCAGGGCTGCAGGTAGAGGTATGGCGGCATGGGCAGGGTGGCGTGAGCCAGTAGGAAGGCGGCGGGGTCGGTGTGCTCGTCGAAGACCAGTTTCAGCTCGTCGGGCTGTCGTGGCCATCGCTGGCAGACCACCTCGCACCTGTCGCCCTTAGGCGATACGGTGAGCCAGTCCAGGCTCTGTGGTGCTGGGCGTGTGCCGTTGCTCTCCATCGCCACTTCTCGTCCCTGCCTGTGCAGCAGGTCAACGAGTGCCTCGTCGGCCTGGAGGGTAGGCTCGCCGCCTGTGAGCACGACGAAGCGTGTGGGGTGGCAGCACACCTGGTCGACGATTTGCTGTGCGGTGAGCTCGCTGTAGCTGTCGAACTGCGTGTCGCAGAACGGGCAGCGCAGGTTGCAGCCGGCAAAGCGCACAAAGACTGCCGCGCGTCCTGTGTGTCGTCCTTCGCCTTGCAGCGAGTGGAAGATCTCGTTGACTCTGTATGTCGTGGGGGTGCTCATCTTGCTGGGGGACTCCTTTTTTCTTCTTCCTTCTTACTTCCTTCTTTCTTCTCACTCGTCCTGCTCGTAGGCGGCCACGTTGCCCTCGCTCTCCTGCACGGTGGCCTTGTAGCACTCGGGAATGAGGTCTACGCACCATCGGGCAATGTTTTCGGCTGTGGGGTTGAAGGGCAGCACGTCGTTCAGGGTCTGGTGGTCCAGTTTCTCCTTGATAAGCCGTTTCACGTGGGTGAAGTCCACCACCATGCCGTTGCGGTCGAGCTCGCGGGCGCGGCAGTAGATGGTGATAATCCAGTTGTGTCCGTGCAGCTGTGTGCACTTGCTCTCGTAGTCGAGCACCAGCCTGTGGCTGGCCGAAATCTCCATTTTCTTCTGAATGTAGTACATAGTTCCGTTTTAGACAATGAGGTCGCTGCCCAGGCGCTTGGCCAGGATGTCGCGAAGCTCTTTGGTTTCCTTATGTTCTTTGAGTAGTTGCATCTTCTGCTCCATGGTGGTGTCAGGCAGGAGCATCTGTCGCTGTATCTCCTTGAGTTGTGTCTCGATGATGCCGAGCCTGAAGTCCATGACCAGGTGCACGACGCGCTGTCTGAGCGTCCCTTCGTGTGGCTGCACGGCGAAGCGTCCGCCGAGCTGATGCCGGTCGAAGGCCAGGCGTGTGGCTGTCTGGCTGACGGCCACGTCGGGATGGCTGGTGAAGTAGGTCTCTGCCTTGAATCCCTCGTTGTGCTGCTGCCGGACGGCCTCGTCGAGCATGCGGTTGTAGAGGTCGTTGCTGAAGCGCAGTCCGTCCTGTCCCAAGTCGAAGGCGATGTATTCTGCCACGGACAGCGTTATCTTGCTGCCGTCGTCGGTCTCGACGTCGCTGAAGATGATTTCCTCGCCATGTCGCACCACCTCGCGTATGAGGAGCAGCTCCACCTGCGAGGCTGCCGATGGCTGTGCCAGCACGGGCGCCGTGCTGCCGTGCAAGCTGTCGGGCGGCATGCTGTCGGGCGGTGTGGCGCCTATGCTGCCGGCGGGGCTGCTCTCAGTGGCTGGCGGCTGTGGGCCCTCGGCGGTGCGGCTGTTGCGCTCGCGCTCCTTCTCCTTCTCCTCCAGGTTCTGGCGGATGTATTTGTTCATCTCGGCGATGAGCGTCTGCTCCTTCATGCCGATGCGCTGTGCAAAGTCGGTGAGATAGGTGGCGCGCAGTATCTGGTCGGGCACGACGGAGATGCTCTTGACGATGCCTCCTATGGCTTCCGAGCGTTTCACCGGGTCGGTGGCGTGCTCCACGGTGAGCCGGCTCTTGAAGGTGATGAAGTCCGTCTGCTGCTTGTCTATATAGTCTTTCAGCTCCTGCGAGGAGTGCTTGCGTGCGAAGGAGTCGGGGTCGTCGCCGTCGGGCAGCAGGAGCACCCTGACGTTCATGCCCTCGGCCAGCAGCATGTCGGTGCCTCGCATGGCCGCGTGTATGCCTGCCTCGTCGCCGTCGTAGAGCAGGGTGATGTTTTTGGTAAAGCGGCGTAGCATGTGTATCTGCGGCATGGAGAGCGCCGTGCCGCTGTTGGCCACCACGTTCTCTATGCCTGCCTGGTGCATGGCGATGACGTCGGTGTATCCCTCGACCATGAAGACGCGGTCTTCCCTGACGATGGCTTTCTTGGCCTGGTATAGTCCGTAGAGCTCGCGCTCCTTGTGGTAGATGTCGGAGTCGGGCGAGTTGACGTATTTCTGTGCCACGCCCTTAGTGCGTGCATCGAGCAGTCGTCCTCCGAAGGCCACCACCTTTCCGCTGACGTTGAACCATGGGAAGACGACGCGTCCGCGGTAGCGGTCGGTCAGTGGGCCCTGGGCTGTGCCGGCTGCGGGCTGGCCGTCGGCGGCGGCGGTGTCGTCGGCCTGCTGCGTGGGCGCGGGCTGGCTGGGCTTGTAGCAGAGTCCCGTCTTCACCAGATACTCGGCTCTGTAGCCCGCCTTCAGTGCGGCTGAGGCCAGGGCGTCTCGGCGTGAGGGGGCATAGCCCAGCTGAAACTTCTCGATGATGTCGTCTCTGATGCCTCGGCTGCGGAAGTACTGCTTGCCTATGGCTATGCCGTCGGGGTCGGTGAGCAGCGTCTGGTGAAACCAGTCCTTGGCCCACTCGTTGACCACAAAGAGCGACTCGCGCTCGTTCTGCTCGCGCCGTTCCTCTTCGGTCAGTTCCTTCTCTACTATCTCTATGTTGTACTTGCGGGCCAGCCAGCGCAGGGCGTCGGGATAGGTCATCTGCTCGTGCTCCATGAGAAATCCGGCCGGCGTGCCGCCCTTGCCGCAGACGAAGCAGTGGCAGATGTTCTTGGCGGGCGACACCATGAACGACGGGTTCTTGTCGTCGTGGAAGGGGCACAGGCCTTTATAGTTCACACCGCTCTTGCGCAGTGTGACAAACTCACCGACCACGTCGACGATGCGCGCCGCGTCGATGATACGGTCTACCGTTGCCCTGTCTATCATGATGCCTATGAGGGTGCAAAGTTACGCATTTTCTCTGAATGCAGCAAATTTTTCGGCAGTCACCGTGCCTTGTGCCGCAAAAAACGCGACACGGTGAGCGACTCGACAAAAGGGGCTCCCTGCCGGTGCCTGTGCACACATGGGCAGGGAGCCGTGAGCGATAACTGGTAATTATATATTCTTTTTTATTTCACTGTTTGGCCTTGGAATGCGGGCGAGGCTGCCTGCGTTCTCGCAATTATGCTACAAAGATAGGGCAAAACCGTCACTTCCATGTTCCATATTTGCAGAAATTGCTTTCAAAAATGCAGAAAAACGCCTAATTGTTTCTGTGATAGGCGAAAAGTGCGTAATTTTGCAGATATGAAAGACGCGATATTTTCCACGATGCCCATGTTTGTGTGCCTCTTCTGGGCCGCAGTGCTGGGTGCCGATGTGTCCGGCCGTCGCGACCGGGCCAAGGCCATCCTCATGCTCTTCATGCTGGTGACCGCCGTGCTCTACTTCGGCCATCTGGCCTTCTTCATGCACGTAGGCTGGCTGCTGCCCTGGACCGACACGCTCTATGTGGGGTGCAACCTGGCGGTCTATCCCCTATACCTTATATATATTATGGAGCTGACCGACAATTCCGCGCGGCGCTTCCGGTATGTGTCGTGGCTGTTGCCAGCCGTGGCAGGCATGCTCGCGGCGGGTGTGCTCTATGGCATGATGACTACAGCCGACATCGCGACATTTGTGGGCAAATATCTCTATCGCAACCATACGCTCACCCTGTCGCACCTGCCCTATGCCCAGGCAGTGGTCCACGACGTGTGCAAGGTGGTCTTTGCCCTCGAGATAGTGCCCGTGCTCTATCTGGGCAGCCGGCAGATACGCCAGTTCGACCTCCGTGTGCTGAGCAACTATGCCGACACCGACGACAAGGTGCTCAACCGCATGCACACGCTGCTCATGTTTTTTGTGCTCACCTCGGCCGTGTCGTTTGCCAGCAACATCGTGGGCCGCCATCACTTCGACCACACCCCGTGGCTGCTGGCACTGCCCTCGCTCACGTTTTCCTCGCTACTCTTCGTCCTGGGCTATGTGGGGCACATGCAGAAGTTCAGCATCGCCGACATGGAGGAAGACCTGCGCCTCGAAGCGTTGCCGCATGTCCCTCTGCCTGCTCCGCGAGTGAGCAGCAGCGCCGGCGTGGCGCAGCCGACAGCCAGCCGTGACGATGCCACAGCCGTGCCGCCGGAGGCCGACGACGGCGTGCAGGATGCCGTAGCCCATGCCGACGCCGAGGCAGAAGACATCGACCTGCGGCAGCGGCTCGACCGTGTGATGATGCGCCAGCAGCTCTATCTGCACTCCAACCTCAAACTGGCCGACCTGGTGAGAGCGCTCCACACCAACCGCAACTACATCTACAACATCATCAACCGCGAGATGGGCATGTCCTTCTCCGAGTATGTCAACCGGTTGCGCGTGCAGCATGCCGCCCGTCTGCTCGACGAGGGCCGTGACCTGTCGCACGCCGAACTGGCCGAGCGCTCGGGCTTCTCCAGCATCACGTCGTTCTACAGAAATTTCAAGCTCTACGCTGGCTGTTCGCCAAAAGAATATCAAAATAAGCAAAAACAGCAGCAGTAAATTTTGCCATGTAAGGATTTTGTGTTACCTTTGCCCTTGCTATGACGACAGGCCGCAACATATTGAAGCTGCTGCTCCCGCTCATCCTGGGCGGGACCATCCTTTGGTGGATGTATCGCGACTTCGACTTCGGTCGCATCGAGCACGTGCTGTGGCATGAGATGGACTGGTGGTGGATGCTGCTGTCCTTTCCCTTCGGCATTCTGGCACAGCTCTTCCGCGCATGGCGCTGGCGGCAGTCGCTCGAGCCCCTGGGCGAGCGCCCGCGTGTGTCCACGCTGTCCTATGCCGTCTTCCTGAGCTATGCCACGTCGCTGGTGGTGCCCCGTGTGGGCGAGTTCCTGCGCTGCGGCGTGCTCAAGCGATGGGAGGGCACACCCTTCTCCAAGGCGCTCGGCACCGTGGTCACCGAGCGGGCGGTCGACACGCTCGTGGTGCTGCTCTACTCCGGCGTCATCCTGCTCCTGCAGCTCAGCATCTTCGGCACCTTCTTCCGCAAGACAGGCACCTCGTTCGACAGGCTGCTCAGCGGTTTCTCGCCCACGGGCTATCTCGTCACCGCCGTGTGTGCACTGGCCGTCATGCTGCTGCTACACCTGCTCTTGCGACGACTCGCCTTCTACGACCGCGTGAAGACCACCCTCAGCGGCATCTGGGAGGGCGTGAGCTCGCTCAGGCGACTGCGCAACCTGCCACGCTACGCCCTCTTCTCCATTGCCATCTGGGTGTGCTACTTCATGCACTACTACCTCACCTTCTTCTGCTTCCCCTTCACCAGCAGCCTCGGACTGGGCTGTGCACTCGTGTCGTTTGTCGTGGCCAACTTCGCCGTCGTCGTGCCCACACCCAACGGCGCAGGGCCATGGCACTTCGCCATCAAGACCATGCTCGTGCTCTACGGCGTGCAAGAAGCGCAGGCTCTCTACTTCGTGCTCATCGTGCACACCGTGCAGACACTCCTCGTCATCGCCCTGGGCATGTGGGCATGGGGACACCTCAGCTTTATCCCGCAGGTACGGGGGCATGATTCGGGCGTGCGAAAAGACGATTATAGCTAACCAAATAAAAACAAAAAACCTATGAACGAAATTCAGAACCTGGCGCCTGCATGTATCTGGCGCAACTTCTACAAACTGACCCAGGTGCCGCGCCCGAGCGGCCACTTAGAGAAAATCCAGCAGTTCCTGCTCGACTTCGGCCGGCAGGCCGGCGTGGAGTGCTTCAAGGACCCTGCCGGCAACATCGTCATGCGCAAGCCGGCCACACCCGGCATGGAGGGCCGCAAGGGCATCATCCTGCAGGCACACATGGACATGGTGCCGCAGAAGACGCCGGACTCGAAGCACAACTTCGAGACCGACCCCATCGAGCCCTGGATAGACGGCGAGTGGGTGCGCGCACGCGGCACCACCCTCGGCGCCGACAACGGACTGGGCGTGGCAGCCATCATGGCCGTCATGGAGGACAAGACACTGCAGCACGGACCCATCGACGTACTCATCACCGCCGACGAGGAGACAGGCATGTATGGCGCCAACGACCTGCCCGAGGGCGAGCTGCAGGGCGACATCCTGCTCAACCTCGACTCTGAGACCTGGGGCAAGTTCGTCATCGGCTCCGCCGGCGGCATCGACGTCACCGCCACGCTCGACTACAAACCCTCCGACACCGACGCCGACGATGCTGCCCTGCGCGTGACCCTGCAGGGACTGCGCGGCGGACACAGCGGACTCGAGATACACGAGGGACGCGGCAATGCCAACAAGCTGCTGGCACGCGTCGTCCTGGAGGCCATCAGCGACTTCGACGCACGCCTCTGTTCCTGGCACGGTGGCAACATGCGCAACGCCATACCATTCAAGGCCGAGGCCGTCATCACCCTCCCGAAGGACAACGTCCAGGCTTTCCGTGAGACAGTGGCCGACTGGCAGGAGCTCTTCCGCGACGAGTACAAGCAGATAGAGACGGGCATCACGCTCACGGCCGACGACGTGCAGCTACCCGCACAGCAGGTGCCACTCGAGATACAGGACAACCTCGTATGCGCCATACACGCATGCCACGACGGAGTCATACGCATGATACCGAGCTACCCCGACGTGGTAGAGACCTCCAGCAACCTGGCCATCATCGACATCGACGGAGGCCACGCCGCACTCAACATTCTGGCACGCTCCAGCCGCGAGGACATGAAGGACTATGTGGTCGACACGCTCGCCTGCTGCTTCCGCATGGCCGGCATGAAGGTGGAGACCGCAGGAAGCTACGGCGGATGGGACCCCAACCCCGACTCGCAGATCCTGCACCTGCTGCTCAGCGAGTATAAGCAGCTCTTCGGACAAGACGGCATCATACAGGTGGACCACGCCGGACTGGAGTGCTCCGTCATCCTGGGCAAGTATCCCCACCTCGACGTGGTGAGCCTCGGACCCACCATGCGCTCGCCCCACACCACCACCGAGCGCGCGCTCATCGCCACCGTAGAGCCCTTCTGGCAGCTGCTCACGAAGACCCTCGCCGACGTGCCCGCTAAGTAACGCCGATGAGGAAGTGGTAAGAAATCGCATGTAAGTGGAAAAGAAACCGGCTTTGTCTTTTTTTGAAAGAAATGGGCATAATCAGCATAAATGGCTTGCGCCGAAGACGTAATATGTCCCCATTTCCTTCAAAAAAAAAAGACAAAGCCGATTTCTTTCGAAATAGGCTTCAACCCGGAAGGTGACGGGGGTAGAGTTTCTCTATCTTCGACAGCTTGGCCAATTATTTGCGCCCTGCGCGTAGGCTGCCGCTCGGTATGTTTTTTCTTCTGGCACACAGAAATCACAGAAATCACAGAAAATATTCCGCGCGACACAGGGGGACGTAGCCCTTTCTGTGGTTTCTATGGTTTCTGTGTAATATCTAAAATGACCTGTTCTAATATCTGAAATGCGACATTCTAAATATTAGAATGTTTTAGATATTAACAGACGGCATTCTAAATAGTAGAATCGGATGGCTTCAGCCTTATACGTAACTGGCAGAGGATTTCGCATCGAGCGTGGGAAACTTCGGCAGCGCCTCGAGCAGCAGCTCGACCAGTCGGGGCACGCCATAGCGGTCGATGTCCTGCTCGGCTATCCACACATAGCCGGGGGGCAGTGCCGGGCACCGTTCGGTCTCCAGCAGGTAGAGGTCGGCCAACAGCACGCGGTGGGTGAGCACGTGGCGCACACCCTGTCGCAGCAGCATGAGGCGCCCGTCGAGCTGTGGCAGCCCGCCATCCTCTATCAGGAGCGGCTCCCACAGTCCCTGCCAGATGTCGCCGGGACCGCGGCGATGGAGGGCCGTCTGTCCCTTACACCTTATATATATATAAATAAGGTGGCGCTCCGTAGCCTTCTGCTTCCTCTGCTTCACGGGCAGCTCGCCCACCCTGCCCTGTCTGAAGGCGGCACAGGTCTCGGCCAGCGGGCACTCGATGCACCGGGCGTTGCGGGGCGTGCACATCGTGGCGCCGAAGTCCATGGCCGCCTGATTCCATTCGGCGGCCTGCCCCCGTGGCAGCAGGGCTTGTGCCAGCGCCGTAAACTCGTGCTTGGCCCTGGCCGTGCCTACGGGTGTGTCGATGCCGAAGTAGCGGGCCAGCAGACGATAGACGTTGCCGTCGACCACCGCCTCGTGCAGGCCGAAGGCCATCGACCCGATGGCCGCCGCCGTGTAGTCGCCCACGCCCCGGAGTGCACGCAACCCCTCCATGGCCTGCGGGAAACCGCCCAGCTCCACCACCTGACGGGCCGCGGCCAGCAGGTTGCGGCCACGGCTGTAGTAGCCCAGCCCCTGCCACTCGCGCAGCACCTCGTCTTCGGTAGCCGAGGCCAGCTGCTCCACCGTGGGCCAGCGCGACATGAACCGCTCCCAGTAGGGCTGCCCTTGCTCCACACGCGTCTGCTGCAGGATGATCTCGCTCAGCCAGATGGCATAGGCATCGCGCGTGTCGCGCCAGGGCAGCGGCCGCCGGTACATGCCGTACCAATGCAGCAACGCCGTGGAGAAGGGGTTGGGGGCCGATGGACTGTCGTTTGATTTCATGCCTGCAAAGTTACACATTTCCTATGGCACAGCCTAAGCATTGCCTCTCTTTTTTAGCAGTGCAGAAGAAAAAAAATATAACGTCAGGCATAGCACTCTCATCAAAAATGCTTATCTTTGTCGGCAAAAAAAACAGACACACTATGATGAAAGCTTGTATTGCTCTTTTCGCCTGGCTGCTGAGCTCGTCGGCAGTCATGGCACAGCAGCGGGAGGTGACGCTCGAGACCACCGAGGGCACCATCCGGCTGACGCTCTACAACGATACGCCTGCCCATCGTGACAATTTCGTGAAGCTCGTAGAGCAGCACTTCTACGACTCGCTGCTCTTTCACCGTGTCATACGCGGCTTCATGATACAGAGCGGCGACCCTACCAGCCGCCATGCCGAGCCGGGACAGACGCTGGGCGAGGGCGAGGCTGGCTACACACTGCCTGCCGAGCTCTTTGCGTCCGACGGCACGCTGCTCCACCACCACGGGCGCGGAGCACTGGCCATGGCCCGTGAGGGCGACGAGGTGAACCCCGAGCGCAGGTCCAGCGGAAGCCAGTTCTATATCGTCTGGGGGCGCAACTACTCCACGAAGGAGATGGAGCACATCACAGCGCGTCTCGACTCGCTCACCTCGGGCCGCGCAAGCCTGTCGGAACAGCAGGTCAGGGCTTACCGGCGAGAGGGCGGAGCACCCCATCTGGACGGGCTCTACACGGTCTTCGGCCACGTGACAGAGGGACTCGACGTGGTGGAACGCATACAGCGCGCCTTCACCGACGACTACGACCGGCCTGTCGACGACGTCCGCATCCTCCGCGCCACCGTGCGCTGACAGAGCTGTCGCCCCCCCCTCGTGGGCATACAAATTGCAGACAGGCATAAAGCCCCATTTCTATTGCGGGCTTTATGCCTGTCCGAAAACCATGTGCGGTGTTACATCTGTAGGGACGGGCTTATGTGCCTGTCCGAAACGACAACGGGACTTTATGCCCCTCACATCACTGCTTGTCTGGGTGTATCATCTTCCAGATGCCAGCAGCACCGGCAGCACCCACGAGCGGGCCCACGATGAAGATCCACAGGTTGGCCAGTGCCGTGCCACCCTGGAAGATGGCGGGAGCCAGCGAGCGGGCGGGGTTGACCGATGTGCCCGTGTAGCGGATGCACGCCAGATGGACGAGCACCAGCGAGAGGCCGATGGCCAGTCCGGCGAAGTTGTTGGTGGCACCGTTGGTCTTCGACGTAGCGCCGAGCACGACAAGCACAAAGACGCAGGTGAAGACAATCTCTGCCAGCAGGCCGCCCGTCACGCTCACGTTGGCCTGCAGGTCATTGGCACCCGTGCCCTCCAGGCCAGGCACGTTGGCTGTGAGCAGAGCCAGCAGGGCCGATCCGATGAAGGCGCCCACCACCTGACCGCACACGTAGCCGCACGCATCCTTGCCGCTCATGCGGCCTGTCAGCCAGCAGCCTAAGGTGATGGCAGGATTGATGTGGCAGCCGCTGATGCCACCGATGGTGTAGGCCATCGACACCACGGCCAGACCGAAGGCCAGCGCCGTGCCCACCACAGCGGGGATGTTGTTTACGGGGTCACAGCCCAGACTCACGGCCACGCCGCAGCCCATCAGTACGAGCACCATCGTGCCCACTGCTTCTGCTAAATACTTCTTCATAGCTTTTTACTGTTTAATGTTGGTTGATACTATAAAAAATAAGGGTTATTGCTGTTCTTTGTAGTCAAAGAAGCCGAACTCGCCGAAGGTGTAGCCGGCATTGTACTTGGTGGTGCCGCTGTGGCAGTACATGCCCACGAGCAGCTCGTCGCCGTATCCCGCTATCTCTTTGCCCAGCAGTCTGTGCTCCACGGTCTCTATCGGGTGGTATTGCTGTCCGTCGGCAGAATAGTGGAAAGCATATTTCCGGCCGTCGAAGCTGATGCGGAGGTAGAGCTCCGACGTCATGCCCATAGGTCTGTCGGCCAGCAGCAGGCGGTGGCTCAGCAGCCCCAGACGCAGCTTCAGCCGCCGCTGACCGTCTTGGCTGTTCAGACAGCACTGCACGAAGGCGTCGGCCGAGCGGTACAGGCAGAGACCAGCCTCGTCGCCGTTCTCGGCGTCGGTCAGTGAGAGCTTCGTGGCGACCTCAAAGGGCTTGTCGCCCAGAGGCAGGCCTGCGAAGGTGAAGCTCCGGCCGTCTTTCAGCTCGTAGATGTCGCCATACAGCCTCAACTTGTTGTCCACGATGCGGTATTTCGCCCTGTTGGGCTCGCCTATGTGCCGCCACTCACTGCCCAGACCGGTGCCGTCGTGAAAGGTGTAGTGCTGCTGTGCCTGCAAGCTCAGGTGCATGCAGATAGTCAGCAGAAGAATGTACAGCGTTTTTCTCATTGCTCACTGGTGTTCTTTTGGCAAATTCACTGCAAATATACAATTATTTTTTGACAAACGCGCCCTTTTGGCCTTTTTTTTGCGTCTTTACAAAAAAACTTCCCTAAAAATTTGCATATTCCGCAAAAAGTCCTTACCTTTGCACCCGCAAATGCAGCAATACGCTGCACGAGCAGTGTTCGGGATTTAGCGCAGTTGGTAGCGCACACGTCTGGGGGGCGCGAGGTCGCTGGTTCGAGTCCAGTAATCCCGACCAAGCAAGGAAGGCTGAGAATCAGATGATTCCCAGTCTTTTTTGTTTCTATATGCTTTCTGCGTAGTCTCAAGGTGACATGATGGGCGACTTTCAAAGTCAACCGTGAAGTCAACCAAAAGTTATGGAAGCTACAATTTCGGTAATTTGTAACAAGTTCAAAGTTTTAAAGAATGGCGAATCCCCCATAATGGTGAGAGTAGCCAAAGACGGTAAACGCTCAATGAAAAGTTTGGGCGTGTCTGTGAATCCTATCTATTGGGATTTTTCAAAGAACACACCTAAAAAGAACTGCCCAAATAGGGTAATGCTGATGCAGTTAATATCACAGACCTTAATAGAGTACCAAGCAAAGGTTATTGAAGTTAAGGCAAAAGGAGAGACTGCAACTATTTCATCTATTATGGAAGAAAAAGAAAATGGTATAGACCATGTGACCGTTGAGGACTTCCTGACCTCACACATTCAACAGTTAAGGGATAACGGTAAGGTTGGCAATAGCTATGCCTACCTAAATCTGCGTGCCACCTTGCAGAACTTTTACGGTAAGAAGCTGAACTTTCTTTTTAATGCCGTAGATGTTGCTTTCTGCAATCTAAAGAGAGGGTATAGCATTAGAACTATTGCCAAACTGACTAACAAAGGAATCTCTACAGTCCAACGTATTAAAAAGGACTTCAACCTTTAAATGGGGATAGGGGCAAATGCTCCTATCTACTATTTTGTATGTAATGCTAATATTTATTAAGAGATTAAGCCTTTTGTATGTACTATCACAAACTTTTCGTAATTTTACAGCGCCTAAAGCACCCATTGGGTGTAGAGGGCAGGACGTTCAAGCGAATTATCCCTACTGAAATCTGGAAAATTGAAGTGACACGGATAAGGTTGCAAGAGCGTCCAACGTACCGTGATATATGGTTCTGTCAGAAATGACGGAGTTTGTATATCCTACGGGGCGTTGGACTTTTGCAAGTTACGTGTTACGGCATTTCCAGAGCAATGTTTCAAACATTGTGCCTCAGTAGGTAATCGGCGAGAGTTCCCAACGCCCTTATATATTAACCGCTAACGATCGGGAACAAATTAGCACAATAACGAACACCTATGAAAATTGGCGCAGAAAATCTTGAAAGAACCCTGATTCTTAATTTGACAAATTATCACGTATGGGATTCATATAAAACAGAAAGTCGTTTCCTTGTTGAAGGATGGAAGATAAAAAGAGCACTTATCAACAAGGAGAAAAGTCCGTATTTCTACGAGAGCCAGATAGGTATTCCTATAATATCTACATTTAGGGGATTATGCTTTTATGTCTTTTATTCTGCTATTGAATACACTATATGCAGAAACTCTAATACTAATATCTCAATGTGGGATTATTGGCAATTCCACAAGATTATAGGTGAAGAACTTGGAATACAAGGTTTGATGCTTTACTGTGAAAGCAGGGACTGTAAATATTCAATAATGTCTGGTGCAAACGAGATGGGTAGAACGGGGTTATTAGCATACAACCTTGTGCGAGGAGTAATTGATGTCTATTTTGACAATTGCAATATATCAGACTTTAATATGTACGATCGAGAAGGAAATGAGTTACCTTGCAAAATAGACAACCTTAATGAAGTTTTGGAAGTCTTTCATAAAGTTGGTAGTGCATGTGCAATAGCAGGATTACATAACAAAGAGAGTAAAATGTGGGGAGGTCCAGCAAGCATGAAAGCACTATTTTGTATACAAAAATAATTTGCTTGTACCTTTTTAAAATGAAATACTCAATTATGAAGAAATCGACGTGTGTATACATACTTTTAAGTGTAAGTGTTATCCTATTTGCATCTTGTTCGTCAGGTCATGGAGGCAACAACACCTCTTCTAACCCCGAATTAAAAACATGTCAAATTTGCAATGGTGAGGGTGTTGTTTATGTTGTTTGTGAAGAGTGTGATGGAGAAGGAGAAATAATAGTTTCATGTAATAGATGCTATGGTTCAGGACAAGAAAAATGCTCGGATTGTTACGGTAGCGGGAAAAAGGCATGTGACGATTGTAATGGAAATGGTGGCAAGCCGTGTTCATGGTGTCATGGTACAGGAAAAGAACAATGCACATCTTGTAGAGGCTCTGGGATATATTCCGTGGAAGAATCGTGTACTAAATGCAGAGGCAGAGGTTATACAGAGTGTTATGTTTGTGAAGGCTATGGTCGCGTAAATTGCAGAGGGTGTTCTGGCAGTGGTTATGAAAGTTGTATTAAATGTGCAGGGTATGGTAGCTTGATGTGTGCATTATGCCTTGGAAACGGACAAGTGAGAAAAGAATGTGAGTTTTGTGATGGAAATGGTAGAGTAAAAAGAGAATGCAGCACTTGTCAAGGTAAAGGCAAAATAGAATAACGTGAATAATAACAATTATGTCAGTTCCGTTAATAAAAAAGCTGTCTCACCATTTAAATAGGATTATGAGCAAAGAAGATGAAAAGAGTTAGACCAGAAACTTAATCTCAATATAAATATCGAGTTTGAGTTACAAAGCTATAATGCTGCCACACGTGCAGAAAGCAATGCCATTTTGAGGATGGTAAAGCAAAAGGCATAAGGGTGTTTACAGGGGCTGACTTTAATTTAGTAAAAGGTGCACACGTCTTATGGACTGATGCGCTTATGAGTATGCTCACCTATCCTGAATCGGTAGAATACACATTTGACCCATTTGTATACTTGGGGTTTCCCGTAGATGAAGCATATAAAGAGAGAAAAAGAGAAGAGAATAAAGACAAGAAGATTATCCACGTTCATTTTAGAACTGCAAGATGGTCATGGCGTGAATCTATGGGAAGAGAAGGCCATTTGTTCATTGACCTGGTAAAGCCCGAACAAATATTCTTTGATATAACAAAACGAAACTAATTCCGTTATAATGATATGGCAATATCACCATTTAAATAGTAGAATATGAGTAATAAAAAAAAGAAAGTTAGGAAAAAACATAATTTAAGTCCAGATATGTTCACGCCCAGCCATTTTCTTGGAAGTGGAGCAGATTGGAGCGTATTAAGTATTGACATGGAATTAGAAGAACGTTATCCAGAGGCGTTAAATGCCTCAGATGAGGTGTTTGAATATTATTATAATAAAGTTGAACAAGAACTTCAAGATGAAGAAGCACGAGAGAAAGAATGGTTGATAAAAATGAAGGGGAAAAGAGAACATGAGAGTTTGACAGATCTTGAAAAGGAAGCCGTAGCACCATTTGCACACGATTTGATTTCTTGCTTTTCCAGTTTATGGTATGCTGTTAATGGGACAGAGCACCCAATTGGGCCTCAATTCGATATAAAAAGAATAGACAAGGATGAAAGACTATATGCACTTTACATGGATGGCAAACCTATGAAACCTTTCCAAGTGCCAGAAGATTTATTTCATACAACAGATGAAACGAAAAACGAAAAGACGCTCTCACAGGAAACAGAAGAGCTGCAAGCAAAAGATAATTATGATTCATCTGAGAATCCCTCAAAGTAGGAATCATGCCGAAAGTCGTATACATAAAGAAGCACCCATTTGGAAAGAACTATCTGGCCATCACGCTAACGGAGTTTATTCTTACTGTAGCCCCTCTTAATCAGTATGACATGAACCACGAAATGATTCACGTTAAGCAGCAGCGCGAACTACTCTATCTGCCTTTCTTTATTTGGTATGGTATAGAATGGCTGATACTCTATTTCAAATATCGCGACTGGACTAAAGCCTACTTCCACATAAGGTTTGAGAAAGAAGCATACAAACGCCAAGGTGACCTGTCCTATTTAAAATGGAGAAGACATTACAATTATCTATGAACTACCTATTCCTTGACATAGATGGTGTCCTTAACACAGGACGCTATAGCAACTATCTCGTAGAAAACGGACTGTGCGAGACAGATGCTGACGGCTACTTGTTTGACCCAGAGGCCGTGAAGAACTTGCAGACTATCATAGAAGAAACGGATGCTAAGATTATCATTACCTCCACATGGCGGCTTGATGGGGATATGCAAGCCTTATGGCGTAACAGGAACTTAGCTGGTGAAGTAATTGGTGTTACTCCAACGATTGAAAAGGAGAGAGCTATTGGAAAAATAACAATCTGGTATGGCCAACGAGGAATGGAAATAGAAGCATGGCTACAAGACAACGCGACCTTCCCATTTAAATATGCCATACTTGATGATGAAGACTGTTACCTTGAAGCCCATTCTGACCACCTCGTTTTAACCGACCCAATGACAGGAATCACAAAAGAAGTAGCTGATAAGGTGATAAACCTATTAGATTAGGCTATATGTGAAAAATCGGACTTTAGACCCACTTCTATTGGATATTCCATGTTAGGTGACATTTTCTGAGAAATAATGGTTTTATATACTCCTTTTTAAAAAGTTGCTCCAGACAAAAAAAATCAATTATAGAGACACTTTTACTCGATACTTTTTACATAAGAATTAAAAACCTATTCTATGGCTGGGATCGTAAGGAATAGAACAGATGGCCTCCGATGTGATTTCTCGATCCAGTTTGCCGTCTTTGGAGTAGCGCATAGCACGTTTGATGTAGATGTGCTCAATCATATTCTTAACAGAACGGGCATTTGCCCATGATGATTTACTGCTGCCAGACATGGTGGCGGTAAGTTCCTCTCTGAAACTGGCTAAGCCGTCCAACGAAAAAGTGTGCCCGAAGGTATTCTGGTAACGGACACCTATCTCTGTAAGCTCATCAAGGCTGTAATCCTGAGTCCACTTGAAAAAGTCTGAAC
>CAJOHP010000096.1 GCA_905234355.1 uncultured Prevotella sp. | reverse complement strand
GGCCCAGGGCGAGCACCTCTCGCAGGACGAGTGCTATGCCGAGCTGCGCCGCCGCTACGACGGCTACCACTTCTGCCCCGACAGCCCGGGCATGTACAATCCCTTCAGCGTGATCAACACGCTGGCCAGTCAGCGTTTCGGCGACTACTGGTTTGAGACGGGCACCCCCACACAGCTCATCACCATGCTCAGCAAGACCGACTACCCCCTGAGCGAGCTGGAGAGCGGCGAGGTGAGCTCGCAGCTCCTAGAGCAAGTAGACTCCTATAAGACCAACCCTGCCACCGTGCTCTACCAGAGCGGATACCTCACCATCAAGGGCTACGACCGCGAGTTCCGCGAGTATCTGCTGGGCTTCCCCAACAAGGAGGTGGAGAACGGTTTTGTGAACTGCCTGCTGCCCATCTATACCCACTCAGGCGACAATCCCTCACAGTTCAGCATTGTCCGCTTCGTCAAGGAGTTGCGCAGCGGTCAGCCGGAGGCGTTCATGACGCGTTTAGTGGCCATGATGGCCGACACCGACTACCGCATCGCCGGCCGCGCAGAGCTCTACTTCCAGAACTTCCTCTTCGTGTTCTTCCGCCTGCTGGGCCTCTACGTCCAGGTGGAGCGGGCCACGAGCGACGGACGTGCCGACATGGTGGTGCAGACGAGCGACTACGTCTACATACTGGAGTTTAAGATGGACCAGACGGCCGACGCAGCCCTGCAGCAGATAGAGGAGAAAGGCTATGCCCTGCCCTTCGCCGCCGACCGCCGCCGCGTGTTCAAGATAGGCGTGAACTTCAACGGCGAGCAGCGCCGCGTGGACGACTGGAAGATCATCACCCTGGAATCTGCCAAGACCTATTGAGCAAGGGCCGATGCCATCGCCCAGCACTTTTCGGCACAATATTTGCAGAGACACCGGCAGAACAAAGCAATAACACAATAATATATTATGGAAGAAAAAGACATCAATATCGAAGAAGAAGAGCAACTGACTGACGAAATGGCAGACGACGCTACTGCCACAGCCACCGACACGGAGGCCCCCGCCGAGGGCGAACAGCCCGCTGGTGAAGCCACCGACGAGACACCTGCCGAAGAGCAAGACCCGCTGGCTGAGGCACAGGCCGAGATAGAGGAGCTGAAAAAGCAGGCACTCTACAAGGCGGCCGAGTTTGACAACTACCGCAAGCGCACGCTGAAAGAACGCGCCGAGCTCATACTCAACGGCGGCGAAAAGGCCATCACGGCCCTGCTGCCCGTAATCGACGACATGGAGCGTGCCATCGGCAACGGCCAGAAGACCGACGACCCGCAGGTGCTGCGCGAGGGCATGGAGCTCATCTACCACAAGATGATGAAGGTGCTCGAGGGCCTGGGCGTGCAGAAGATAGAGACCGACGACGCCGAGACACCGACGTGCACGAGGCCGTGGCCATGGTGCCCGGCATGGGCGACGACAAGAAAGGCAAGGTGATAGACTGCCTCGCCACGGGATATAAGCTGAACGACAAAGTAATCCGCCACGCCAAAGTGGCAGTAGGACAATAATGGCACAACAGAAAAGAGACTACTACGAGGTGCTGGGCGTGGACAAGACGGCCTCGGAAGACGAGATAAAGAAAGCCTATCGCAAGATAGCCATCAAGTACCACCCCGACCGCAACCCCGGCGACAAGGAGGCCGAGGAGAAATTCAAGGAGGCGGCCGAGGCCTACGACGTGCTGCACGACGCGAAGAAGCGACAGCAGTACGACCAGTTCGGATTCGACGGGCCCATGGGCGCCGGAGGCTTCGGAGGCTTCGGAGGTGCATCGATGAACATGGACGACATCTTCTCCATGTTCGGCGACATCTTCGGAGGCCACGGCTTCGGCGGAGGCTTCGGCGGCGGCAGGCCCCGTCCGCAGCAGCACCGCGGCAGCGACCTGCGCCTGAAGGTGCGGCTGACGCTCGACGAGGTGAACCGCGGCGTGACGAAGAAATTCAAGGTGCGCAAGGACATCGCCTGCACCCACTGTCACGGCACCGGCGCCGAAAGCGGCAGCGGCAGGGACACATGTCCCACCTGCCACGGCTCGGGAGTCATCACACACACCACGCAGAGCATCTTCGGCATGATGCAGACACAGGGCGTCTGCCCCACCTGCCAAGGCGAGGGACAGGTCATCAAGAACAAGTGCCACGAGTGTGGAGGCACAGGCATCGTCAAGGGCGAAGAGGTGGTGGAGATAAAGATTCCGGCCGGCGTGGCCGAGGGCATGGTGGTCAATGTGCCGGGCAAGGGCAACGCCGGACAACACAACGGCGTGGCCGGCGACATACAGGTGTTTATCGAGGAGGAGCCCAACGACACCTTCGTGCGCGACGGTAACGACCTCATCTACAACCTGCTGCTCGACTTCCCCACGGCGGCACTCGGCGGCGAGGTGGAGATACCCACCATCGAGGGCGCCAAGCTCAAGGTGAAGATAGACAACGGCACGCAGCCCGGCAAGACTCTGCGCCTGCGCGGAAAGGGACTGCCCGCCGTGCAGGGCTACGGCATGGGACGAGGCGACCTGGTGGTCAACATCAGCGTCTACGTGCCGAAGACTCTCTCACGCGAAGAGCGCAAGGCACTCGAACAGATGCGCGACAGCGACAACTTCCAGGGCGACAAGCAGACGCGCGACTCCATCTTCCAGCGATTCAAGAACTACTTCGCCTGATTCCGAAAACCAGAACCATGACCTACAAAGAAGCGACCGACTATCTGTTCAACAAGACAGCCAACTACGAGAAGCAAGGCCCCACGGGCTACAAAGAGGGACTGGCCAACACGCTTGCCCTCGACGAGCACTTCGGCCACCCGCACGAGCACTACCGCTGCATACACGTGGCGGGCACCAACGGCAAGGGGTCGGTGTCGCACACCATCGCGGCACTGCTGCAGGTGTTCGGCTATCGCGTGGGACTCTACACCTCGCCACACCTCAAGGACTTCAGCGAGCGCATACGCGTCAACGGACAGCCCATCAGCGAGGACTACGTGACCACCTTCATCGACGACAACAAGGACTTCATCGACTCCATCAACCCCTCGTTCTTCGAGCTCGCCACGGCCATGGCCTTCAAGTACTTCAGCGACGCCGACATCGACATCGCCGTCGTCGAGGTGGGACTGGGCGGACGACTGGACTGCACCAACATCATCTCGCCCGTGCTGAGCATCATCACCAACATCTCGCTCGACCACACCCAGATGCTCGGCAACACACTCGAGCAGATAGCCCGCGAGAAGGCCGGCATCATCAAGACCGGCATACCCGTCATCATCGGCGAGGCCACACCCGAGACGCGCGCCGTCTTCGACGCAGCGGCCAAGGAGGCGAAGGCCCCCATCATCTACGCCGAGGACCTGGACGAGATCGTCGCGGCCGAGCCCTGCACCGAGGGCCTGCACTACAAGGCACGCACGCTGGGCGACTTCACCGGCGAGCTGCGCGGCGCCTATCAGCTGCAGAACACACGCACCATCGTCACCGCCATGTATCAGCTGGTGCACATGGGCTACCTGTGCGACTGCATAGACCCGGAGAACAACCGGAAGATAAAGGCCGAGATGGACTATGCCTTCCTACACGTGACAACGCTCACCGGACTCATGGGCCGCTGGCAGACGGTCAGGGAGCGACCCCTCGTCGTCTGCGACACCGGACACAACGTGGGCGGATGGCAGTATCTGAGCAAGCAGATCAGCGAGACGAAGTGCAGGCAGAAGCACATCGTCTTCGGCGTGGTCGAGGACAAAGACGTCTATGGCATCATGAACCTGCTGCCAAAGGATGCCACCTATTATTATACTAAGGGAAGCACCAAGCGCGCCCTGCCCGAGACCTCGCTCAAGATATTCGGCGACCAGTTCGGACTCACAGGACAGGCCTACCCCACCGTGGCCGAGGCCTACGACGCCGCAGTGAGAAACGCCTCCGCCGACGACCTCATCTTCGTGGGAGGCAGCACCTACGTCGTGGCCGACTTCCTGAAAAACTGCGTTTAGCAGAGATAAAAGGAAGCAACCGACTGACAAAAACTAAAAACCGACACCCATGCGACCACACCACAGCACACTGCGCCTGGCCGTCCTGCTCGCAACAGCGGCCCTGCTCGTCCCCTCTGAAGGAAGGGCCGACGTCATCAGCACAGTCGACTCGCTGCTGGCCCTTTACCAGAAAGCACCGGAAAAAGCGAAGTATGAACGGGGCAGGGCGCTCATGGACATCTTCGAGGAGTACGACGTCTTCCACGAAGAGCCGCCCCGATATGAGGCGGGGCTCCCTTCCGACTCGCTCGACCTGGCCGTATGGTTCGCCACCGAGTGCTTCTACTACAACTATGCCTACTATGCCGAGTGCGTGGGCTACTGCCGCCGCGCACTGCCGCTGGCCAAGGACCGTCACCCACAGGTCTACGCCACCCTGCTCTGCGACCTGGGCTACACCCTGCACAAGACAGGACAGAGCCCCGAGGCCATCAAGACCGAGCGACAGGCCGTGGAGGCCAGTCAGCAGGCAGGCAACCTCATGCAGCTCTCACGCGCCTATCTCTACCTCGCCATCGTCAACCTGAACACCGAGCAGTACGACGATGCGAAATGGTTTGTGGAGAAGGCCGTCGAGACCAACGACCGGCAGGGCACCAACGGCAACACCCACAACACGCTGGGCATAGCCTGCGACGTCTACGCACAGGCCGGCGACACCCGACGGGCCATAGCCTACGGCAAGCGCGCCGTAGAGGCGGCACGCGCCATGGGCTTCAGTGAGGGCGTGGCCAACCACCTCTCGCAGCTGAGCTACTGCTACAACCGCTCCGACAGCTTCGAGCTGGGCGCCAAGACGGCACAGCAGGCCATAGACATCATGGAGGCCATGCCCACGCCCGACCGCAACCTGCTGGCTCTATGCCTGGGATACAAGGCCTACAACCTCGTAGATCTCGGACGCTACGAGGAGGCCGTGGCACTGCTGCGACGCAGTGCCGCCATCAACGAGCAGGTGGGCAACGTGCGCGAGGCCTGTGCCGACATGAACGAGCTATACAAAGCGCTGCTACACGTAGACAGCACACAGGCCATGGCCGCCCTGCAGCGCTACACACAGCTGCACGACTCCATCTTCCAGGCCGACCTGAGCCGAGAGCTCAGCCAGGCCAACGCGCAGCTGCACAACGACGAGCTGCAGGACCAGGTGGGCGCCAAGCGGCGACAGGTCATGATGCTTCTGGGCGGCGTCACCTTATTATTAATAGTGGTGGGACTGCTCGTCTTCTACGCACGGCGCAAGAGCAGCAGCAGCAAGCACCAGCAGCTACTCATCAAGGAGCTGCTCGCCCAGCTGGAGCTCCGACACCAGGCACCAGCCACGACAGCCGACGGTGCAGACCACACGGCTGCCAGCGGGACCGACGACACGATACCCTATCGCAACGCGGCCAACGAAGCATTTCTCTGTCAGGTGGACCAGACCGTGCTGCGACTCATGCCGCAGGGACAGGCCGACATCAGCCACGTGGCGTCGGCACTGTGCATGACACCCTCGAAGCTGCGCCGACGCATGCTGGAGTGCACCGACCTGACACCGGCCAACTATATCCTGACCATACGCATGGACGAGGCCAAGCGCATGCTCGCCGCCTATCCGCAGCACACCGTGGGCGAGGTGGCTTTCCACTGCGGCTTTGCCGACCAGGCCCACTTCTCGCGCACCTTCAGTCGACTCTTCGGCGTCACGCCCATGCAGTATGCCAAAAGCGCCAACCCCTGACTTGAGGGGAGGAACAGCACAACTACATATCACATTTGGGAAGAACCGCACGGTGGACTAGTCTGCCGTGCGGTTTTTAGATAGCAAGGAACCCTAATAAGACAAACAGAAAAACACGAGACGGAAAATGAGACATACAGAAAAACAAGAAGAGGATGCCATAGAGAGCACGGAGCATCTGCATGGCCCGAAGAAAGAGCACAGAACGCACGGTTTGTAAAGGAAATCCAAAAATTTGTTCAAAATAGACAATGAAGATAATGGCCTATTTGAGTAAATTTGCAGATAAAAAAGTTTTGAATCATAAACCGTGCTAAATAGCAGAAAAATCAAATCACAACTAAACAATAATAATTATGAGAAAAACCAGATTTCTTTATCTTGTCGCCCTGCTGCTGACAGTAGCCATGGGCGCAAAGGCCGGCGGCATCGCCATGACCACCGCCGACATCGGAAAGGTGCTGTGTACCGACGGCAGCATCTACGAGACAAAAAACGACGTACCTTATGACAAGACCGCCGCGGCTATGATAGCATACGTGGATGAGCAGAACCATGAGGGATTAGCCATAGCGCTTGAGGATGCTCCCTATGTCTATGAAAGCAATGGTTATACATATTATAAAAGTCAGTTCCAATGGGATAAAGCTGCAGATGTCGTTACAGCGTGGTCGGCAGACAAGGCCGTGGCAGATGCCACATGGAAACTGCCCACCATCGACGAGTGGAGCCAGATGCTCATCGGCTGCGGAGGCGCGCAAAACCTTACGGGTATAAACGCAAAACTAACAGCCGCGGGGTATAGTGAACTCAATGGCTACTATTGGTCCTCCTCAGATTATTATGCGGAAGTGAGTTCAGGGACTTTACATCTGGCTGAGTATGTATCTTCTGATGGAATTTCTAGAATGTTAGCAACAAGCGATGCGTCGGTTCGTGCCTGCCTCTCGTTCGATGTGGAAGAGCCTGCGCAGATAACAGAGGGTCTCAAAGTCACCGATGCCGACATCGGCAAGGTGGTTTGTACTGATGGCAGCATCTACGCTACAAGGAGCGATGCTGATAATGCTGGTAAGACAGCTGTCGCCATGATTGCATACGTTGATGGCAAGACTGGTCTTGCCATCGCAAGGGAGGATGTATATACCCCCTATACAAACTTTAGCTGGAATGATGTAGGAGAGGCAATAGCATTATGGGTAAGCAACAGAAGCTTTACTCTTGAAAAGGACTACCTGTCTTGGAGTTTACCAACCATGAAGCAATGGCAGCAGATGCTCATCGGCTGTGGAGCAGCAGGGATGGTAAGCGACAATACCACCTCACTGAGTTTCGCGGAAATGGATTCCAAGCTGCAGGCTGCCGGATTAGAAGAGCTTTCTGTTAGTTCTTTTAGGAATTATTACTGGTCAGGAACGGAATCTGACAACGACAACGCATGGGTACTGAAAGACCAAGATAACGACAAGGTGCTTGATTTTTCGACTTTATATAAGGAAAATGATATCCTTATACGTGCCTGCATCAGTTTCCCGATAGCTTCCACCGCGCCGGAAGCAATGAGCCTGGAGGTCACCGAAGCCGACCTGGGCAAGGTGGTGTGTACCGACGGCAGCCTATACGACACACAGTCTGAGGCCTGGTACTATGGAAAGACACCTGCCGGCATGATTGCCTTTGTAGACTTGGCACAACAGACAGGCCTCGCCATCGCCTTTGACGACGAGCCAAACGCGATGGGCTTTACGGCAGCCAAGCTGGCTGCAGCCGCTCACGAGCCTGTCCTCAATGGCACAAAATGGAAGCTGCCCACAAAAGATGACTGGAAGCTGATGCTTGAAGACATCAATCCTGGACAGGGACTGCAGTTTAGCAGCGCGCAGCTGAACAGCTGGCTCACCGCTGCCGAAGGGGCGACGCTAAAAGACTATGGTGATTATTGGACATCTACTGAAACGGAGATGGAATACAACAATGAAGTGTCACAGTGGGTTAGTTATGCATCATTTTCTGACGGTGTGGCCTCTTTCTTTGAGATAAATGCGACAGATAAAGATTATAATTCTTATTACGTCCGCGCCTGCTTCCCCTTCAACGTGGCAGTGAAGAAATATCCCATCACCATCGACAGCTACTATGCAAGCTATGTGCAGAGCAACAAGACCGAAGCTGCCGAGGGCGAGACCGTGGGTCTGACCGTCACGCCTCCTGCAGGAAAGTATGTAAACTATATTTCTGTTTCCTATTACGATAATGGTACCAATAGCGTAATCGTCTCTCGCAGTATCTACGACGAAAGCGCCTGGACCTTTACGATGCCTGCCTACCCCGTCAACGTGGACTACGTCGATTTCCAAGACATCCCCACTACATGCGAGTACAACGGTCTCTACTACACACTGGACTATATCGACCGGAGCGCCGAGGTGGCACCCCATCCAAGCCACGCCTATTCGGGCAACATCAACATCCCCAGATTAGTTCTAGACAATAAAGGTATCACGTATTTTGTCACTGGCATCGGCAGCAATGCTTTCGCAGGCTACAGCAACGGGGAGATAAGCTCCGTGACATGCGGTAGCGGCACCGGCAGCGCCATTACGGTCATCCGGCGCGACGCCTTCTACAACACCACGCTGCAGAGCCTCACCCTGAACGAGGGACTGACGACCATCGAGCAGTATGCCTTCCGCGAGAGCAACATGCCGGTAGAGATACCGACCAGCGTCAGCAACATCTCGACATGGGCATTCAAGGGCTTCAAGGGCACACACTTGAGCGTCAAGAGTGGCAACGCTACCTACGACTCACGCGACAACTGCAACGCCATCATCGAAACGGCAAACAACACCATCGTGGCTGGATGCATCACGACTACAATCCCCACCAGCGTGACCACCATCGGTACGCAGGCCTTCGACGGCGTGGGTCTCACCACTTTCAACATTCCCGCCAACATCACGACACTGGAATATGGTGCCTTTGCCAACAACCCGCTGACCTCCATCACCATTCCTAAAACAGTGCAGGAGATGGAGACCAACCCGTTCTTCGGCTGCAATCAGCTGCAGAGCATCGTGGTGGAAGAGGGCAACCCCACTTTCGACTCGCGCGAAGACTGCAACGCCATCATCAACACGAAGATGAACTGGCTCTGGACCTCCTGCAAGAACACGGTCATCCCGACATCGGTCACCGGCATCGGCACCTCCGCCTTTGCCTATCGCGACGACCTGAACGAGTACCGCGTGCCTAAGCACATCAAGACCATCGCCGACAATGCCTTCTCCTACAGCAGCCTCTGGAACATATCCATAGAGGACAACAACGAACTGTACTTATACCAGATGGCCTTCCAAAGCTGCAAGAATCTGCGCACGGTGAAGATAGGCCGCGGCATCAAAGAGCTCACCAAGGATATATTTAGGGGCTGCACCAGTCTGAAGAGCATCTACGTGAACGCCCCGCTGGTGCCAAAGGCAGTGCAGGAGACTTTCGAGGCAGACGATGCCGGCAACCTCATCACGGCCACCGTCTACGTGCCGTCCACCTCGGTGAACACCTACAAGAAGGCCAACTTCTGGAAAAACCTGAATATAGAGGCTGCCTCCGGCCTGCAGGGCGTCAACGCCACCTTCGGCAAGATAAGCCCCAGCTCGGGCACCAGCCCCGTAAGACGCGCCTCGGATGAGGGCGTCGACCTCATCACCGAAGAGGGCACCGCATGGCATGCCTCAGGAGCTCAGGCCAGCGCATTCGACATGGGCAGCTACAGCGGCCAGAGCTGCCTGGCCATCAGCACAGCGCAGACGGTGAGCATCAGCAACCGCGCCGACATGGGATTTGCCATCAGCGGCCCCGTGAGGGATGTTGCCGTATGGGCTGCAGGACGGATGGGCACGATGACCTGTGAGATCATCGACATCGCTGCCGACGCCGACAACACCGTGGCCGACCAGACCGTGACCGTCACTCCGGAAGAGAGCACATGGAAGGAGTACACCTTCGACTTCAGCGGCAAGGAGTACAGCAAGGCCAAGGTGAAGCTCACGATAGAGAACCCCACCCAGGCTTACCTCTATAGCATCAACATCATCCAGAAGGGCGGCGACTACGTCATCACCGACGAGGCCAGCGTCACCGTGGCCGGACTGGAATACTCCACCACGCTGACCGCACCGGATGACGAGGAGCATGCAGAG
>CAJOHP010000095.1 GCA_905234355.1 uncultured Prevotella sp. | reverse complement strand
ATATCGCCGTTGATGCAGATATCGGGCACGTTTGCAGCCGGCTATCTTGTGCTGGCAATCAGCAGGTTGCTACTGTCGAGGGAGGGTTTGCGCCGCATGTTCTCGCCGGCTGGGGTGTCGATATGGCTGTTTGCGGAGCTGATGGTTTGTGTGGCTGTGATGTCGTTGGCGGTGTGGCTTTTCAGCGGCAGCGGGAAGCTGGTGCTGGGGTCGCTGGCCGGTGATTTTCTGCTCTATCTTATTGTGGTGGAGATTATTCCGTATGCCATATCCTATCTGCTCTTTCTGCTGCAC
Organism: uncultured Prevotella sp.; assembly: GCA_905234355.1. Taxonomy (GTDB): domain Bacteria; phylum Bacteroidota; class Bacteroidia; order Bacteroidales; family Bacteroidaceae; genus Prevotella. The sequence goes on along the minus strand of CAJOHP010000095.1, from coordinate 8,326 downwards.
GAGGAGCATGACGAGGTGGAGCGACTGCGGGCGCTGCTGCCGCCGGACCCGGCCGACGACCCGTCGGTGGCGGACCATAGCGTGAAGTTCTACGACAAGGGGGGGCGTCTGGCGTTGGTGACGCTGAGGGAGAATGTGTTATACATCGAGGCTGCCAACAACTACACTAATATACATTATATGAACGACGGCCGCGAGGAGACGTTCATCCTGCACAACAGCCTGAAGGAACTCGAGCAGCGGCTGCGTGGCACGAGCCTGGTGCGCTGCCATAGGGGCTTCATTGTCAATGTGGACTGTATCAATCTGATGCGCAAGGATGGGATGGGTTTCCAGCTCGAGCTGACGGGGACGCAGCGGCCGATACCGGTCACCAAGACCTACTCCGACGCCTTGGCGGTGCATATTCGCATCGAGTAGCGAGGGTGCGGGCGCCGCGTGGCTGCGGTGTTGCGGCAAGGGACTCAACCTGACTGAGTTCCGGCTTTGGTGTGCTGCAGTGGTGTTGGCTTTTCGGCATGCGGGGGCAGGGAGGGGGTAGAGAAGGGGTAGAGAAGGGGTAGAGAGGCTTAGGACAGGATGCTGATTATCAGCCGTTAAGATCATGAAAAGCGTAAATGCCCGTCATACAGGATGTTGTATGCGGGAGAGTGAGGAATTGGACACGGGTGTGTCAGATGCTTTTGGGCTCGAACTCCACTATGACGTATTGCTCGTCGAAGCGTATGTCGCGCAGGGTGATGTGCTCGAGCAGGGAGCCTGTCTGAGGGGCGCGGCTGAGTGCGAGCAGCACGCGGCTGCCTTCGAGAGGCTCTATGAGGTCGCCGCCGGGGCGGTTTTTGGCCATGCCGATGGCTTGTCGCACCATGAAGTCGATGCCGGCGCCGCCGCTGTAGCTGAGGTAGATATCGCTGCCGACAATCTCGTCGACGGTGACGTCGAGGCCTACGTTGGCCGTTTTGAAGAGCACGTTGACGTCGTAGCTGATACGCACGGTGTGTGGGCCGCCGTACATCAGGGGCAGAGTGCGCCCTGCTTTCTTCTCGATTAGATCGCTGATTTCGCTGTATGTGAGTCTGAGTTCCATGACCGATTATCTGTATTATGGGCAAATATGCCGCTTGGTTTCAGCTTGATACGGCGATAGCTGCCGTGAATTCCATAGTGCAAAGATACGCATTATTTGCCAGATGCGGGAGTGATTTTTACATTGGAGGAGTAAATAATTTTGTCCATGTCGCGAAAAGTGTGTATTTTTGTTCTATAAATTGGATTTGGATGAAACCCCTACGGGGTTTGGGGTGTGTTGTAAACGGATGGTTGCTATTGATATGAAACCCCTACGGGGTTGTTTATGGAAGTTGCCATAAGAACAGCGGGGCGGCCATCCGGCCGCCCCGCTGGGGTATTGTTGACGGTTTTGTGTGTGGGGGGGTTACTTCTTCGGGGCGCCGCCGCCGAAGTCGTCGAAGGCGATGCTTTCGGGTTGGACGCCGAGGGAGTCGAGCATCTTGACGACGGCGGAGCTCATGGGACCGGGGCCGCACATGTAGTACTCGATGTCTTCAGGTGCGGGGTGGTTCTTGAGGTAGGTGTCGTACATGACCTTGTGGATGAAGCCGGGGGTGTAGGGCACACCGGCTGCGTCGGCGGCTGGGTCTGGGCGGTCGAGGGCGAGGTGGAAGTGGAAGTTGGGGAAGTCCTTCTCCAGCTGCAGGAAGTCGTCAAGGTAAAAGACCTCGTTGAGTGCTCGTGCTCCGTAGAAGTAGTGCATCTCGCGGTCGCGCGTATTGAGCGTGCGCGTCATGTGCATGATCTGTGCGCGCAGGGGTGCCATGCCGGCTCCGCCGCCCACCCAGATCATCTCTTTCTTCGTGTCGAAGTGGGGGTGGAAGTCGCCGAAGGGTCCACTCATGACGACCTTGTCGCCGGGCTTGAGGGAGAAGATGTAGCTGGAGGCTATGCCGGGGTTCACCTCCATGAATCCGCTCTTGTCGGCCTTGAAGGGCGGTGTGGCAATGCGCACGGTGAGCATGAACACGTCGCCCTCGGCCGGATAGTTGGCCATGGAGTAGGCACGTATGGTGGGCTCGGGGTTCTTGCACTTCAGGGGGAACAGCCCGAACTTCTCCCACGACGGCAGATACTCGGCTCCGATGAGCGACTTGTCGAAGTCGCGGTCGTAGTCGATGCAGTCGAAGGCCGGTATCTTGATCTGGGCGTAGGAGCCGGGCAGGAAGTCCATGTGGGCGCCTGCAGGCAGCTGCACCTTGAACTCCTTGATGAACGTGGCGACGTTTTTGTTGGAGATGACGGTGCACTCATACTCCTTGACGCCGAGTATCGACTCGTCGACGTGTATCTTCAGGTCGCCCTTCACCTTGCACTGGCATCCCAGTCGCCATCCGGCCTTCTGCTCCTTGCGTGTGAAGTGAGGCTTCTCCGAGTCGAGTATCTCGCCTCCGCCCTCGAGCACCTGCACCTTGCACTGCCCGCAGGAGGCCTTGCCGCCACAGGCAGAGGGGAGGAAGATGCCGTTTTCGTTGAGTGTCGACATGAGCGAGTTGCCCTGAGCCACCGATATGGTGCGGTCGCCGTTGATCTCGATGCTGACGTTGCCGCTGGGCGAGAGGAATTTCTTCGCCACGAGCAGTACGACCACCAAGAGAAGTATTACGATGAGGAATACTCCGATGCTATATGCTATAAACTGTGCCATTTTTCTTTATTAAATATTAAGTCCACTAAAACACATCATAGCCATAGCCATGAGTCCCACGACGATAAAGGTGATGCCGAGTCCCTGCAGTGGCCGTGGCACGTCGCAGTACTGCATCTTCTCGCGTATGGCTCCGAGTGAGACGATGGCGAGTGTCCATCCGATGCCGGAGCCAAGGCCGTAGACGGCTGCATCGGCCACAGAGGTGATGGCCTGTGTGCTGGAGGGGTCCATGAGAATGCGCTGCTGCATGAAGAGCGAGGCGCCCATGATGGCACAGTTGACGGCGATGAGGGGCAGGAAGATGCCCAGTGCGGCGTAGAGCGAGGGTGAGTAGCGCTCGACGGTCATCTCGACAATCTGCACGATGCCGGCTATGACGCCGATGAAGAGTATGAACGAGAGATAGCTCAGGTCTACGCCCTCGGCCAGGCATCCGTCGCCCAGCACCTTGTTCTGCAAGAGATAGTTGACGGGCACGGTGACGGTGAGCACGAAGGTCACGGCCAGACCCAGTCCGAGCGATGTTTTCACCGTCTTCGACACGGCCAGATAGGAGCACATGCCAAGGAAGAAGGCGAAGATCATGTTGTCGACAAATATCGACCTGAAGAATAGACTTATTGCGTGTTCCATAATTTACTTCTCCTTATAAAAGTATGCACGGTGTATCCAGATGACACAGCCCACGAGTATGAGGGCCATGGCAGGCATGGTCATCATGCCGTTGTTGATGTAGCCCATGTCGTAGCAGGCGTCGGGCACGACCTGGAAGCCCAGCAGGGTGCCCCTTCCGAGCAGCTCACGCACGGCTCCGACGACGACGAGTATCATGGCGTAGCCCAGTCCGTTGCCCACGCCGTCGAGGAAAGAGGGCCAGGGCTTGTTGGTCATGGCAAACGCCTCGAGACGTCCCATGAGGATGCAGTTGGTGATGATGAGTCCGACGTAGACGGAGAGCTCCACGCTGACGTCGTAGACGTAGGCCTTGAGCACCTGTGAGACGATGGTCACCAGCGCGGCCACCACCACGAGCTGCACCACGATGCGTATGCGGTTGGGGATGGTGTTGCGCAGGATGGAGATGATGACGTTGGAGAACGCCGTGATGACCGTCACGGCCAGTCCCATCACGATGGCGGGCTTGAGCTGCGAGGTGACGGCGAGTGCCGAACAGATGCCGAGCACCTGCCCCAGGATGGGGTGGTCGGCGTTGAGCGGCTTGAGGAATACCTCTTTATTCTGTTTGCTAAATAGTGCCATAGTTCTTGTTGCGTTAGGGTTTTACATTCTTCAGGCCGTCCTTCAGCATGGCGTCGACGCCATTGCTGGTGAGTGTGGCGCCTGTGACACAGTCGACCTGCGTCTCGGGGTCGTCCACTTTCTTCACCACCGAGAGCACCACGCGTCCCTCGGCATCGTAGATGCGCTTGCCGATGAACTTCTCCTGCCATGCCCGTGAGTCCTTGATCTCGGCCCCGAGTCCGGCGGTCTCGCCCTCGTGGTTGAAGTAGGCACCGAAGACGGTGCCGTCGTCGGCCACGGCCACATAGCCGCTGATGCCGCCCCAGAGGCCCATGCCCTTGAGCGAGGCCACACGCACGTGCTGACCGTCGACGGTGCAGTCGTAGACCGTCTGTCCGTCCACGGTGGTCTGCTCGCCCACCACCTCGGCATATTTTGCCTCGGCCTCCGCACCGTCCAGATGGCGGATGTTGAGCGAGTAGAGTATCTGCTTCTTCACGTCGAGCGCCACGTTGGCATCCTGCATGGGCTTGAGGGCCTTGAAGACGAAGGCCAGCAGGAAGGCCACCACCACCACGAGTATCGTGCTATATATAATAATGTAGGTGTTAGAGTTTGTATTCAGTTTCATAGCTACTTTCCTCCTTTTTACTGCTTTGCGGCCTTGGTCCTATTCATTCGTTTCGAGATGTTGCGCTCCACCACGAAGTGGTCGATGGTGGGAGCAAACATGTTCATCAGCAGGATGGCGAGCATCATGCCCTCGGGATAGCCGGGATTCATCACCCTGATGACCACGGCCATCATGCCGATGAGGAAGCCATAGATATACTTACCCGTCTCCGTGCGGCACGAGGTGACGGGGTCGGTGGCCATGAAGACGGCACCGAAGCAGAAGCCGCCCAGCACCAGGTGCTCATACCAGGTGATGGGGGTCATGCCCATGCTCTGGAAGAGGGCTGCTGTCAGGGCGCCGCCGGCGAAGACGCTCAGCATGGTCTTCCACGAGGCTATGCCGGTGAGCAGCAGCAGCACGGCACCCAGGGCGATGGCGATGACGCTGGTCTCACCGATACTTCCCGGAATAAGTCCGACGATCATGTCGTTGAGCGAGGCAGTGACCTCTGCGCCCTGCCCCACCTGTCCGAGCGGCGTGGCCATGGTAAAACCGTCGGGCAGGTCGTAGCCCAGTCCGAAGATGCGCTCGCCGGCCACCCACACCTGGTCGCCACTCATCTTCGTGGGATAGGCAAAGAAGAGAAAGGCACGGCAGAGCAGCGCCGGATTGAAGATGTTCATGCCTGTGCCGCCGAAGATCTCCTTGCCTATGACCACGGCAAAGGCCACGGCCACGGCCAGTATCCAGAGCGGACAGTTCACGGGGATGATGAGCGGGATGAGTATGCCCGACACGAGGAATCCCTCCTGTATCTCCTCGCCCTTCCACTGTGCCCAGGCAAACTCGATGCCGAGGCCCACGATGTAGGAGACGAGTATCTTGGGCAGTACGGCCAGGAAGCCGTAGCAGAACAGCTCGGCTATCGACGCAGTGGCCAGCGTGCCGGCGGCCAGCGCGTTCTGGTAGCCCACATTGTACATGCCGAACAGCATGGCGGGCATCAGGGCGATGACCACCATGCTCATGATGCGCTTGGAGTCGATGGCGTCGTGGATGTGCACACCCGTGCCCTTCGAGGTGTCGTTGGGCACATAGAGGAACGTCTCAAAGCCCTCGAACAGCGACCTGAAGCTATGCAGCTTGCCACCCTCTTCGAAGTGTGGCTTCACACGGTCTATATAGTTTCGTAATGCACTCATAGTCGTTTAAGCGTTTTCTTTACGTAAGATATTAAGCCCCTCTCTCACAATACGTTGCAGCTCTAGCTTCGAGGAATCAACAAACTCGGCCAAGGCAAAGTCTTCGGGACTCACCTCGTAGATGCCGAGCTGCTCCTGACGGTCTATGTCGCCGGTGATGATGGCCTTGATGAGATACTCGCCGTAGATGTCCATGGGCAGCACGCGGTCGTACTCGCCACTCATGATGATGTGGCGCTCACCGCCCTTGATGCGGGCGTCGAGCGCATAGTCTCTCTTGCCCATGAGCCAGGAGAAGTAGCTGCGGCTGACCGAGAACTGCCGGGTGCGCGGCATGATCCACCCGAGCAGCTCGTCGGCCTGACTGCCTTCGGGGATGATGGTCACCTCGGAGCTGTGGGCGCCCAGATAGCCGTCCTTGGTGGTCTGTCGCCCGGTGAGCACGTTGCCGTCGATGATGCGCACGCTGTGGCTGGCGTCGTAGCTGCCAGCCACGAGTGTGGCAAGCTCCTGGCCCACAAGCATGTCGGCACAGACGGGCTTTGTCACCTCGCTGCCACAGAGTGCCACGGTGCGGTGCAGGTCCACATGCCCCGTGTTGAACAGACGCCCGATGAAGAGCACCACCGTGGGGTCGCCGATGGTCCACACCACCTCGCCCTTGTTCACGGGGTCCAGATGATTGACCTGCACGCCCACGTTGCCGGCAGGGCAGGGGCCTACGAAGGCACACACCTCGGCATCCTTCATATCGGCAAGGGCCGACCCTTCGCCCACTCCGAGATAGGTCTTGGCTATCTTCGACAGCGCCGTGAGACCGGTCTGGAAGTCGCGCTCCTGCCCTCTCACCTCGTACTCGAAGTCGAGGGCGAGCGGCTTGTCGCGCAGTGCAGAGACAAAGATGGCCTTAGGCATCGTCGACGGATTGGTAGAGACGGCATAAGGCAACTGATTGATATAACCAAAGATACCGGCTTCGAGCAGGGCTTCGACGACGGCTTTTCCGTCCATGGTCGCCACATCCTTCTTGCCCAGCTCGCGATAGGTCTGCTGGGCGTCGGCATCAATCTTCACGGCGAGCACCTTCCGGCGGTCGCCACGCTCTACGGCGGTGACCTTTCCGCTCACCGGAGAGGCAAAACCCACCTGGGGAAACTGCTTGTTCGCAAACAAGATGTCGCCCGCCTGGACCTGGTCGCCCGCCTTCACCACGACTTTCGGAGTGACGCCCTCGAAGTCGTCGGGCACAAGGGCATAGCGGCCGCTCGACTTCAGCTGCATCTTCGTCTCCTCAGCACGTCCTTTCAGACGGATGTCCAAGCCTTTTCGTAAATGAATAACTTGACTGAATGACATATATAAAATGTACTGATAAGTAAATATTGCACAAGAAAAGAGCACCTTACGGCACCCGCTCCGGAGCAGCGGAAATGTCAGGCCAAGAGACATCATGTGCCACTCCGGTTATGCTTAACAGTGTGCAAAAGTAATAAAAAATATGAATATTAACGACATTATGCTGCAAAAACTGCTACATTGGCAAGTTTTTTAGTAAATTTGCACTTCAAATTTGACTCATGTCAAAACAATTGTCAAGTAGAACTGACAGATGAAGGCCCTCAAGCATATCGTCAACTGGATAGTCTGGAGCCTCATGGCTATCACACTGGCAGCCATGACGCTCATCCGCGTGCCTGCCGTGCAGACGTGGCTCGGCCGACGCGTGGCCCATGAGCTGAGCCAGGTGCTGGGCACACGCGTCAGCGTGGGCCGCGTGGACCTGGGACTCTTCAACCGCGTCATCGTAGACAGCATCCTGCTGCACGACCAGCAGGGCGCACCGCTGCTGCAGGTAGGCCGCATGTCGGCACGCATGGAGCTCTACCCGCTGACCGAGGGACGCATCGTGCTCACCTCGGCGCAGCTCTTCGGAGCACATGCAAGCCTCAGCCGGGCCGACGCACAGTCGCCGCTCAACTGCCAGTTCCTCATCGATGCCCTCGCATCGCCCGACACCACCAGCCACGCCACCCCACTCCACCTGCGCATCAACTCGCTCATCATCCGACAGTCGAGCGTGTCCTACCATCAGGCCGACGCCAAACAAACGCCCGAGCAGTTTAACACCCACCACCTGAGTTTCAGCAACATAAGCGCACACATCTTGTTGCGTGAGCTGACCGACAGCAGCCTCGACGTGACCGTGCGCCGCCTGTCGTTTGCCGAGCAGTCGGGACTGGACGTCCGACGGTTGTCCTTCGCCTTCACGGCCGACAGCCGCATGGCACGTCTCAGCCGGTTCTACCTGCAGCTGCCACGGTCTGACATCAGCATCCCCGAGATCACCGCCCGCGGCTCCCTGCTCCACGATGTGCGACACATGTCGTGGAACGGCTCGGTGGCCGACGCCAGCATCCACCCCCGCGACCTTGTGCCGCTGCTGCCAGCGCTCAGCCACTTCCGTTCGCCCGTCAGTCTCTCGGCCGCCTTCGACGGCACCCCCGGGCAGATAGCCCTCCGGCAGCTGCATGATGAAATCATGGG
>CAJOHP010000094.1 GCA_905234355.1 uncultured Prevotella sp. | reverse complement strand
GCCTACGGCCACCACATATTTGGGCTCGGCCATCTGGTCGTAGAGTCGCTTCAGCGCCGGTGCCATCTTGTGGGTGATGGTGCCGGCACACATGATGAGGTCGGCCTGGCGGGGAGAGTTGCGCGTCACCTCGAAGCCGAAGCGGGCGAAGTCGTAGCGGCTGCATCCGCAGGCCATAAACTCGATGCCACAGCATGAGGTGGCAAACGTGAGCGACCACAACGAGTTCGAACGGCCCCAGTTGATGAGCTGGTCGAGCGAGCCCGTCACCACGTTGACGCCGCCCTCATGGAGCTCGTCAACGATTTTCTCCAGCGAGGCATTGTCGTTCCACTCCTCGTAGGGAATACTCTTGATGTGCGGTTTTCTTACTTCCATTCCAGGTCTCCTTTCCGCCAGGCGTATGCTAAGCCCAGCACTAAAACCACTAAGAAGAAGCCTATCGACAGCAATGCCATCGACCCGAACTCCTTCACTACTACAGCCCATGGATACAGAAACACCGTTTCCACATCGAACATGAGAAACAGGATGGCAAAGAGGTAGAACCCGATGTTCACGGGCAGCCAGGAGGTGCCGCGGGTGGGGATGCCACTCTCATAGGGCTCACCCTTCTGCTTCGCGTAGGACCGAGGTCCTATCAGCTTAGCTATCACGTAAGCCCCTACCACCAATGTAATAGCCGTCAGCAAGACGGTAATTAACAAAGTGAAATTCATAAAAGTTTATAATGTTATAACAAAATTTTGTTTGCTTCATTAGCGCGTGCAAAAGTACAAAAAAAAATGCAAACAAACGACATATTTATCTGAAAAAGTTTCTGCATGTGGTTCCGAGTGTTTCTTCGGGGGGTTGGAAGAGTTTCTGCAGATGCACGAAAGAGTATCGCCGGAACGACTGAAGGTTATCGGAAGAATAACAGGCTATACTATCAAATATCAAGTAAAGAGACGACAAGTATCTTCACTCCTATGATTATCAATATGATACCACCTAACGGCTCCGGCCTCAATCGGCTTCGCAAGGTCTTGCCGAAGCGTATGCCAAGCAAGTGCCCAGCGATGCTAAAGAGAAAAGAACCGCTGCCAATAACAAAAACGGGAAAGGTCATGGATGCCAGCGACGGATAGCCTGTAGCCCCCAGGCTGACGCCTACGGCCAGCGCGTCTATACTTGTGGCAATGGCCAGAAGCACCTGCGTGGCAAGGTGGCGGGGGTCGAAATGGCGCTCATCGGCTGGCCGTAGACCTTCTACTATCATGCGCACACCCAAGAAGAGCAGCAGCGCGAAGGCTACCCAGTAGCCATAGGTTCCGATGAACGAAGCGAAGCTGGTTACGCCGCCCCACCCTATCAGAGGCATCAGCGCCTGAAAAAAGCCGAACAGTGCAGCTATCCACAAGATGAGTCCCCAGCACCGCCTGCCAGCAATAACACCACTGGCTATGGACACAGCAAAACAGTCCATAGCCAGCGCTATTGAGAGAAGAATGATGTCGGGCAGTGTCATGAGCAGTGTGCGGGGCTTCCTTCCTCAGGAGTCAGAGTGCTTTCAGCTGGTGGATGATCTCTTCAGGTGCGGTGCTCTTGAAAATGTAGCTGCCACTCACAAGCACATCGACCCCTGCGGCAACCAGGCGCGGGGCTGTCTCGCCCTGCACGCCTCCGTCTACCTCTATGAGTGCTCTACTGCCGCTGTCGCTGATGAGCTGGCGCAGGCGCCGCACTTTGGCGATGGTGTTCTCGATGAACTTCTGTCCGCCAAAGCCGGGATTGACGCTCATGAGCAGAACCAGGTCTGCGTCGGCAATGACGTCTTCTATCATACTCACGGGGGTAGAGGGATTGAGCGTCACCCCAGCCTTCATACCGGCGTCATGGATTTCCTGTATGGTGCGGTGCAGGTGGAGCGAAGCTTCCACATGCACATTCATCATCATGGCGCCCAGACGGGCCGTGGCCTGGATGTAGCGCTCGGGTTGCTGAATCATATAGTGCACGTCGAGCGGTTTCTCACACACTTTGGCCACTGCCTCCATGACGGGAAAACCAAAGGAGATATTGGGTACAAACATACCGTCCATCACATCGAAATGCAGCCAGTCGGCCTCACTACGGTTTATCATCTGGAGCTCATCGGCCAAATGCAGAAAGTCTGCGGCAAGCAAAGAGGGAGATACTAAAGCCATGTCTATCGTCAGTTCAGACAAAACGCCTGCCCGTTCACCACTCTGTAGGTGTAGGCTATCTGGCGGATAATGTTGAGTACTTTCTCACTGGGAGATGTTTCTTCTGGAGTAAATATTTGCATAGGCGTTGGGGGATTTGAGGGTTTACACTTATACAACGCCCTTATACAGCGATTTATTATATCATCGCAGAGAATAATTTTCCAGGCCATGCATACCGTTGAGAAAATCAGCGGCTTCCATGCGTTTTTTCCCCGAGAGCTGCAGTGCGTCTATCTGCAGCAGACGGTCGGTGCAAGCCACATAGAGGTGCTTGCGCATGACAATCAGCTGTCCGGGAGCATAGCCCGTGGCGGCCATGTCGGATTTGGTCGTCTGGAATATCTTCAGCACCGCAGGCTGCCCGTCGGCAGTAGCCATTTCCGTCCATGCGCCGGGATAGGGGCTTAGCCCTCTTACGAAGTCGTAGACGCGCTTTACAGGTTGCTGCCAGCTGATGCGACAGGTGTCCTTGTAGATTTTCGGAGCTGGCAGGAGCGTGGCCCGTGTCTCGTCCTGTGGCACGCTCTGCGGATAGCCGTCGGCATCGACAATGAGCTGCAGCGTCTCCAGACAAATCCTGGCACCGAGGTGCATCAGTCCGTCGTAGACATAAGCGGCATCGGCATCGTCGGGAATGTCAAAGGGCAACTGTCTGATGATGCGCCCGGTGTCGATGTCGTGGTCGAGGAAGAAGGTGGTGACGCCTGTCTGTGTCTCGCCGTTGATGACGGCCCAGTTGATGGGGGCAGCACCCCGGTACTGCGGAAGAAGGGCGGCATGCACATTGAAGGTGCCATAGGCGGGCATAGCCCACACCACCTCGGGCAGCATGCGGAAGGCCACTACCACCTGCAGGTTGGCGTCGTAGCTGCGCAGCGTCTCCACAAAGGCGGGGTCTTTCATCTTCTCTGGTTGCAGCACGGGCAGGCCATGAGCCACAGCATACTGCTTTACGGCCGAGGGCTGCAACAAGGATCCATGTCGGCCGACGGGCTTGTCGGGCTGCGTGACTACGGCCACGACGTGATAGTCGTGGTCTACAAGGGCTTTCAGGGTCTCCACGGCAAATTCGGGCGTACCCATGAACACTATTCTCAAATCATTTTTCTGCATATTCGTTTCCTGTCTTTACTATTCAGTCTTCGCTCATGTCGGCCACCATCTGTCGGTACTGGCTGTAGAGTCTCTGACGTGAGATATATCCTTTCAGGTGGCCGTCTTCATCGACGATGGGCAGCCAGTCGGCATGGGTCTCGTCGAACGTGGTCATCACCTCGGTCATGGTCTGATGGTCGCTGAGCACTCCCAAGGGTTCCTGCATTATCTGCTGTGCTGTAAAGTGGTGGTAGAGCTCTATACGGAACACGATGTGGCGTATCTTCGTGATATCTATCTCGCCGAGCAGCGCACCTGCGGCGTCGGTCACCGGGAGCACACTGCTGCGCGAACGGCTGATCTTGTGAACAATCTGTCCCAGCTCCATGTCGGGCGGCACAGCCATGAAGTCGCGCTCTATCACAGAGTCGAGCTGCATGAGCGTGAGCACGGCATGATCGGTATGGTGGGTGATGAGCTTGCCCTCCTTGGCCAGCCTGGCACTGTAGATGCTGTGCGACTCGAAGATACCGATGGTAAGATAGCTGCTCACGCTGACTATCATCAGCGGCAGGAAGAGACTGTAGCCGCCAGTGAGCTCGGCTATGAGGAAGATGCCTGTGAGCGGGGCGTGCATCACGCCGGACATGACGCCGGCCATGCCCATCAGGGCAAAGTTCTTCTCGGGCACATAGACACCTATCTCGTGGATATTCCACAGCCGGGCAAAAAGGAAACCGGCGAAACAGCCTATGAACAGCGATGGAGCGAACGTGCCGCCGCAACCGCCCCCGCCATTGGTGGCCGATGTAGCAAAGACCTTGGTGAGCAGTACCAGGGCGATATAGGGGATGAGCATTTCGGCCTGCCCGGAGAAGAGCGAATTGTTGAGTATCTCATCCCAGTCGGACTCGGTCTTGCCGTTGAGCAGCAGATTGATGCTGTTGTAGCCCTCGCCGAAGAGAGCGGGAAAGAGGAAGATGAGCAAGCTGAGCACCCCTCCGCCGATGATAAGCCTGACGTGCGGTTTGTCCTGGAACCGGGCGAATATGCCTTCAGCAAAGCTCATCGCCCGGATGAAATAGAGACTTACCAGCCCACAGAACACGCCGAGCAAGATGCAGGCTGGCACACGCTCCACAATCCATCCATTGTCCAGTGTGAAGGAGAAAAGCGCTGAGTCGCCGCTGAAGATATAGGTGAAACAGGTGGCCGTGACACAAGATACGAGGATAGGCATGAGCGACGCCATGGTGAGGTCGATCATCAGCACCTCGAGCGTAAATACCAGGCCGGCTATGGGCGCCTTGAAGATACCGGCTATAGCGCCCGCAGCACCACAGCCCACAAGAAGCATCATGGTGTGGCTGTCGAGCCGGAACATCTTTCCCAGATTGGAGCCTATGGCCGACCCTGTGAGCACGATAGGGGCCTCGGCACCTACCGATCCGCCAAAACCGATGGTGATGGCAGACGCTACGACCGACGACCACGTGTTGTGCGACTTCAGCCGTGAGCGGTTGCTGCTGATAGCATAGAGTATGCGGGTGATGCCGTGGGAGATATTGTCCTTGACTATGTATCTCACAAACAGCGAAGTGAGATAGATGCCGATGACAGGATAGACCAAATAGAGCCAATTGGACGACTGAGCGTCAAACTGGCTGGTGAGCAGACTCACTATCTGATTGATGAGCCAGTGAAGCACAAAAGCAGCCACGGCTGCAAAGAAACCCACAAAGAATGCCAGGATAAGCACAAACATGCGCTCGCTGATGTGCGCTTCTCGCCAGCTGTTGAGCCTTGCAAACCAGGTGTCGCTATGGTCGGCAGATAGGGATGCCGCAGAATCTGTCATGGGCCTAAGACTTCATCAGGTTATCAAAGAAGTCATCGAGGTCTTTGCCCAGGTCTTGCATCATGTCAGGGTCGATGATGACAATGTCGTCGTCGGCCACATAGAGCTCAGCCATGGTCTCACGCTCTTCGTCCTCCAGGACAAATGCGTAAGGCTTCAGTATAGACATATTGTCTACAAGACTACGCTGCTGCTCTATCGACCGCCGGAGAATGGCGGCCACTGAGTCGTAGAAGTCATCGTCCTTATTGTCTATCCATTGTGTCACCACGCAACGTGTAATCTCTTTGTCGTCATCGTCGAAAGCCACTAGCTCACCGGTGTCCTGCGTCACACGCAGGTGAATATCGGTGAGCAGCGATGCCTCGCCATGTGCGGGAAACTTGTCGGCTATCTTTCGGATGGCGCGCTCTGTCTGCTGAAGTGTCTGCTCGGTTGCTTTCATCCTATTCCTTTGATTTTTCGCTGCAAAAGTATAAAAAACTTTTGTATCTGCAAACGATTAGGCTTAATTTTTGAAAAATATTATGCCTGAGCCTTTGTATTTTCCAAAAACTTATTACCTTTGCATTTGCAAAGTCAGCATGACAAAACAAACTATGAGCAAAACCATACGCCACACAGGCATTGTAGAGCGCATCAGCGGACAGCGTGTCTGGGTGAGAATAGAGCAACCGGAGGCCTGCGGCAGCTGCCAGATGGCCAGCCGCTGTGCCGCCTCGGAGAAAAAATCGAAACTGATAGAGGCCATGGCCGGTGACACAAAAGCCATTCCGAGCTTGGGACAGCACGTAGTCGTGGCCACTGCAGCACGGTCGGCATGGCTCGCAGTGATATTGGTATTTGCTGTCCCCCTGGCCCTCATGCTAGTGGCGGCGATAGCCGCCTCACAGGCGGGGACGACAGAGCCACAGACGGCATTATCGGCAGTGGGCGTGCTTATACCTTATTATATTATAATATGGCTATGCAGGCAGCGCATAGAGCGCCAGGTGGCATTCCATGTCGAAACCGATGAAAGCAAACAGTAAAACAAACAATAATAAAACAAATCTATGAATTTCATCTTGATTGCAGTAATTGTTCTTGGAGTCATAGCACTCATCGCAGCGCTCGTGCTTTATGCCGCCTCCAAGAAATTTGCTGTCTATGAAGACCCACGCCTGGCCCAAGTGAGCGAGCTGCTGCCTGGCGCCAACTGCGGCGGATGTGGCTTCCCGGGATGCAGCGGCATGGCCGATGCACTGGTGAAAGGTGCCGACGCCGGTAGCCTGGACGGGCTCAACTGCCCGGTGGGCGGTGCTGAGGTGATGGGCCGTGTGGCCGATTTGCTGGGCATGGCCATTGCCAATGGCGAGCCGAAAGTAGCCGTGGTGAGATGTAATGGCAGCTGCGAGCATCGCCCGAAGATTGCCGAGTATGCCGGTCTGCGCACATGCGCCGCGATGAACGCCTGCGGAGCTGGTGAGACAGCATGCGGATTCGGCTGTCTGGGATGCGGCGACTGTGCCGAAGCCTGCCAGTTCGGAGCTATCAGCATCAATCACGAGACAGGACTGCCACAGGTCGACGACGACAGATGCACGGCCTGCGGAGCATGTGTCAAAGCCTGCCCTCGCAATATCATTGAGCTGAGGAAGAAGGGGCCGAAGAGCCGTCGTGTCTACGTATCCTGCGTCAACAAGGACAAGGGAGCCGTGGCCATGAAGGCATGTGCCGTGAGTTGCATAGGCTGCGGAAAATGCGAGAAAGAGTGTCCTTTTGGCGCCATCACCTTAGAAAGCAACCTGGCATACATCGACCCGGAGAAATGCAGACTGTGCCGCAAGTGCGAGAAGGTGTGCCCGAAGCATGCCATCGCTGCCGTCAACTTCCCCGCCCCAAGACCTGCCAGCCCCGTCACCGCAGACAGCAAGGCTGCCACAAGTGCTACAGATGAACTAAAAAAAGAGGAGACAACAGCATGAACATCAGAACATTTCGCATAGGCGGCATACACCCTGAAGAGAACAAGCTGACACATGAGGTGGACACCCAGGTGGCTGCCCTGCCCAGACAAGCCATTTTCCCACTCTCGCAGCATATTGGCGCACCCGCGAAGCCCGTCGTGCAGAAAGGCGACAAGGTCAAGGTGGGCACACTCATTGCCGAGGCAGGAGGATTCGTCTCGGCTCCCATCTTCTCCTCTGTCAGCGGCACGGTGGCCAAGATTGACACGGCCATAGATGCCACAGGCTATCGCAAGCCCGCCATCTTCATCAATGTCGAGGGCGACGAATGGGAAGAGGGCATCGACCGCTCCACAAAGCTAGAGCTGGTGAAGGACCACCCCGAGCTGACACCGGATGAGATTGTCAAGCGTGTCAAGGATGCCGGCATCGTAGGCATGGGCGGAGCATGCTTCCCCACCTTCATCAAACTCACCCCGCCACCTACGGCCACGGCCGAGTGCGTAATTATCAACGCCGTGGAATGCGAGCCCTATATCACTGCCGATTACCGCCTGATGATGGAACATCCCGACGAGATTTTAGTAGGATTGGAACTGCTGATGAAGGGGGCCAAGGTGACAACCGGCTACATTGGCATTGAGACCAACAAGCCCAAGGCCATCGCTTTGCTCACGCAGAAGTGTGCCGAGGCCTTCGGTACTTCGCACTATCACGTCGAAGTAGTGCCCCTGGCCCAGCGCTATCCGCAAGGCGGCGAGAAACAACTGGTCGATGCCGTCATCCGCCGACAGGTGCCTGCCCCGCCTGCCATCCCCGTCAGCGTGGGCGCCATCGTGCAGAACGTGGGTACGGCCTACGCCGTCTACGAGGCTGTGATGAAGCAGAAACCGCTCTTTGAGCGCTACACCACCGTGACAGGCAAGCACCTGAAGAATCCAGGCAACTTCCTCGTGCGAATGGGCACACCGATGCAAGACCTCATCAGTGCTTGTGGCGGCATGCCCGAAGACGACAGCAAACTGCTCGCCGGAGGACCGATGATGGGCAAGGCACTCACCAGCACAGAGGTGCCCATCTGCAAGGGCACCAACTCTGTGACCATCCTCTCCGGCGACGATGCCCGGCGTAAGGAGCCACAGCCCTGCATACGCTGTGCCAAGTGCGTAGGTGCATGCCCCATGGGCCTGGAGCCCTATCTGCTGGCCAGGCTGAGCGAAATGAAAAACTGGGAACGCACCGAGAAAGAGGACATCACAAGCTGCATAGAGTGCGGTTCCTGCCAGTTCACATGCCCGGCCCACCGACCCCTGCTGGACAACATACGACAGGGAAAGACTACTGTCATGGGTATCATTCGCAGCCGTGCTGCCGCTAAAAAGTAAAAAACAATGAGCAAACTAATAGTATCACTTTCACCCCACGCCCACGGCCACGACACCGTGGAGCGCAACATGTACGGCGTCATCGTCGCACTCATTCCTGCGCTGCTCGTCTCGTTCTTCTACTTCGGCCTGGGCTCGGCCATCGT
>CAJOHP010000093.1 GCA_905234355.1 uncultured Prevotella sp. | reverse complement strand
GTCAAACGTCTACATCGGCTCGAAGATATTCGAGTGCCAGTATGTCTCGAAAAGCTTCAGCAACAGCCCGACGACGCCCGGCGACGGCAAGCAGACCGAGACCGTCATTCTAAAAGACTTCTACTACAACTTCTCGCGCTTTGAGAAGATGGGCATCGTGGGCAACAACGGCACGGGCAAGTCCACGTTTCTGAAGATGCTCCTCGGCGAGCTGCAGCCAGACACAGGGCGCATCGTCGTGGGAGAAACCGTGCGCTTCGGCTATTTCTCGCAAGAGGGGCTACACTTCGACGAGCAGCAGAAGGTGATAGACGTGGTACGCGACATCGCCGAATATGTGGACCTCGGCTCCGGACGACACCTCTCGGCCAGCCAGTTCCTACAGCATTTCCTCTTCACACCCGAGCAGCAACACAACTACGTGTACAAGCTCTCCGGAGGCGAGCGGCGCAAGCTCTACCTCTGCACCGTGCTCATGCGCAACCCCAACTTCCTCGTGCTCGACGAGCCCACCAACGACCTCGACATCGTGACACTCCAGATTCTTGAAGAATACCTGCAAGACTTTCCCGGATGCGTCATCATCGTGAGCCATGACCGCTACTTCATGGACAAGGTGGTCGACCACTTGCTCGTCTTCCGCGGCAACGGCGTAGTGAAAGACTTCCCCGGCAACTACACGCAGTACCGCCAGTGGGAAGAGTCGGCTGCCAAGGAAAAAGACACTCCTGCCGAGAAACAGGGCAAAAAACCAGCCAACGCCACCGAGAAGGGAGATGACAGCAGCCCTGTCGGCGGTCCTGCCGCTGCCAAGCGCAAGCTGACATTCAAAGAGAAACGCGAGTTGCAGCAGCTCGAACACGATATCGAACTCCTCGAGGCAGAGAAGAAACAGACCGAAGAGGCGCTCTGCTCCGGCACACTTTCAGTAGAGGCACTCACCGAGAAAAGCAAGCGGCTACCACTCATCGAGGCCGAACTCGACGAGAAGTCGATGCGCTGGCTCGAGCTGTCAGAAATAGAAAACTAAGAGATGCTCACACAACAATACCCCTCAAGACTGCTGGAACAGGCCGTAGGCGAGTTCTCCCGGCTGCCGGGCATAGGCCGCAAGACGGCACTGCGACTCGTGCTGCACATGCTCCGACAGCCTGCCGACGATGTGGAGCGCTTTGCCAACACACTGGCCACAATGAAGCGCGAAGTCAGATTCTGCCGTCAGTGCCACAACATCAGCGACACCGACTTGTGCTCCATCTGCAGCGACCCGCGACGCGATGCCGCCACCATCTGCGTGGTGGAAAATGTGCAGGACGTCATGGCCATAGAAAACACACAGCAATACAACGGGCTATACCATGTGCTCGGAGGTGTCATCTCGCCCATGGACGGCATAGGGCCGGCCGACCTCGAAATAGACTCCCTCGTGCAGCGTGTGACACAGGCAGACATCAGCGAGGTGATACTCGCACTGAGCCCCACCATGGAGGGCGACACCACCAACTTCTTCATCTACCGGAAGCTCGCACCACTGCAAGACATCAGAGTGAGCGTCATTGCAAGAGGCATCAGCGTGGGGGGCGAACTGGAATATGCCGACGAAGTGACACTCGGACGCTCCATACTCAACCGTACACCATTCGGACAGTAAGACTACACGTACACAACACACCCGACCTATTTATTATTATGAATAATGTACGCAAGATACTATTATATATATATATAGCCATCATCGCCGCGGCGCTGCTGATGGTGGCACTCTACGAGAGTGAGACCTGCCTGCCGGGCTATGCCACGGGACAATGGCCGGTGCCGACGGAGTTTGCCGTCACCACCATTGCCGAGTTGCTCACCATAGCACTCATCCCCCTGGCCCTGCGACTGTTCAAGTTTGCAAGCATCGATGCCGACCTGCGACGCCACCACGAGCAGGCCCTGCTGCGCTGGGCCATCGTGCGCCTGGCCATGCTCGGAGTGCCACTGCTGGCCAACACCGCACTCTACTATGCACTGATGAACACCTCGTTTGGCTACATGGCTATCATCGTGATGCTCACCATGCCATTCGTCTGCCCGACAAAGGCCAGATGCGACGGCGAGGCCCACCTAAACGAAGAGGAGAAAGAGGCATGAAACTGAGCGTCATCATCGTCAACTACAACGTGAAGTACTATGTGGAACAGTGCATCGATAGTGTCTTTCGCGCTGCCAGAGGCATAGCGCACGAGGTGATTGTCGTCGACAACCATTCCCACGACGGGTCGGTGGACTATCTCACCCGACGTTTCGGCGAGCAAATCACCCTCATCGACAGCAATCACAACCTGGGCTTCGCACGTGCCAACAACATTGCCATACGTCAGGCCACAGGACAGTATGTGCTGCTGCTCAACCCCGATACCTTCGTGGGCGAAGACGCCCTGAACACCGTCATCAGTTTCATGGACACCCACCCTCAGGCCGGAGCCTGCGGCGTGATGATGCACAACCCTGACGGCTCACGCGCCAAAGAGTCACGCCGAGGCCTGCCCACACCATACGTATCCTTCCTGAAAATGCTCGGCAAGAGCGAGCGCTACTACATGAGCCACATGCCTTGGGACAGGCCGGGACAGATAGACGTCATCAGCGGCGCCTTCTGCATGCTCACACGACAGTGTCTCGACCACGTCGGACTGCTCGACGAGACGTTCTTCATGTATGGTGAGGACATAGACCTGAGCTACAGGGTGAAGAAGGCCGGCTACGAGAACTGGTATGTGCCGGCGAAAATACTGCACTACAAAGGAGAGTCTACGCAGAAGACGTCGTTTCGCTACGTGCACGTGTTTTATCAAGCCATGCTCATCTTCTTCAGAAAGCACTACGGCCACCTCTCCTTCTTCGTCACCCTGCCCGTGAGCATGGCCATCTATCTGCGCGCATTCATCGCCCTCATACAGATGGGGGGCGAACAAATCAGACGCTCACTGGGATTCTTCGACAAGAAAGCCGCACAGCCCACCTACATCTTTGTGGGAAGCAACGCCATGCTCGCCGAGTGCAGGAAGCTCGCACGGCGCAAAGGCCTCACGGCCACCTTTTGCTCACACCGCGACGACGTCGTCATCGAGAGACCCGCATGTGTGGTCTACGACACCTCCGTATGGTCGTTTGCCAGTCTGCTTGACGATGCCGCCTGCCACGTGGCACAGGGCGCCACCATAGGCACTTATTCCTTGAAGAGCAAAGTGCTCATCACACCTAAAGAGACCATCAAATGAGCAGCACACAAAGCCACTGCGTAAGACTCCGGGCCATGGAACCCGAAGACCTCGACCTGCTCTACAGAATAGAGAACGACCAAAGCCTGTGGGCTGTGGGCAATACCAACGTGCCCTACTCACGATACGCACTGCACGACTATGTGGCCAATGCCTCCGGCGACATCTATACCGACAGACAGGTCAGGATGATGATAGAAAACCACGAGGGCGAGGTGGTGGGCATTGCCGACATCGTGAACTTCGACGCCAAAAACCTGCGCGCCGAGCTGGGACTGGTCGTGGAGCGCCCCTTCAGACGCCGAGGCTACGCACAGAGCGCCGTGGCACAGCTCGTCGACTACGCACTCAGCGTGCTCCATCTGCACCAGCTCTACGTGTGCATAGCAGCTGACAACGAGCCTTCCTTACAACTCTTCCGGAAACTGCACTTCCATACCGCAGCGACACTCACAGACTGGCTCTACGACGGAAGGCAATACCACGACGCCATCGTCATGCAATACAAACTTGCAGAATAATTTTCAAAAAACATTTTGCCGTTTCATTTTTTTTCACTATCTTTGCCGATGAAGTCACAGCGTCACACGCCAAGTGACACCCAAGCAAAGACTGTCACCACCATAAACCGCAAGCCGACAGACGCTATGAACTTCCGGCAACAGTATCAAAAACACAAGTGAAACAATGGCAAACAAAAGAACACTAAAGCACGCAATCAACCTCATCTGCGAGGAACTCCTTACCGAGTGCGTGGCAGCCTCGCTCTACGGAGCACAAGGTCATGCCGCTAATGCCGATGCCATGCTCTTCGCCATCGTGAAGATGCAGGACGACTTTCTAAGCCGGGTGTCGCACCCTGAACCGGGGATGACACCAAAGTACTACTTCAGACGACTGCGAGAGCAGTTTGCTGCACATGCCAGCGACATGGCTGACCAAGTAAAGATACTCTAAAGGCCATACTGAAAACAAAGAAAAACAACGCCATGCTGAAAAAAATATACAACTGGATCTTGTATAAACAACTGGGGTGGACTGCCGAAGTAGACCAGCCCCACCCCGACAAGTTTATCATCTGTCTGGCACCCCACACCAGCAACTGGGACTTCTTCATCGGACAGCTCTACATACGCGCCAAAGACATGCAGAGCAACTTCCTGATGAAGAAAGAATGGTTTGTCTGGCCACTCGGACCCCTCTTCAGGAGCATAGGAGGCATACCTGTCTACCGACAAAAGCACACCAGCATGACAGACTCCATGGCACAGACAGCTATCCAGGCCCACACCTTCCACCTCTGCATCACACCAGAGGGCACACGAGCACTCGCGCCGGAGTGGAAAAAAGGATTCTACTTCATTGCCCTCAAGGCACACCTTCCCATACTACTCTATGGCGTGGACTACGAGAAAAAACTCATCAAATGCACAAAAACCATATATCCCAGCGGAGACCTCGAGGCCGACATGAGGGAGATAAAACTATACTTCAAGGACTTCAAGGGCAAGCACCCCGAAAACTTCTCCATAGGCGAGACATGCTGAGACCATACCACTTCCTCCGAGCTGCCATCTCCTGCTGCCTGTGCCTCTGGCAGCTCACACTGGCAGCACAGCCCACCGACTGGCGACACACCGAATACGACGGTGAGCCGTGGGTGAAGGATGTGTCACGTCCCAACCGCATCTCGCACGGACTCGAGGGACGGCACATCGCCCTATGGGCCAGTCACGGACGATATTACGACCACAACAAACAGCAGTGGCGATGGCAGCGCCCACCACTCTTCTGCACCAACGAGGACCTTTTCACACAGACCATCGTTGTGCCTTATCTCATTCCTATGCTCGAAAATGCCGGAGCCGTGGTCTTCACACCACGCGAACGCGACTGGCAGCGACATGAAGTCATCGTGGACAACGACCAGACGGCCAGCATCGGGTCTTATCAGGAGATGGGCTACCGGAAACCATGGCAGACAGCACCCCTGAAAGGATTTGCCATGCACGACGGCACCTACTACGACGGCGAGAACCCCTTCACCGCCGGAACGGCACGCATGATTGAGACGACACGCTCGAAATCGAAGGTGAGCAGCATCACCTACCAGCCACGGTTGCCTGAGTCGGGACGCTATGCCGTCTATGTGAGCTACCAGACAGTGGCAGAAAGCGTCAGCGACGCACACTATACCGTGTGGCATCAGGGACAGAAGACCGACTTCCACGTCAACCAGCAGATGGGCGGCTCGACATGGGTCTATCTCGGCACATTCGACTTCGACGCTGGCTCTTCGCTCGACAACCGCGTCGTGCTCACCAACCGAAGCGCCGATAAAGGCGTGGTCACCGCCGATGCCGTGCGCTTCGGAGGAGGCATGGGCAACATAGAGCGAGGCGGCACCACAAGCGGCATGCCACGATGCCTCGAAGGAGCAAGATACTACGCACAGTGGGCAGGCATGCCCTATAGCGTCTACAGTCCGCGACACGGCAACAACGACTATGCCGACGACATCAACGTGCGCTCGCTGATGACCAACCTGCTCTGCGGCGGCTCGACATACGCACCCGACAGCGCCGGACGACGCGTGCCCATAGAACTGTCACTCGCTGTGCACAGCGATGCCGGACATACGCCCACAGGAGAAGGCGTCTACGGGTCGCTGGCCATCTGCACCACACACCACGGCGACTCCCTGCTCGCTGCAGGACACAGCAGGACCATGTCGAAAGAACTCGCACAGGAACTGCTCGACAACACGCAACGCGACCTGGCCCAGCGTTTCGGCCAGTGGACCAAGCGCAGCCTCTACGACCGCAACTACTCCGAGACACGCCTGCCCGTCGTGCCCTCGGCCATCCTTGAGACCATGTCGCACCAGAACTTCGGCGACATGCGCTACGGACAAGACCCCAACTTCCGCTTCGAGCTGGCACGCTCCGTCTACAAGACACTGCTGCGCTACATCTGCCGCAAGCACAACCAGTCGGCCGTCGTCACGCCACTTACGCCCACAGCACTGCGCGCCGAGTTTACCAACCAGCGCCGAGGCGAGCTGCAGCTGGCATGGACACCTGTGGCCGACCCCCAGGAGCCTTCGGCCATGCCCACTGCCTATATCGTCTATACGGCACTCAACGGCGACGGATTCGACAACGGCACCATCGTCGAGGGCACCTCATGCACGCTGAAGCTCACACCGGGCGTGCTCTACAACTTCCGAGTGGCCGCTGTCAACAAAGGCGGGAGAAGCTTTCCCACACCCGTGGTGTCGGCACTCTACAGGCGAGAAGCCACACAGACGGTACTCATCGTCGACGCATTCACCCGCCTGTCATCACCAGCAATCAGCGGACAGGGATTCCGCCTAGACATCGACCCCGGCATCACCCTCGGGAGAACTGCCGGATGGCTGGGACAGCAGCGACAATTCGGCGCGGAACGCATCGGCGTGGAAGACTCCACAGGACTTGGATTCACTACCGACGAACTGGCAGGACACTTCATCGCCGGCCACGACCAGAACTATGTGCGCACACATGCCGACGCCATACAGTCGGCCATGAGATACAACATCGTGAGCTGTGCAGCAGAGGCACTACCCCGCATGCAGCTCTATCAGTATCCGCTCATCGACCTCGCCCTCGGGCTGCAGTGTGACGACGGACACAGCCTCATTGTCTACAAAGGCATCGGAACAGAGATGCAACAGATGCTCAGACAGTATGCACATCAAGGAGGACGACTGCTCGTCAGCGGAGCCTACGTGGCCACCGACATGCGCACAGACGAGGAGAGACAATTCCTCAGCAGCGTGCTCAAGTGCCAGAGCGCAGGGGTCATAAGAGACGGCAAGGAGCAGGTGCAAGGACTCGGACAAACGTTCAGCTTCTTCCACCAGCTCAACGAGCAGCACTATGCCGCCACTCAAGCCGACATCCTCTCACCCACAGCCGATGGGGCCTTCTGTGCCATGGCCTACGCCAACCAGACGGGAGCTGCCGTGGCCTACAAAGGGACAGACAACCGTACATTCACCATGGGATTCCCCTTCGAATGCATCAAGGACAGGACACACAGGCGAAGCATCATGCAAGGCATACTACAGTTTCTCCTGCAATAAAAGACAAAAAATAACTTAAAACCATGACAAAAATCCAAGCCAACATTTCGGGTACCCGAAACATCGAAATCAGCGAGCAGCACCTCCAGACGCTCGACAAGTACCAACTCTTCAGAGACCTCATCGACTCCACAGGCTACGTAGACGAGCAGGTGCTCAACAAGCTGAAGCTCAACATCCGCTCACTGCTCGAGTCTGAGTCAGGACGCGACAAAGACCTCATCGACCTCTGTCTAGACGTGGTCTATCATCCCGACATGAAGGCCTACGGACTGCAGCAGCTCGTGACCCTGTATATCAACTGGAAAAACCGGGCCAACGCCAACCTGGGCATGACCACCCGCGCTTTCCAAGGCACGCCGTTCAACTGATGCTGCTCACCGACTTTCTGCCCACCACAAAAAAAGAGCTGGAACTGCGCGGGTGGGACTATGTAGACGTCATACTCTTCTCGGCCGATGCCTACGTCGACCATCCGTCTTTCGGCGCGGCCGTGATAGGACGCACCCTCGAGGCTCATGGGTGGCGCGTGGCCATCGTGCCCCAGCCCGACTGGCACGGCGACTACCGCGACTTCAGAAAGCTGGGACGCCCTCGGCTCTTCTTTGCCATTGCTCCCGGGTGCATGGACTCCATGGTCAACAAGTACACCGCGGCACGACGACTGCGGTCGGAAGACGCCTACTCTCCCGACGGGCGACACGACATGAGACCCGAATACCCCACTGTCGTCTACTCACGCATCCTCAGAGAGCTCTACCCCGATGTGCCCATCATACTCGGGGGCATCGAGGCATCGCTGCGCCGACTCACACACTACGACTACTGGCAAGACCAGCTGCGCCCCTGCATCCTCTGTGACGCACCGGCCGACATCATCGTCTACGGAATGGGCGAGAAACCCATCACCGCCCTCGCACAACGCATGGCCGAAGGAGAAGACGTGAGCAGCATTACAGACGTGCCGCAGACGGTCTTTCTCGCCACCCGCGTCACACCCTCGGCCGACGACATCGTGCTGCACGCCCATGAGGAATGCCTGCACAACAGAAAGGCCCAGGCCGAAAACTACAGACACATCGAGGAACAGTCGAACATGATGCACGCACAACGCATACTCCAGCCCATCGGAACAGAAGGACGGAAGGACACATGGGTGGTCGTCAACCCTCCCTTCCCCCCAATGACCACTGCAGAGCTCGACGCTGTCTACGATCTCCCTTACACCCGACAGCCCCATCCCAAGTACAAAGGCAAGCGCATACCAGCCTTCGACATGATAAAGCACTCGGTCAACATACACCGCGGATGCTTCGGCGGATGCGCCTTCTGTACCATTTCTGCACACCAGGGAAAGTTTATCGTATGCCGGTCGAAAGAGAGCAT
>CAJOHP010000092.1 GCA_905234355.1 uncultured Prevotella sp. | reverse complement strand
CACCTCCAGCATGTGGTCCAGCTTGGCAAAGAACTGGTCAATGCGCTGCTGCTTGTCTTCGATGCCCATACACTCGATGGCTAACTTCACGATGTTGACGGTGGTGAAGGAGAGGTTGCCGCGTCCGATGCTGGTCTTCGGTCCGAACCGGTTTTCGAAGACGCGTGTGCGGCATCCCATGGTAGCCACCTCGTGCAGGTAGCGCTTGGGATCGTCGGCGCGCCACTCGTCGGTCTGGTTGAAGGAGGCGTCGAGGTTGAGGAAGTTGGGGAAGAATCGCCGGGCCGTGACCTTGCATGCGAGCTGGTAGAGGTCGAAGTTGCGGTCCTCGGGCAGGTAGTTCACGCCGCGCTTCTTCTTCCATATCTGTATGGGGAAGATGGCGGTCTCGCCGCCGCCCACGCCCTCGTAGGTAGAGAGGAGTATCTCGCGCATGACGCAGCGTCCCTCGGCCGAGGTGTCGGTGCCATAGTTGATGGAGGAGAAGACCACCTGGTTGCCGCCGCGTGAGTGGATGGTGTTCATGTTGTGTATGAATGCCTCCATGGCCTGGTGCACGCGTCCCACGGTCTTGTTGATGGCGTGCTGCCTGACGCGGTCTACGCCCTGCAGGGAGTTGAGGTCCTGCTTGAGGTAGTCCACGAGCGGCTCGTCGTAGAGTGCGGAGTAGTCCGCGCCGTTGAGCTCTTCGAGATATTTCAGCTCCTCGATGTAGGTGAGGCGCACGAAGGGTGCGAGATAGAAGTCGAAGGCGGGTATGGCTTGTCCGCCATGCATCTCGTTCTGGGCGCACTCCAGGCTGATGCAGGCCAGCACCGAGGCCGTCTCTATGCGCTTGGCGGGGCGCGAGGCGCCGTGGCCCGCGATGAATCCGCAGTTCAGGATGTTGTCCAGCGGGTGCTGCACGCAGGTGAGCGACTTGGTGGGGTAGTAGTCCTTGTCGTGTATGTGTATATAGTTGTGCTCCACGGCGTCGCGCGACTCGGGCGAGAGGAGGTAGTCGTCGACGAAGGGTTTGGTCGACTCCGATGCAAACTTCATCATCATGCCCGCCGGTGTGTCGGCGTTCATGTTGGCGTTTTCGCGGGTCACGTCGTTGCTCTTCACGTTGACGATGTCGAGGAAGATGTCGCGTGTCTTGGCCTTGCGGGCTATGGAGCGCTGGTTGCGGTAGGCTATGTAGCGCTGGGCCACGTCCTTGCGCTTGGACTTCATCAGCTCTATCTCCACCATGTCCTGGATGTCCTCTACGGTCATCTGCTCTTTGCCGCGCTGGGCCACGTGGTCGGTGATTTGCTGCAGGAGGGTGTCGTCCTCGCCCTTGTCGGTGGTCATCATCGCCTTGCGTATGGCGGCCATGATTTTCTGCTCGTTGAAGCCGACGATGCGGCCGTCACGCTTTACTACGGTCTGTATCATAACGTTATAAAAAAAAGCTTTTAGGTGAGTGAAATTGTCTGTGCAAAGTTACGACAAAAAGTTGAGAAGTTGCACGTTTTGGACAACTTTTTTGTTGTTAATAAATGTCAATCACCTGTGACATAGCGTTTTGCAGAAATTTTCGGAAAACTTTGCAAAATGCTGGGAGATTGTTGTGGCAGATTTTGCCGCAACGCTATGACCGATGGCGGAAGGCGAAGAATTTCTGTCCTGCGTAGTTGATGACCATGAAGAGTGCCGTGCCCACGAGCATCGCCACGTTCTCCACCACGGGTTTGCTCAGGTGCATGCTCTGCAGGGCGTGCTCGGTTAGCGGAAGGGCCAGGCTGTAGGCCAGGAGGTAGCACACCACGATGTTGAGTGCAAAGCGGGCGATGCTGCCCCAGTCGGTGCCCCGGTAGTGGAAGGTGAAGCGCTTGTTGAGGAAGTAGCTCAGTATGCTGCCCAGCAGATAGTCGCAGAACGAGCTGACCCAGTAGGAGCAGCCGAAGACGTTGTAGAGCACGAGCATGACGGCTGTGCCGAAGAGCGTGTTGACCACTCCCACGATGAGAAAGGTGAGAAACGAGCGGTCGAAGATGTTGCCCAGCCTGTTCATTGCGCCGCTGGAGTCTTGGCATAGTCGCGTGTGAGCATCTCGTGGCACAACTTCAGCCACACCAGCACCACGGGCAGTGCCTTCAGGGCGTAGGGCTGCACCAGCTCGCGCCGCACCACGGCGGGGAAGAGGTCGCTCGGCGAGAGGCTCGTGAGCACAAAGACGAAGACGAGCAGCGCCACGTCGCACGGCGTGCGTTGCCACGGCACACAGGTGTACCACACCACCACACCCACCATGGCGATGATGTAGCTGCTCGACTCGCTGCCTGTGGAGAAGAGCACCACAAACATCAGCACCGAGGCCAGCAGCGTCTGGCGGAATGCCATGTGGCGGTACTGGCCCAGGCGCAGGTAGGGCAGGGCGAAGAGCAGCAGGCCGGGAAGGATGAGCCACAGGTCGCTGTAGGCGGCGCTGCCCGACAGCTTGCGCACCAGGCCCAGGAGCGAGATGTTCTGGTGAGTGGCAAAGAGGTTCTGGTCGTTCTTCTCCATCAGGCAGCTGGCCCACTCGGCATACTGCCCCACCACATAGTCGGGCCCCCAGAGCAGCATGGGGGCGGCAAAGAGCACGGCGCCCCACAGGACAAGCCAGAGCACGAAGCGCGCCTTGTGCCTGGAGAAGAAGAAGAAAGCCAGCCCCACCACGCCGTAGAGCTTGACCAGCGTGCCCACGACGATGAGGAAGGCGGCGGTGCCCTCGCGCTCGCGCTCTATGAGGAAGAAGGCGGCGAGGACGATGGCGGCGATGGCCACGTTGAACTGCTGCATGTAGAGCGCCGTGAGCAGCTCGTGGGCGCAGAACCAAAGCACAAACACCTGCTGGCGGTCGCTCAGCAGCGAGCGGCGCACGGCCACATAGAGCATCAGGGCCAGCGCCACGCACCACAGCAGCAGGCCTGTCCACTCGGGCACCACGGCAAAGGGCGCGATGATGAGGGTGAAGAGCGGGCCGTAGTGGTTGACGTCGAAGTGGTCCTGCGGATATTCCGCATAGAGCGAGAGACCCTGCCAGGCGTGCCAGAACGTGCCGCGGAAGATGAGGAAGTTGTTGTGGCTGTGCATCTTCATCAGGGCGGCCAGCACGCCGATGGCGAGCCACAGGCCGGCCAGCAGACGGTAGTCGCGCAGCAGCGGATGGCCCAGCCAGAGCCGTATCTTTTCTTTCATGTCAGCGAGGTTTTTGCTTTTTGGCCGCAAATTTACGGAAAAAATAAGAGACAGCCGACAAAAAAAGACAGAAAAGTGCGCGCGATATGGGAAAAAAGCAGTATTTTTGCAGCTGAAATGGCAAGACACACACTTTGGCACGATGACTACTGGCTACTGCTGATGCAGGTCTACCTGCGTCAGCCGGTCGGTGTGAAGCCCCTTTACAGCAGGGCGCTGGTCGACCTGGGCATGGAGCTGCACATCGCCCCGAAGATTCTGCTGCAGCGCATGCAGCAGATAGCACAGCTGAGCACGCCGCGCATAGAGCGCATCTGGCGGCAGTACAGCGACAGTCCGCAGCGACTGGCCCGCGCCGTGAGGCTGTTGCGCAGTATGAACGGCTTCGGAGCACCCGACGAGTTCTATGAAGGCGTGGAGGTGCAGGAGACCTTTGAGAAAGACTTCAGGCCCGTCGACGGCGACGGGCGATTCACACCGGTCATGCTCATCATGGTGCTCGACCTCTACTTCCAGCTCACCCCCTCGACGATGGTCGCCGCCACGCCCGAAGTGGCCGACCTGGCGAGGCTCTTGCACCTGCACCCCTCCGACGTGGTCGAGGCGCTGGACATCTTCCAGCTGTGCGACCCCTACCTCGGGCGGATGGACATCTCGCTCTCGCCGCTGCTCGTGCCCTGCCAGCAGCTCTGGAGCCAGTATGCCCACGACACCGAGGCCCTCGCCATGCTGGCCGGAGAGCTGAAGACTTACTTCACTACATAACCCTCTCTCGTCATGGCTCAGACACAGATACAGGAACAAAGACAGGAGCAGCGCCTGCAGCAGAGCGTGTCGCAGCAGCAGCTGCTGCAGGCACAGCTCGTGGAGCTGCCCCTGACACAGCTGGTGGAGCGCATCAACACCGAGATGAACGACAACCCCGCCCTCGAGACACTCTCGCCCGACGAGGGATATGCCGACTACGCCGACNGCGCCCGACAGCGGCGACGCCCCGTCCGACGACTACGACGTGCAGCGTGAGCGCGAGGAGCGTGCCGATGCCCTCGACCTGGCCCTGCAGGGCATAGGGCGCGACGACGAGGAGCTGCCCGTCTATCAGGGCGGACGCGAGATGCAGGGCGCAGCGGGCGACCGCGAAGAGATGGTCTATGGCGACACGCGCTCCTTCTACGACCAGATGCTCGACCAGGTGGGCGAACTCGAGCTCGACGAGCGCGAGCGATACATCATGGAGTATCTCATACAGTCGCTCGACAGCGACGGACTGCTGCGCATCTCCATCGAGGCCGTCAGCGACGAGCTGGCCATCTATCACGGCATCGACGCCACACCGGCCGACGTGGAGCAGGTGCTGCACAAGCTGCAGCAGCTCGACCCTCCCGGCATCGGCGCTCGCACGCTGCAGGAGTGCCTCCTGCTCCAGATAGACCGGAAGATAGCCGACGGCACCCACAGCGCAGCCATCTGCCAGCAGATGCGGCTGGTCATCGCCGAACACTTCGACGCCTTCACCAAGAAGCACTGGGACAAGATACAGAGTGCCATGCAGATAGACGACAGCCAGGTGCACACCCTGCAGCGCGAGCTGCGACGCCTCAACCCCAAGCCCGGCTCGTCCATGGGCGAGACCGTGGGGCGCTCCATGCAGCAGATCACCCCCGACTTCGTCGTCGACACACAGGACGACGGCACCGTGACCTTCGCACTCAATACGGGCGACGTGCCGCAGCTCCAGGTCTCACCCTCCTTCGCACAGCTGCTCAGCGAGTACCAGCAGAACAAGGCAGGCATGAGCCGGCAGATGAAGGAGGCCCTGCTCTACACCAAGCAGAAGGTGGAGGCCGCACAGAGCTTCATCGAGGCTGTACGCACGCGACGACGCACCCTCTCGCTCACCATGCAGGCCATCGTCAGCCTGCAGCACAAGTTCTTTGAAGACGGCGACGAGGCATCACTGCGGCCCATGATACTCAAGGATGTGGCCGAGCGCACAGGACTGAGCCTGCCCACCATCTCGCGCGTGACCAACTCCAAATATGTGCAGACCCGCTGGGGCACGCTGCCGCTGCGATTCTTCTTCAGCGACGGCTACAAGACCGAGAGCGGCGAGGAGCTGTCCACAAGAGAGATAAAAGCCGCCCTGCGCGACCTCATCGAGGGCGAGGACCAGCACAAGCCCCTCAGCGACGACGCACTGAGCGACCGGCTCAAGCAGATGGGATACCCCATCGCCCGACGCACCGTGGCCAAATACCGCGAGCAGCTCGGACTGCCCGTGGCCAGACTGAGGAAAGGAGGACTGACATGACGCGAGAGAAGAGCATCATCATCACTGCACGCATCGTGAGCATCGTCTTCACTCCGTTCTACCTGCCACTGGTGGGACTCATACTCCTCTTCACGCTCAGCTACATGAAGTTCCTGCCCGTGAGCTACCGTCTGCTCGTGCTCTCCGTGGCCTACTTCTTCACCATCCTGCTGCCCAGCTATCTCATACACTTCTACCGACGCCACCGCGGATGGACCCTCATCGAACTGGGACGCAGGGAGCGACGACTCGTGCCCTACTTCATCTCCATAGCATGCTACTTCGTGTGCATCTGGCTACTGGATCGCATGCACATCTACCACTTCATCGGCAGCATACTCATCGCCGCACTCATGGTGCAGATGACGTGCCTGCTCATCAACGTGTGGTGGAAAATCTCCACACACATGGCGGCCATCGGTGGCGTGGCCGGAGCACTCTTTGCCTTCTCGATCATCTTCGGCTTCAACCCCGTGTGGTGGCTCTGCGCCGTGCTCGTCGTGGCGGGCGTGCTCGGCTCGGCACGCATGATACTGCGACAGCACACCCTGCCGCAGGTCGTTGCCGGATTCTTCGTCGGACTGGTGTGCGCCTCACTGGCCATACTCTTCCTCTGAGCAATGCGCCATGACGTAATAATGGACTAACAAACCAAAAACACAATATGAACCCTATAGTAAGTATCATCATGGGCAGCACCAGCGACCTGCCCGTCATGGAGAAAGCCTGCAAGCTGCTCGACGAGCTGCAGGTGCCGTTTGAATTCAACGCCCTCTCTGCCCACCGCACACCCGATGCCGTGGAGCAGTTTGCACGCACGGCCAAGGACCGCGGACTGCGCGTCATCATTGCCGGTGCCGGCATGGCCGCCGCCCTGCCGGGCGTCATTGCCGCCTCGACCACCCTGCCCGTCATCGGCGTGCCCATCAAGGGCATGCTCGACGGGCTCGACGCCCTGCTGAGCATCGTACAGATGCCGCCGGGCATTCCCGTGGCCACCACAGGCGTCAATGGCGCACAGAACGCAGCCATACTCGCCGTGCAGATGCTCGCACTCAGCGACGAGGCCCTCGCACAGCGGCTGGAGCAGTACAAGAGCGGACTGAAGGAGAAGATAGAGAAGGCCAACCGCGAGTTGGCCGACGTGAAGTATCAGTATAAGACCAACTAAAAGCTGCCGATGCCCATGACTTACCAGCGACGCAAGAGTAGCGTATGCCGCGTGGGTGGCATCGCCATCGGGGGCGACAACCCCATACGCGTGCAGTCGATGACCACCACCGACACCAACGACGTGGCGGCCTCGGTGGCCCAGGCCAAGCGCATCGTCGATGCAGGAGGCGAGCTCGTCCGGCTCACCACCCAGGGCACACGCGAGGCCGAGAGCATGAGGCTCATCTCTGAGCAGCTCAAGAAGGACGGATACATGGTGCCCCTCGTGGCCGACGTGCACTTCAATGCCCGTGTGGCCGACGTGGCCGCGCAGTACTGCGAGAAGGTGCGCATCAACCCCGGCAACTACGTCGACCCGGGACGCACCTTCCGCCATCTGGACTACACCGACGAGGAGTATCAGGCTGAGCTCAGGAAGATAGACGAGCGGCTTACACCTTTTATTAATATATGCCGCGAGCACCACACCGCCGTGCGCATAGGCGTCAACCACGGGTCGCTCTCCGACCGCATCATGTCGCGCTACGGCGACACGCCCGAGGGCATCGTCGAGAGTTGCATGGAGTTTCTGCGCATCTTCCGCCGCGAGCACTTCGACGACGTGGTCATCTCCATCAAAGCCTCCAATACGGTGGTCATGGTGCGCAGCGTGCGCCTGCTCGTCCAGGCCATGGACCGCGAGCAGATGCACTACCCACTGCACCTGGGCGTGACCGAGGCCGGCGAGGGCGAGGACGGGCGCATCAAGAGTGCCGTGGGCATAGGCGCACTGCTCACCGAGGGCATAGGCGACACCATACGCGTGTCGCTCAGCGAGGAGCCCGAATGCGAGATTCCCGTGGCACGAAAGCTCGTCGACCTCATCCCGGAGTGCACACGCCTCAGACGGCAGGCCGAGCAGAGCATCGCCGACGACACCATCACCCTTGCGCTCAGCGCACCCGACTGGGAGACCTTCCAGCTGAAGGCCGCCATGGCCGTGGGCGCACTGCTCATAGACCGCAAGGCCACCAAACTCAAGCTCATCTCTCCTCTTTCATCTCTCATCTCGACGCTGGAGGACGCCATCCTGCAGGCCGCCCGCATCAAGTTCACCAAGACCGAATACATCTCCTGCCCGGGCTGCGGCCGCACGCTCTACAACCTGCAGGACACCATACGGCGCATCAAGGCCGCCACGAGCCACCTCGTGGGGCTGAAGATAGGCATCATGGGCTGCATCGTCAACGGCCCCGGCGAGATGGCCGATGCCGACTACGGCTACGTGGGAGCCGCCCGCGGCAAGATATCGCTCTACCGCGGCAAGGAGTGCATAGAGAAGAACATACCCGAGGAAGAGGCCGTAGGTCGTCTGCTCGACCTCATCGAGAGCGACCGGCAAGAAGTCGGAAAGTCCTGACGTCTCATGTATGAGCCGTCGCACGCCCCCCCCCCGACCTCTCCCCTCCAGGGGGGCGAGGCCGGGGGGGCGTCTGCTTGCTATAGGACAGCCTGTTTCGTGAGCTCGGCAAACAGCTCGCGCATGCCTTCAGATGCTCCTTTCTGTATCTGCCTGACACGGCTGCCGGCACTCACCGGGTTGGGGTCGATGAGGTAGACGGGCACCGACGGGCGCACGTAGTGTATCAGTCCTGCCGCAGGATAGACGGCCAGCGACGTGCCGATAATGATGAAGATGTCGGCCTGCTGTGCTTCTTCGGCCGCCACGCTGATGTTGGGCACCGCCTCGCCGAAGAACACGATGTAGGGACGCAGCAGCGAACCGTCGCCCGCCTTCGTCCCGGGAGCCACCTCGCAGTGGTCGGGGGTGAGCGTCTGGATGTAGCGCGGGTCGTCGACATCGCGGCTCGAGCACACCTTCATCAGCTCACCGTGCAGGTGGATGACATGCGACGAACCGGCCTGCTCGTGCAGGTTGTCCACATTCTGCGTCACCACTGTCACGTCGTAGTACTGCTCCAGCTCGGCCACCAGACGGTGACCCTCGTTGGGCTGCACGCCCCAGCACTTGCGCCGCAGCATGTTGTAGAAGTTGGTCACTAACGTAGGGTCGGCTTCCCAGCCCTCATGGGTGGCTACCTGAGACACGGGATACTCCTCCCAAAGACCGTCGGCATCGCGGAAAGTCTTCAGCCCGCTCTCCACCGACATGCCTGCGCCGGTCAGTATTACTATCTTCTTCATAAGGCAATAAGTATTAAAACTCTACAAAAATAGTGATTTTTCGCGAAATAGCGAAGTTTCTTCGAAGAAAATGCGTAACTTTGCACGATTTTTCTACGATACACATCTTTTATTTATATAGAAAGCATGGATAAACTGAGCTACGCCCTTGGACTGGGCATCGGACAACAGCTGGCACAGATGGGTGTCGGAGCAGACTTTAACGCAGACGACTTTGCACAGTCTGTCAAAGACGTGCTTGCCGGCAGTGAGCTGAAGGTGAGCCATCGCGAGGCACAGCAGATAGTGCAGCAGTACTTCCAGCAGCAGGAGGCCCGCCTGCAGGCCGAGCGTGCCGAGAAGGGCAAGGCGGCCCGTGAGCAGGGCGAGAAGTACCTGGCAGAAAATGCCAAGAAGGCCGACGTGGTCACCCTGCCCAGCGGACTGCAGTATCAGGTGCTGCGAGAGGGCAACGGCAAGCGCCCCACGGCAAAGGACCAGGTGAAGTGCCACTACGAGGGATTCCTCATCGACGGCACCGTCTTCGACTCGAGCGTGCAGCGCGGCGAGCCCGCCACCTTCGGTCTGCAGCAGGTCATCGCCGGATGGACCGAGGGACTGCAGCTCATGCAGGAGGGCGCCAAGTATCGCTTCTTCATTCCCTATCGCCTGGCCTATGGCGAGGGTGGCGCCGGCCAGCTCATTCCGCCCTATGCCGCCCTCATCTTCGACGTGGAGCTCATCGAGGTGGTATAGCTGCCTATGTGGCCTATAAGGCCCATGAGCCCTACTTGCCCAAGAAAAAATAACCCCAAAATAATAAAAAACAATGAAAAAACTGACTTTCATGGCCGCTATGGCCATTGCAGCTGCCACCATGACATCGTGTGGCAACGGCACACCGAAGG
This sequence comes from uncultured Prevotella sp., assembly GCA_905234355.1. Classification (GTDB taxonomy): domain Bacteria; phylum Bacteroidota; class Bacteroidia; order Bacteroidales; family Bacteroidaceae; genus Prevotella. The sequence continues at coordinate 5,500 of CAJOHP010000092.1, read as the reverse complement.
CCGACCTGCGCAGCGACGTCGACACGCTCAGCTACGCTATCGGCATGGCACAGACACAGGGTCTGCGCGAATACCTCGTTGACCGCATGGGTGTCGACACCGCCTACATCGGCGAGTTCATCCGCGGCCTCAACGAAGGCGCCAACGCCGGCGATAACAAGAAGAAGGCTGCCTACTATGCCGGCATACAGATAGGCCAGCAGATCAGCAACCAGATGATGAAGGGCATCAACCACGAGCTCTTCGGCGACGACTCCACCAAGACCATCTCGCTGAAGAACTTCATGGCCGGATTCGTCAGCGGCACCACTGGCAAGCAGGGTCTCATGACCGACGAGCAGGCCCAGCAGACCACACAGCGTCTCATGAAGACCATCAAGGAGCGCGAGCTCGAGCAGACCTACGGCGAGAACAAGAAGGCCGGCGAGAAGTTCCTGGCCGAAAACAAGACCAAGGAGGGCGTGAAGACCCTGCCCAGCGGCGTGCAGTATAAGGTCATCAAGGAGGGCAACGGCAAAATTCCTGCCGACACCTCGATGGTGAAGGTCAACTACGAGGGCCGCACGCTCGACGGCACCGTCTTCGACTCGAGCTACAAGCGCGGCAACCCCATCGACCTGCGTGCCAACCAGGTCATCAAGGGATGGACCGACGCACTCGTACACATGCCTGCCGGATCCACCTGGGAGGTCTATATTCCCCAGGACCTGGCCTATGGCGAGCGCGAGCAGCCGCAGATCAAGCCCTTCTCCATGCTTATCTTCAAGATTGAACTTCTCGAGGTGAAATAATCGCAGACACATGAAGAAGACCATTCTGACCATAGCACTCGCCATCGTGGCGAGTGCTTCTTTTACCACGGCCACAGCCGGCAAGAAGGACAAGAAGAAGAAGGAGGACAAGACGGCCGTCGTGCTGCAGCCCGTGAAGCTGCTCAACGGCTCCGACTCGACCAGCTACGCCGCTGGTAAGTACATCACCGAGGGACTCTACGGATTCCTTCGCCAGCAGGGTGTCGACACGGCCTACATGGCCGACTTTGTGGCCGGATTCCGCGAGGTGCTCAGCCTCAAGGACGACCCCCGGCAGAAGGCACGCGTCACCGGCATGCAGATAGCCGAGCAGGTCAGGCAGGGCATGCTCCCGCGCATGAAGCAGGAGTTCACCGAGACCCCCGACACCATCGTGCCCGACCTGCTCTTCCGTGCCTTCACCGACGAGCTCTCGGGCGACAACAGCGTGATGACCAGCCAGCAGGCACAGACCCTCTACAAGCAGAAGCAGCAGTGGAACAAGACACAGAAGGAGGAGCGCCTCTACGGCCCCAACCGCGAGGCCGGACGACGCTATCTCGAGTCTCTGCGCAGCAACGACTCCATCATCCGCACAGAGAGCGGACTGATGTATAAGGTGCTCGTCCAGGGCAACGGCGAGGTGCCGCAGAGGACCGACAAGGTGCTCGTCAACTACGAGGGCCGACTCGTCGACGGCACCGTCTTCGATGCCTCGAGGAAGCACGGCGACAAGCCGCTCTCCTTCCGTGCCGACCAGGTCATCAAGGGATGGACCGAGGCACTCACCATGATGCCCGTAGGCTCGAAGTGGCAGCTCTACATACCCTACGAGCTGGCATACGGTGAGCGCGACATGGGCAACATCAAGCCCTTCTCGGCACTCATCTTCGACGTGGAGCTCGTCGGCATAGACAAGCCCGCCGAGGCACAGCCCGCCGCCACACCTGCGCCAAAGGCCAAGCCCGCAGTCAAGAAAGGCAAAAAGCGCAAGTGAGCAGCTGCAAGCACGACGAAAAAACACCGTCACGCTCCGAAAGGATACAAAATTATGCCTTTCGGAGCGTTTTTGTTAGCAAAATGTTGCACCATTCGGGAAAAATGTGTACTTTTGCTATCAAATTGTAAAGCATTATCATTTTTACATGGAGAAGATAGACAATCTGGACAAGAAGATACTCAGCATCTTGTCGAAAAACGCACGCATGCCGTTCAAAGATGTGGCCATGGAGTGCAACGTCTCCAGGGCTGCCATCCACCAGCGCGTGCAGAAGCTCATGGACAACGGAGTGATCACCGGCAGTGGCTTCGACGTCAACCCGAAGTCGCTCGGCTATAGCACATGCACCTACGTGGGCATCACGCTCGAGAAAGGGTCGATGTATAAGGACGTGGTCAAGCGTCTCGACCACATACCCGAGGTGGTGGAGTGCCACTTCACTACCGGCCCCTACACCATGCTCGTCAAGCTCTATGCCCGCGACAACGAGCAGCTCATGAACCTGCTCAACGGCCAGCTGCAGGAGATACCGGGCGTGTCGGCCACCGAGACGCTCATCTCGCTCGAGCAGAACATCAAGCGCGAGATACCCGTAGTGTTTAGCGATGTGGAGGGCGACAACCAATGAACCGCTTCTCCCTGCCTCAACAGCTCGACGGCGTCTACGCCCACTATCCTGCCGCCGAGCGTCGTCCCGTCATCGGCATCACGGCCAACTACGGCGATGCTACGGCCAAGCTGGGCGAAGGCTACTATAAGCAGGTGCTGGCCGCCGGCGGCACCCCCGTCGTCATACCGCCCCTGGCCGACACGGCCACGCTGCTCACCACGCTCGACCATCTCGACGGGCTGCTGCTCAGCGGCGGCGCCGACATCAACCCGCTCTTCCTAGCCGAGCAGCCCTCGCCGCGCTTAGGCACCATCAATGCCGAGCGCGACCTGCCCGAGCTGCTCCTGGCCCGTCTGGCCTTCCACCGGCAGCTGCCCATGCTCGGCATCTGCCGCGGCATACAGACGCTTGCCGTGGCGCTCGGCGGCACTGTGCAGCAAGACATCAGCACCACAGCCACCATACGCCACTCGCAGGACGCACGCCGCTCCGAGCCCACACACACCGTGGACATAGCGCCCGGCACCGTCCTCCACACCATCTTTGACCCCGTCCCCGCTGTGGGCGGCGGTTCGCCCGCCACCACCACTCCCGCTGCCACCGGTTCTCCCGCCGCTCCCGTCCCCCTCACCCTGGCCGTCAACTCGTTCCACCACCAGGCTGTAGGCCAGCCCGGCCCCCACTTCCGCGTGGCGGCCACCGCCCCCGACGGCACCATAGAGGCCATCGAGAGCTGCGAGCACAAGGCCGTCGTGGGCGTGCAGTGGCATCCCGAGTGCATGGGGCAGGACCAGCTGCCGCTCTTCCAGTGGCTCGTAGNCCCGCCGCTACCGCGAGGTGCAGCAGCTGCACGACCGGGTGCTCACGCTCGACACCCACTGCGACACACCCATGTTCTTCCCGCAGGACATACGCTTCGACCAGCGCGACCACCGCATACTCGTAGACCTGCACAAGATGAACGAAGGACGGCTCGACGCCACCATCATGGTGGCCTACCTGCCGCAGCCGAAGATGGGCGAGACCTTCTCCTCGAAAGTCAGCTTCCCCGTGAAGGGGCCTAAGGAGTATGCCGACCTCATCTTCGACAAGATAGCCGCCATCGTCGCTGCCAACAGCGAGTACCTGGCTCTGGCCCGCACGCCTAGCGACCTCTACGACAACAAGCGCCACGGGCGCAAGAGCATCATGCTCGGCATAGAGAACGGACTGGCCCTGGGCGGACAGCTGCAGAACGTGCAGCACTTTGCCGACCGCGGCGTGGTCTACATCACGCTCTGCCACAACGGCGACAACGACCTGTGCGACTCCTGCCGTGGCAGCCACCTGCACGGGGGCATCAGCCGCTTCGGCGAGCAGGTCATCCGCGAGATGAACCGTCTCGGGCTGATGGTCGACCTGAGCCATGCCGCCGACAAGAGCTTCTTCGACGCCCTGGAGCTCTCGAAGTCGCCCATCGTCTGCAGCCACTCCTCGTGCCGCGCCCTGTGCGACCACCCGCGCAACCTCACCGACGAGATGATGCGGCGTCTGGCCCAGCGGGGCGGCGTCATGCAGGTCACACTCTATAGCGGTTTCCTGCGCAAGGACAGCCAGGCCACCATCCTCGACGCCGTGGCCCATCTGGAGCATGCCATCAGCGTGATGGGCATAGACCACGTGGGACTGGGCACCGACTTCGACGGCGACGGCGGCGTGCCCGGACTGGCCGATGCCAGCGAGCTGCAGCTCTTCACACGACAGCTCCTCGGCCGCCGCTACAGCGAGCGCGACATACAGAAGATATGGGGTGGCAACTTCCTGCGCGTGATGAGCCAAGTACAACGAATGAAGCAACCCTGATACCACAGCAATGAACTACAAGACCATCATCATCACCGCCCTCGCCGTGGCGCTCACCGCCTGCGGGGGCAGCAAGAAAACACAAGAAAAGGATGAAGCCATGACCGCCGTAGGCCCCGCCTTCTCGGCCGACTCGGCCTTCAGCTTCTGCGAGCAGCAGTGCCTCTTCGGTCCCCGCACGATGAACAGCGAGGCCCACGAGCGTTGCGCACAGTGGATAGCCGGCAAGTTCCGCAGCTACGGCATGCAGGTGGTGGAGCAGCGCGCCGACCTGCATGGCTACGACGGCACCGTGCTCCGGAGCAACAACATCATAGCCAGCTACCGTCCCGAGCTGACCGAGCGCGTCATGCTCTGTGCCCACTGGGACTCCCGCCCCTGGGCCGACAACGACCCCGACGAGGCCAACTGGCATCAGCCCGTGATGGCGGCCAACGACGGCGCCAGCGGTGTGGCCGTGATGCTCGAGGTGGCACGGCTGCTGGCCGACACCATCTCGCAGCAGGCTCCGGCTGTAGGCATCGACTTCGTCTGCTTCGATGCCGAGGACTGGGGCGTGCCCCAGTGGAGCGATGCCCCCGACGACCCGCAGTCGTGGGCCTTGGGTGCACAGTACTGGGCAGCCCACCCCCATGCTGAGGACTACAAGCCCCGCTACGGCATACTGCTCGACATGGTGGGCGGACAGGGTGCCCGCTTCTATCAGGAGGCCTACAGCAAGCGCTATGCACAGGCTGTCGTGGCGCGTGTGTGGCAGGCAGCGCAGGTCGTGGGTGTGGGCAGCTTCTTCCCACAGAAGGACGGAGGCATGATCACCGACGACCATGTGCCGGTCAACGAGGTGGCTGGCATACCCTGCATCGACATCATACCCTACTATCCCGACTGCGAGGCCAGCTCGTTCGGGCCCACGTGGCACACCGTCGCCGACGATATGCAGCACATAGACCGGCAGACGCTGCAGGCCGTGGGACAGACGCTCGTGCAGGTGCTCTACACTGAGCCGTAGGAGAGAAAGACTCACCTCCCCACCTGCCGCGTGCGTGCGGCTACTGCCCGTTCACTTTCCATTCCAGTATACCGCCCGACTGCCCTTGCTGCAGTCGGGCTATTATTTTCAGGCCCTTCGTGCTCACGGGGCGGAAGCTCACGCTGTTGTAGCAGTCGCGCAGCAGGGTGTAGGGCTCGTGGTCCTCCACCTCGCGCCATGTGCCGTCGGCCGTCTTGTAGTAGAGTGCCCACGATGCCGGCAGGCGG
>CAJOHP010000091.1 GCA_905234355.1 uncultured Prevotella sp. | reverse complement strand
GAAACTTTAGTTATAGATTACTACTCGGTTCCTGTCCGATTTTTGATCGAGTGAATTACTGACCCCACCCCCGACCCCTCCCCTACAAGGGAGGGGAGTACCATGCGGCTCACCTTACATACGACTCACCATGCCCTACGTCATGTGTGAGCATCTTCCTACAATGCCATGCCATCGGCCCCGCATGGCACTCCCCTCCCTTGTAGGGGAGGGGCTGGGGGTGGGGTCAGTAACCAATACAAACGAAATGGAGTAGAACCTTCAGGAAAACATAAGACAGGCATAAAACCCTTGGTTTCGGACAGGCATAAAGCCCGTCCCTACGAGTGGGTGGCGCGTTTCGCTGCTCGTAGGGACGGGCTTTATGCCTGTCCGCGATGTGCGGGTGTCCGCTGTAGGGACGGGCTTTATGCCTGTCCGCACCTGTCCTGCATCACAGGATGTTTGGTGCAAAGGTAATAAAATATGTGGATGAATGGGCGAGTCTTGTGGTGAGGGCTTCATGGGTCGCGGTTTACCCCCTAAACGACCCCCGTCTACCCCCTAGCGGCACGTCGGCTAGGGGGTAGACGGGAGTCGTTTAGGGGGTAGACGGGGGTCGTTTAGGGGGTAAATGGAGGCCATTGCTCACGCCCCCCTGTGTCAAGCAGGTAAAAGAAGGTGCAGCTGCGAGCCGTCACTTAGCAGCAGTCAGGTATTTAGCCCTGAGCTGCGCCTGCTCCTCCTTGGAGAATCCGAGCTGCTTCTCCAGGTATTGCGCCATAGAGCCGTATTGCTGGTCTATCAGGTCGAGCGTGGCCTCGAAGTTCTCGCGGCTCACACCCACCAGTGCCTTTATGACGGCCACGGCGGCGTCGCCGCCTTCCTTGTCGCGCACCTGTGCAGAGAGCGCCTCCACCTTGGCAGCATAGCTCTGGTTGGACATGTCGAAGTCCTCGACGATGACGTCCCTGCTGGCTCCGAGAGCAGCCAGGACGAAAGCCGACGCCCATCCAGCGCGGTCCTTGCCCTGCGAGCAGTGCCAGAGCACGCCGCCCCTGGCAGCGAGCACGCCACGCAGGAACTGTCCGTAGTAGGCCTGCGCCTGCTGGTCGGTCACGATAGCCGGATAGAGCTGCTTGGCCATTGTCTGCAGCCGCGGGTCGAAGAGGTACTGCGCGAGCAGTGCGCCCATGTCGCGGGTGTCTACACCGCCTGAGCCCGAAGCCATCGAGGCCATGCTTATGAACGACTGTGGGAGCGTGGAGAGACGGGTGTAGCTCACACCGCTGATGACGCGGTCGGGGGCTGCGGTCTCCTCCTGCTCGAAGCGGAAGTCGAAGACGTCGCTGAGGCGGTACTGGTTCTGAAGGATGGCCACGTCGGCATCGGTGGCCTTCGAGAGATTGCCGCTACGCACGAGCATGTCGAAGCGCACGGTGCGGCCGTCCTGCATGACGAGTCCGCCCATGTCGCGGGCGTTCTCTATGCCTTCGAAGTGGATGACACGCTGCCGCGCGGGGACGACAGGATTGTCGGCTGAAGCATTGGTGCACGATGTGAGCATACCTGCGCCGCTGATGAGGGTGGCGGCAAACACCCAGTAAAACAGTTTCTTCATAGTTTGGAATAATACGTTATGTAATCATTTATCTCATCTGCTCAGTCATAGACTGCCACGTCGCGCTGTCCTCGCAACACGGCGAGGGCGTTGAGCGCCAGTGCCCCCATCTCGTCTTCGCCGGGGAAGCAGTAGGTGGGAGCGAGAAACTCTATGCGCTTGCGCAGCCGGCTGATGACATACTCCGATCGGGCCAGTCCGCCTGTGAGCAGTATGGCGTCGACCTTGCCGCAGAACACGGCGCCCTCGGCCACGATGTTCTTCGCCACGTGGTAGATCATGGCATTGAGTATCAGCTCGGCGTGGGTGTCGCCGTCGGCTATGCGCTGCTCTATCTCCTTGACGTTGTTGGTGCCCAGGTGGGCATTGAGCCCCGCCTTTCCGGCAATGCGCTTGAGCAGTTGCTTCTCGGTGTACTTGCCGCTGAAGCAGAGTCGTATCAGGTCTACGGCGGGCAGGCTGCCGGCGCGCTCGGGCGAGAAGGGCCCCTCGCCGTCCAGGGCATTGTTGGCGTCGACGGCCCGTCCTTTCTCGTGGGCCGCCACAGAGATGCCGCCGCCCAGATGGCAGATGATGAGATTGAGGTCTTCGTATCGCTTGCCTATCTCGTTGGCAAAGCGCCGCGCTATGGCGCGCTGGTTCAGCGCATGCCAGATGCAGATGCGGCCCATGAGGGGCGACCCGCTGATGCGCGCGTAGTCGTTGAGCTCGTCGACCACGCCGGGGTCGGCGATAAACGAGCGGCAGCCCGGTATCGTCTGCGCTATGTCGTAGGCGATGAGGCAGCCCAGGTTGCAGGCGTGGTTGTGCATGGCTATGCCCGAGTGGGTATCGTCGAGCATGGCCTGGTTGATCTCGTAGACGCCGCCGGCCACGGGCTTCACCAGTCCGCCGCGGCCTATGACGGCGTCAAACTCCATCGGCACGTTCATGCGCTGCAGCTCGCTGAGCACGAGCTGCTTGCGGTAGTCCATCTGGTCGAGCACGTCGTCGAAGGGGGCCAGCTCCTCGGGGGTGTGGCTGATGCTGCGGAGCACCATGGGCTGCTCGTCTTCGTAGACGGCCATCTTCGTCGACGTGGAGCCCGGGTTGATGACAAGTATGAGCATAGGCTTTCTGTGGAGGGGGGGGTTAGAGCGACGCCAGTGCGAGCGAGCAGAACTTGTTTTCAGCACTGTCGCCTCGCGAGGGCAGCACCACGGGCACCTGCGGGCCGCGCAGGATGCCGGCCGTCTGTGCGCCGCAGAACAGGGTGATGGTCTTATAGAACACGTTGGCCGACTGTATGTCGGGGAAGATGAGGGCGTCGGCACGGCCCTCGAGGGGCGAGCTGATGCCTTTCTTGAGCAGTGTGGCGGGCGAGAGCGACGTCTTCAGGTCCAGCGGCCCGTCGACGATGCAGCTGCCGAACGCCCCGGCCTGCACCTCGGCTATCAGCTCCTGATAGTCCACGGTGAAGGGGAAGAACTTCTCGTTGACCTTCTCCGAACAGTTGATGAGCGACACGCGCGGCTGCTCCACCCCCATGAGGCGGCAGAGGTCGAGCACGTAGCGCAGCTGCTCGCGGCGCTGTGCGGCCGTGGGATAGGGTATCACGGCGGCGTCGGTGAAGAACAGCAGCCGCTCATACTGCGGCAGATGGGCACAGGTGAGGTGGGTGAGCACGTGGCCGCGGGGCATGATGCCCGTCTGCTTGTTGAGCACGGCGTGCAGCAGGTTGTCGGTGTTGAGCAGACCCTTCATCAGCACGTCGGCACCGCCTTCGCGCACGATGTCCACGGCCTTGCGGGCAGCATCGTCGTCGTCGGTGGCACTCACGCGCCTCACACGGTCGGGCCACGCGGCGCCCACCTGCTGCATGCGCTGCTCGTCGCCCACGAGCACCACGTCGGCCACGCCACACTCCAGGGCACGCTCCACGGCGCCCTGCGACGACTGGTCGTAAGGACAGGCCACTGCCACACGCGTGCGCTGGGTGCGACGCGACAGATGAGCCACCAGCTCGTCGAAGTTTCTTATTGCTTCCATATAATAATAGGTATATAAGTCTCTATGCACGCCGAGGCGAACATTGCGATGCAAAATTACGAAAAACTCTTCACATTATTGCACATTTTCAGTTAAAAAGTGCAATAACGTCGCGCGTCTGCTCATAATTTCGTATCTTTGCAGCCATTCGCGAGTGCATCGCTCACCTGTTTCCTGTTTATCCACCCCAACACCCCCACCCGACCTATGACCATCAAAACGTTTGTCGCCGCCCTGGCCATGCGCTACGAGATAGACTATGTGCGCATATACCAGCGCAGCACGGGGCGTGCAGCGCAAAATATTGAAAAATAATGCTAATAATGCGGGCACAACGACGGCGGAATGAAAAATTATGCGTACTTTTGCGCCTATGAAACGTCTGCTCATCCTCCTGACAGCCCTGTCGGCTGCGCTGTCCCACGCCTGTGCACAGGACGTGGGCGAGACAACGCTGGAGCCTACCGTGAAGGTGGGGCGCACACTGGTCGGCGGCGACTCGATACAGTACATGGAGCTATCCAGCGTCTACGTCTATCCGCCCCCCACGTTTAAGAGCATGCGTCAGCAGCAGGCCTACATGCGGCTGGTGAAGAACGTGAAGCGTGTGCTGCCCCTGGCCAAGCAGGTGCGGCAGATGCTGATAGAGACGTCGGAATACCTGGAGACGCTGCCCGACAAGCAGGCACGCGACGAGCACCTGAAGAAGGTGGAGGCCTCGATAGTGCGCGACTACAAGCCCAAGATGAAGAAGCTGACCTACTCGCAGGGCAAGCTGCTCATCAAGCTGGTAGACCGCGAGCTGGGCAGCACGGCCTACGAGGCCATGCAGGCCTTCATCGGTCCCTTCCGTGCCGGGCTGTGGCAGGCCTTCGCATGGGCCTTCGGTGCCTCGCTCAAGAAGAGCTACGACCCCGACGGCGTGGACCGACTCACAGAGCGCGTCGTGCTCATGGTCGAGGCAGGACAGCTGTGAGAGAGGAGAGATGAGAAATGAGAGATGAGAAATGAGAAATGATAAATATGATTAGACTGCTTATAGGCCCGTCTATGAGAGAAGCCCGCCCATACGGCAGACACCACGCACATGGCGGGCTTTATGCCTGTCCGAAACCGAGGGCTTGATGTCTGTCTGACATTTTATTCCACGATAATAATGAGCAAAAGCAAAGAGGCCCGCACTTATGGCGAGCCTCTTTGCTTTCGTTTGTCTTCATACGAGGGGTGTGATGCCTACTCCACCCTCGAGAGGTGGTAGGTGTCGGTGTAGAGGGTGCCGTCGGCACGCTTGTGGAAGGAGCGTGCCGTGATTTTGTTGGCGGAGCACAGCAGCACTTCCCAGTTCTCATACTGCTCCTTCTGGCCCTCGCCGAAGTCGAGCCAGCACAGAGAGAGCAGGGTGCCGTCTACGTAGTACCTGGAATAGACCGTGGGGTCCAGCTCATACTGTCCGCCCGCAGCGGGATAATAGTAGTTGCAGGTGCCGTCGGCGCGAAACACGGCGCGGTGCCTCTCAGGGTCGCTACCAGCGGCGGGATCGTCGCTGGTGTAGTATCCGTCCCATGTGCCCACCAGGTCGCTGGCGGCAATGCTTGCGACGATACGTGAGAGGCGCAACTTGTTGGGTCCATAGGTAGCGATGGCCTGGCCATCCTTGCCGATGGTGATCAGGGTGGTGCAGCTGAGGCTGTTGCCGTCCACGCGCACATCGTTCATCTGGCAGGTTGTGGCCAGACCGCCAGCCATCTGTTTGGTCAGCGCCAGGTTGTTGCCTTCTGCGGCCACGTCGTACGACTGGCTGTATATCCACTGCCGGCTTTCGCTGATGGCCGTACTGTAGAAGGCTTTCAGGCCAGCGCCCTGCTTTTCGAAGGTGAAGACCGAGGTCTCGTCGGTCACTACGGGCGACCCGTCTTCTTCCATAAGAATCCACTTGCCCTGAATCTGTTCCGTCAGGTTGCCGTCGCCGGCAGGATTGTCGTTGTTCGAGGTGGTGCACGATGCAAACATACCCAGGCCGGCGGTGAGCGCAGCGGCCATCACACAATGCATTACTTTTCTCATAGTCATTTGTTTTATTTGGTTAGTAATCATATTTCTCACCTCTCATTTCTCATTTCTCATCTCTCATCTCTCATCTCTTCCCCAGCTCCTGCGCCATGGCCCTTCCGAGTGCTTCACACTGTGCGGTGGTCTCGTCAGTGAGTGCCTGCCTTATCTCCACGGGCTGTCCCACGGGCTGGTAGTGCAGTCGCTCGTCGTTCCAGCGCTGTATCTCGGCCACGGCTTTCGATGCCCAGCTGTAGCTGCCGAACCATCCGAAGAGCCTGCCCTTGATGTCTTTCTGTGAGAGCTCGTCGAGCAGCACGTTCATCTCGTGATAGAGCCCGGTGTTGTAGGTGGGTGCTCCTACGATGAGTCCGCGGTAGCGGAACACGTCGCGCAGGATGTAGCTGTGGTGGGTCTTCGAGACGTTGTGCATCACGATGTTCTTCACTCCGGCCTCGCTGGCCGCGCGTGCGATGACCTCGGCTGCGCGCTCGGTGTTGCCGTACATCGTGCCGTAGCAGATGACCAGGCCTGGGGCGGCCTCATAGCGCGAGAGACGGTCGTAGAGTGCCACGACGCGCTGCACGTGCTCGTGCCACACAGGGCCGTGGGTGGCGCAGATGTAGTCGGGCGTGACGCCGGAGAGCTTCTTCAGCGCCATCTGCACGGGCGTGCCGTATTTGCCCACGATGTTGCTGTAGTAGCGCTCCATCTCGGGCCAGAAGTCGTCGCAGCCCATCTGGCTGTCTATCCACGCGCCGTTGAGTGCGCCGAAGCATCCGAAGGCGTCGCCGGAGAAGAGCACCGTGGCGCCGCCGGCAGTGCCGGGCGTGGTGCAGAGCGTCATCATCGTCTCGGGCCAGTGCACCATGGGGGTGAGCACAAACTGCAGCTGCGTGGCGCCCAGGCTGAGGGTGTCGCCGTTCTTCACCTCTACCAGTCCGGAGGTGAGGCGGTAGAAGCCGCTCATCATGTCGAACGTCTTCTTGTTGCCCACAATCTGCACCTGCGGGTAGTAGGCGCGCAGCAGGGCGAGGGAGCCGCTGTGGTCGGGCTCCATGTGGTTGACCACGACATAGTCGAGTTGCCGGTCGCCCAGGCGCTCGCGCAGGTGCTCGAGGAAGGGCAGGAAGAAGTCGGCCTCGACCGTGTCGATGAGGCACGTCTTCTCGTCGTCGATGAGGTAGGCGTTGTAGCTCACGCCGTAGGGCAAGGGCCACAGCCCCTCAAAGAGCGCCTTGTGGCGGTCGTTGACGCCCAGGTAGTAGATGTTGTCTGTTATCTGTTTCATTCGTTACATATAAGGTGTGTATTACTTGTTTGCCTGCTTGTCGAAGTTGTCGAGCATCTGGAGGTAATGCTCGCGGAAGTCGGCCCACCGGTAGTAGGGAGCGAGGTCGTCGGGCAGTGGCAGTGTGGCCTCGTGCTCGTTGAGCAGCACCTTCACGAGCACGTCGTCGTCGTCGGGTGCCTTGCGGTAGAAGACCAGCTGCACATTGGCCGCCATGGGCGAGATGCGGTAGTCCACCCATCCGCGTTTTGCCGCGTCGTCCAGACGGTCGATGACCTGTCCGTAGCCGTCGATGTCCATGAGACACACCAGCGGCATGAGCGCCGTGTCGTGGCCGAAGCGCAGCGTGGCACCGGGGTGTGGATGGCGTATGCAGCTGTCGGCCTCGGCGATAATCTGTCGCAGCAGGTAGCGCTGCGAGTAGGGCTGCACCCCTCCCGTGAGCGGGGTGAAGCTGTAGCCCAGAAACCAGTAGGCATTGACGGTGAGCCAGTTTTCGTAGAGCTCATCGTCGGTGTAGAGGTCGTAGAAGGTGATGTGCTTGCGCGCCTCGTGGTTCTGCAGGCTGCCGGCAAGGCGGAAGAGGTAGTAGTTCAGCCGCTCGGGGCTGAGCGCGCGGTTCATGTAGGCCGTGTCGCTGAAGAGTGCCGTCATGGGTCGCTGCCAGCAGGAGTGCTCCTTGCAGAAGTCGGCGTAGGCCTCATTGGAGCGTATTGAGCGCGTGTGCTGCAGCAGCTCTCTGTCGGTGTAGTGCAGGTAGTGCATGCCGCCCGAGGCATCGCAGCTGATGCGCAGCTTAGGGTTGAGCGCGGTCATCTGCAGCAGCGCGTTGGTCATCGAGAGGATGCAGCGGCGCACCGTGGTGCTGCGTGCATCGATGGTGGCGTCGTCTTCAAACACCTCCGGAAAGCGCTCCACCATGCGTGCGGCTATGCCTCGCATCTGCTCGGCGCCCAGAGGGGTGAGGTCGCCATAACGCTCGGACACCTCATCGCGCAGGAAGACCAGTCGCTCCAGCACGTCGCGGCCCAGCGCGGTCAGCTTGCCCTGCTCGCCGGCCTTGCGCAGGACGTCGTAGGCATAGTCGTATTCGCGCGGCGAAGCCATGTAGCGCGAGCCGTGACGTCCGTAGTGGCTCAGGTAGAAGGGCTGCTGCCCGTCGGGAGGCGGTGTGAGCGACTTCGTGCCAGGGCCGGGATAGGCCAGGAAGTTGCTGCCCGAGAGTCGCAGGTTGTCGCGCATCTCGTGCTTGGGATTCTGGGCCAATGCCACCAGGCTGAGCGCCGCGGACAGGAGGAAGAGGATGAGTCGTCTCATGATTATATCTGCATTGACTTTCTGAGGTGCAAATATACGAAAAAAAGTTGGAACGGACTCATCTTTTCCGTTTTTTTTATCAACACACCGCGTAGGGACGGGCTTTATGCTTTTCCGAAAACAGCGTGGGGTACTACGTCGTAGGGACGGGCTTTATGCCTGTCCGAAATCAAAGCCACAATTTGCTGCTCAATGGCGGACAGGCATAAAGCCCGTCCCTACAGCGTACCGGCATTATGCAAAAGCTGGGAACAACGTATTGAACCTGGGGAGTTGAATAATCACTCCGCCCTGTCACTTGCCCTCTACCTGACGACGACCTTGCGGCTGTAGATGCGCCCGTTCTCCCTGTAAGTCACAATATAGAGTCCACTTTGGCCGATCCCCACCTGCCGGGAATATCCGCCGGCGGCGAGTCGCTCGCCTGCGAGTGGCTGGGCCACGCGCCTGCCATCGGGCGTGGGCTGGACTCGCGCTGCAGGTCGAAGCCGATGCTGAGCGTCAGGCCCTGCGGCTCGACACTGAAGGCCGTCGGGTCGTCGCTGTAGCTCACGTCGTGGCGCGGCATCGACTCAGAGCGGCGATGGCTCATCTCTGCATCAAGCAGGGTCTTGACAAACAGCACGGCATTGGCATGACGCGTGCGACGCAAGCCCTTGTTGTCGGGGCTGCGCTTGTGCGTGCGATTGTAGGTCCACACCTGCTGCAAGACCGTGGGATAGGCATAGGCGTAGAGATCTTCTATGAGTGCCAGACCGGCCTCTTCCCCCTCCAGTCCGGGCAGGAAGGCGTAGTACATGATGCCGGGATGGGTGGCGCAGAAGTTGAGCAGGGCCTGATACTCGGCACTCTGCAGGAAGGCACCGAAACTGCTCAGCGTGTCGCTCTCCAGCACTCTGTCGGCGTAATAGTAGTAGTAATCAAAGGCGTAGACATCACCTAACGATCCCTCATCCGTCTTCTCAAAGATGTAGTCGTAGTATTCGTCGGTCAGTTCTTCGTTCTCGAAGACCAGCTCGCCTGGGTTGAAGGTGACGAATCCTGCAGGCGGCACACCCGTGTGCATGGCCTCAGCGGGGTCGAAGCGGCGATAGTAGTAGACTATTGTGGTGTTGTCGGTAGCAATGGCTTCGCGCGGATGGAAGAAACGGTTGCCCCTACCATTCATCTTGCTTTCCCAGCCAAAGCCCATGGCATACTTCTGGCTATAGGCCTTGACGGCTGCATGCCAAAAAGGCTGGCCATTATTTATTTTGTAAAGGTCCAGCGAACTGTTTGTCTGCGTGGCATTTTCCCGCGTATAGCCCACCCTGGCAAACAGGGAGTCGAATCGCATGACATCGTCGGCGCTGTCATTGATATAGTCCTGGGCCAAGACGCGCAGCGGATTGTCGGCCACCATCCATTCTCCCGCGGCCCACGACCACGAGTCGCAGTCGACGGTTGCGTCGGATGCATAGAAGACGCTGTCGCGGTAGGCCGTGCTGAAGTGGCTGCGCGAGCGGTCGGTGCTCTTCATCTTCTTGCACCCCACATAGAGGCTGGCCAGACGCACAGGCCAGTAGAGCATGTAGCCCGGCTGTGGCGCTATCTCGCCCATGGGCACCACCATGGCGCCCGTGGTGGGGGTGCTG
>CAJOHP010000090.1 GCA_905234355.1 uncultured Prevotella sp. | reverse complement strand
CAACCGTTCCATATATACCGGGGAGAGACTGAAGGAAAATCTGCGCGCGCTCGTGCTTGTGAGCTACGCGACGGGCCTGTTGAGCATCGTGCTCATCGGCATCAACTATGCAAAAGGGAACAAGGTCATGCTGGCCGTCTCCATCCTCACCCTGCTCGGCGCCTGCGGCTGCGCCTTCAGCGCGGGCGTGCTCAAAAACAGGGAGGCTGCGGCGCTCATTCCGACGGTGTTCTGCGCCGTCATCAGGTCGCCATGCTGGGAGCCCTGTCGCAGCGAGACCACACTGTTCAGCGTGGCATCGTCAATTGTGGGCAACACATAGTCCTGCTCGCTGGCGCCGCCCACGGCATAGACATCGTAGGTGGCGGCGGGAAGCTTCAGTTCGAGCACATCGTCGGCTGTCTCAAGCGTCTGCACCGCCTTGCACTTCGCCCCGTTGAACACATAGACGCGCAGAGGAAAGCTTACCTCGCCTTCGTCACCCTGCGCCCCTCGGCTGCGCACGCGCAACTGGCTGACAGGGCCATCGGCCTCAGCAGGTGCTTCTTCGTCGGGAGCCGACAACTCGTCAGCATCGAGCACAACTTTCTCACAGGACGTTACGCCATAAAGACAGAGCGAGAACAGCAGACACTGCCAAAAAGACAGCTTCTTCATTGACTTGTTTTTCATCTTTCCGATGTGTTTTTAGGATTAGTTGGTACTATAGTTATCGGTGTTGTTTTGTGGTCTTCACATCATCTGCCGGAGTCATTCGCCGGCCATCATCTTCTCCAGACGTTCCTGCTTCATCTGCGTGAGACGGTCGCGCACGTCTTGTCGTGCCAGATGTATCTGGTAGCGATAGACGAGGCAGGCCAGGATGAAGTAGACCAGGACATGCGTCCACAGGATGACATACTCCGTACTGATGTCGGCCAGCGAGGCCCCCATGGAGTTGAGCTTGATGTAGGCCCTGACGCCGTAGGTAGAGGGGAAGAGCCAGCTGACGCCCTGCCATGCCCCGGGTATGTTGCTCTGAGGCCAGCTGGCTCCGGTGAGGAAGAGCAGCGGCACGGAGATGAAGACCATCAGCAGCATGACGTTTTCACGATATTTCACCATGCAGGAAACGGCCATGCCGAAGAAGATGCAGGCAAGGATATAGGGCACCATGAGTGCCACCAGTGCTGTCCATGGTGCAAGCTGTGGAAAGTGGAACAGGCGCGGCACGGCTGCCACGAGCCATGCGCCCATGACGGCATAGATCATAAAGTAGCAGAGTGCCTTGCCGAAGACGATGCGAAACATGCCATGGTAGTAACGACTGACGGGTATGAGCTGCTTGTATCGGTTCTCCTCGCGTGCTGTTCCGGCCGAGAGGCCTATGCCCAGCACGAGTGTCTGCTGCAGGATGAGCATGAGCACGGCAGGCAGCACCGACGAGCCATAGCCCCCCTGCGGGTTGTAGAGCGCCACCTCGGCGTAGTCGAGAGGACGGGCCGCGATGACCTCCTCGCGGTGGGTGTAGTGTCCCCCCAGCTTGCTGGTGAGCTCAGAGCCCATGCCCATCGAGACGACCTGAGCGGTCTGGAAGATGGCCTTATAGGTGAGCATGAGACTCATGTCGCAGTAGACGCTGATGGTGGCCTGCTGCATGCGGTTGAGCCGGGTATCGAAGTCGGTGGGGATGAGATAGACGCCCTTGACGAGCTGCCGTGAGACGAGCGAGCGGGCCTCGTCCAGGTCCTGGGCGTAGTAAGCCACGCGTACGTCGGGTGAGGCATCGCACCTGCGGATGAACTGTCGTGAGAGGGCCGAGTGGCTTTGGTCGACCACAGCCACCGGCACTTCACGCACCGTCTCGTTGTTGTATATCCAGGAGTAGAGTATGGGATATGCCAGTGGCACGATGATGAAGAAGATGAGCACGCCCTCGTCCTTCACCACCTGCCGCATCTCCTGCCGCCAGATGTAGAGGCTGTCTTGTATGGCTTCGTAGGCGTTATGGAATATAGACATAGTTGAGCATTGCGTTTTTTATCTTGCCCAGCACAAACCAGGGCAACAACAGGAAAGCCACGAGTGCAGCGAAATGGAACCACGCCTCAAGGAGCGGGAATCCATTGAACACACATATCTGATAGAGCATGAAGTAGTGTCGCAGCGGGAAGAGCCATGAGAGCGACTGCAGCGGTGCGTCCATGCCCATGACGGGGAATGCACTGCCCGCCATGGAGATGCTGAGCACCGCCCATAGCGAGCATACACTCAGCGACATGCGCAGCGATGGCATCAGTCCGAAGACGAAGATGCCGAAGCCCTGAGCCGACATCACTTGGACAAGCCCCAGCAACACGAGCATCCATGCACTGCCCTGATGGGGGAATCCCAGATGGAAGAACACGTACCACTCGTAGGCATAAATAAGTGCGAGCCAGATGCACGTCTGTGGGAGAAACTTGCCCAGCAGCGCCACAATACTGTTGCCCTCAGCCTGTGCCATCCAGTCTTTCGACGTGCAGAACTTCATCTCCGTGCCCAGCGAATAGGCCGTGATAAGGAAGATGAAGAGGAAGAAGATGCCGGGCACCATCACCGTGCTGAGGTAGACGTTGTAGTTGCTCCAGGGATTGGCTATCTGGTGCAGGTCTATCCTGATGGGCTGCAACAGCGTCTGTATCTGTGCGTCGGTGAGTCCTCGAGCCTTCAGCATGGCCTGTCCCACAGCGGCAGAGCCGAGCGTGGCCACCGTCTTCAGGTCTTTCATCACGAGTGCTCCGGCGGTCATTGTGGTGTTGGTGTAGTAGTAGGCTATCTTGGGCTGACGGCTGGCGAGCAGGGCTTCGGTAGTGCCCTTGGGTATGTGCAGGAAGCCATATATCTCGCCATGCTGCATGGCATTACGGGCATCGCTGTAGGTGGGATAGTGGGCCACGACATGCGATGTCTGAA
Organism: uncultured Prevotella sp.; assembly: GCA_905234355.1. GTDB lineage: Bacteria > Bacteroidota > Bacteroidia > Bacteroidales > Bacteroidaceae > Prevotella. Next base: position 7,246 of record CAJOHP010000090.1, on the reverse strand, counting down.
AACCGTCGAGCAGACGCACGAGCGACCGCGAGGTGGAGGTGTTGTCCTGATCGACGACAGCCACGGGCAGGCTCGTGGGCAGTCCCTCGTCCATGAGCGAAGTAAAAAACACGAGAACAAGCATGGGGAAGAGCACCATACAGAACCTGTAGATGTGGTTGCGCCGTATGATGAGCAGCTCCCGAAGGGCTATCTTCCATATATTCTTTAAGTATCTCAATGTCTGCTACTTACTTATCACTTACTCTTTTATTACTTATTACCTCCTCCTAACTCCTTCACGATAAGCGACATGCCAGGACGCAGGCCCTCGAAAGGCTCCACGGGCCGTGCCTTCACCTCGAAGGTCTTCAGGTCGTACTGGCCATTGGTCTTGGTAGCCTTCCATACGGCATAGCTGCCCTGGTCCTTGAGGTGAAACACCTTCATCTTCATTTCCTTATTGAATGCAGGCACAAAGGCGCTGAACTCTGCGCCCATCTTCAGGTTGCCCAGTTGGTCTTCCCTCACATTGAACGTGCCCCACATGTCGTGCATCATCGAGATGGTCATGATGGGGCTTCCCGTTCCCACGAGTTCGCCCACCTTGGGATAGATGCTGCTCACCTCGCCCTCCATCTGTGCCGTCTGTATGGTCTCGCCGATATATGCGCTCACCTCCTGCACAGCACCTTGCGCGCGCTGCACCTGTGCCTGTGCTGCCAGCTTTTCCTCCTGTCTTGCCCCGCTGACAGCCATGTCGTACTGGCTCTGTGCAGCCTTGACCTGCGCCTGCAGAGCCTTGTAGCTGGCGTAGGCCTCGTCGCGCTTCTGTGCGCTCATCACGCCCTCGTCGAAGAGTCGCTGCACGCGGTTGTAGGATTTCTCGGCTATCTCGAGTCCGGCCTTGGCCTGCTGCAGCAGCTGGAAAGCCCCCTGTATCTGCTCCTTGCGGGCGCCGTTGCGTGCCATCAGCTCTAAGGCGGCAGCGCCGTCGTGTGCACCGCGGGCCTGTTGCATCTTGGCCTGCACCTCGGGCGCATCGAGAATGGCGAGGGTGTCGCCCACTTTCACATAGTCGCCCTCTTTCACGCGAATCTCCAGGATGCGGCCGGGCACCTTGCTCGACACGCGGTATTCCGACACTTCCACCTGACCCTGTATCAGCTCGGGATCGCGCCCGAGGGTGAAGAAACCAATGATGGCAACGATGGCGACCACGGCCACAAAACCGAGGATGGCCATCAGGATGTTGGTATGCTGAGTTTTTGCTTGTTCGTATTCTGACATAGCTAACTAATGATTATTTCCAAATTACACCTTATTTATATATACACGCGCGCACGAAGCTGTGATCTTATTCCGTTGTGCCGAGCATGCCTTGTGCCTTTTGCAGGTCGGCAATGCTGAGCAGCACGTCTATCTGTGCGTCTATCTTCTGCGACTTGGCCTGCAGCCATGCTGTCTGAGCCTCCATGACCACAGTGGGCGAGATGACGCCCTCGGAAAATCCCAGGTTGGCCGTGCGCAGGTTTTCTTCAGCGCGTCTGATGCTGTTCTCAGCCATGGCCAGACGCTTGTAGGCCTCATCGGCATGGAAGGAGCTCTGATTGACCTGCAGTTCTATTTTCTCGCGGGCTTCCTCCAGCTCTAAGCGGGCTATGGCTGTGGCTCCCTTGGAGGCACGCACTTTATAGGTCACGTCGCCCCAGTTCCACAGAGGCACCCTGACGAGCACGCCTACGTTCCACAGTCCTCCGAACTTCTTCTCAAAGCCATTGAGCACATTGGGGTTGCTCACCACGTAGCCGCCCATGAGAGCCACTTGCGGAAGGTTACCGGCACGTATGATGTTGGTGGCCTGTCGACTCATGTCGACGGCCGTCTCGAGCATCTTCAGCTCCGGTCGTCGCTCCCGTGCCTGCTCTATGTCGGTCTGTGGCACTATGGCCACGACATGCAGACTGTCGCCCTGCTCGTCGGCCAGGGTGATGGCTTCGTTGGTAGGCAGTCCTATCTGCTGGCAGAGCAGCATGCGCGAGAGGGTGAGGCCGTCGTTCACCTTCTGCACGGCCATCTCAGCCTCGCTCACCTTCACGCTCACGCTCAGTCCCTCACTGCGTGTAGCCACGCCTTGGTCTATCATCTTCTGCACATCGCTGTCGAGTTTCCTCACCAGGTCGAGGAAGCCCTCAGCCAACTGCTTCTTGTGCTTGAGCGACACGACCTGCCAGTATATCTGGTCGGTGGAATAGATGATGGCCTGCTGTCGGGCTTCGGCTGAGTTGGCAGCAAACTGCTCGTTGAGGTCGGCCAGGCGGTTCAGGGCCACGATGCTCCCTCCCATGAAGACCGGCTGCAGTGCCATGACGCTGCCCGCCCAGATGTTGCGGGTGTCAGTGCGGAAGGCATCTACAATCTTTTGCCCCTCGGTGTTGAGCATAGCGGGCAGTCCGGCCACCCCAGCCTGGAGGTTGGTGCCAAACTGTCCCACTGCCTGTGCCACGGAAGAGGGAAGCGAACCGGCCTGAGCCAGCAGTCCGCCGATGTTTTGCAGGCCGGTGCTCAGGCGCTGTCCTTCCGGCCCGAGTGCATTATAGGCATTGGTGCCGATGTTGCCCAGCCTGCTCTTTTGGTCTTCGTTGAGGATTGAAATCTCCTTGCTGGTGTGCTCGTAGGTGCCCATGGCACTGATGTGCGGCAGGTATTTGGTGCGTGCCGACCGTCTGAGGTTGGCCGCCACATCCTGCTTCAGCTTGGAAATGCTCAGCTGCTTGTTGTTGCGCAGCGCCATGGCGCGGCAACTGTCCAGGCTAAGCAACTGCTGCGCCCCGGCAGGCAAGCCGATAGCGCCCACGAGCAGTAGTGTTCCGCAGAGTCTCTTCATGCTTGAATATGATACTTACTTGTTAAAGCTAAACGTTTTCGAGCCGATCATGTTGCCGTCGGCAAAGATGCTGACGCGGTAGTCGCCGGCACTGAGAAATTCGGCCACGTCCCAGTAAGTCTGCACTGTGACGGCCTCGCCGGTGTACTCCACAGTCTTCCGCATGGAGTATTCCAGCTGACGGTTCTCATAGGGGAAGGTACTGCCCGACGAGAGCACAGTGCCGTTGGGTGTCTGTATGCGCACGTAGATGGTGCGGTTGCCGTTCTGTGCAGTCACGTTGCGGGCGATGGTAAAGGCCACCTGTATTTTCTTCCAGTCCTTCACCTTCTTGGCCTCCTTGCCTCGTTTGTTGAGCGGGGTCATGGCGATGCCAGTGGCGTCGAGCTGTGCTGCGATGGCCACTTTCTCCGTGAGCGACTGCTTCTCGGTCTCGAGGCCCTGCTTCTCGCGGTTGCTCTGCTCCAGCTCGTCGCGCACGCGAAGGTTCTCCGTGCGCAGGTGCTCATTCTCCTGATTGAGCGAGTCCACCTGTCGGATAAAGGAGCGCAGCACCTCGCGCACCGTGGCCAGCTCTTTCTTCAGGCGGGTGATCTCGCGGGCATCGTCGGCCTTGACGCGCTTGAGCTCTTCGAGCAGCTGCTGCGTGCGCATCTGCTCCTGGGTAAGCTGCTCCACGATGGAGTCGTTGGTTATCTGCTGCATCATCTCGCCATACTGCAGGGTGAAGCGCTCATACTCGTTCTCCATCTCCTGCTTGTCCAGCTCGGCCAGTTCCTGCATCTCCTGATTGCGCTCTTTCTGCTGCTGCAAGTTCATAAACAGCCACACGGCCACACCCGCCAAAGCAAGCATGACCACCACAGCCAGCGCTATGAATGTCTTCTTCATCCGAATAACTTATGTTTTGTTTATCAAAAACGCCCTGCAAAGGTAGCTGTTTTCTATGAAACAGCAAAGAAAAAGGCCGACAAATTTGTGAGTTATGAAAACTTTTCGTATCTTTGCGAGCGTATAGAACACTTCGACAGCCTATGGCAAAAGACAGCTTTCTCTCACGCGCATTCCATCTTTATTACGATGGTTTCCGCCAGATGACGTTGGGGCGCACCCTGTGGGCCATCATCTTCATCAAGCTGTTCGTCATGTTTGCCATACTGAAGGTCTTCTTTTTTCCCAACTTCCTGAAAGAGCATGCCCAGCCGGGACAGGAGGACGACTATGTGGCCACAGAGATGATAGAACGCTCGGCAAAGCCATAAGTCCCTGAACCATCCGCGCCGGTCCGGAGTACCGTCAGTCACAGAACAAGATACAAGAATCACAATAACAAAATGCCTATGCAAAACATCTTTCTCACCATCGACGCGAGCACCATCGACTGGTCGCGCGCGCAGTTTGCCCTCACGGCCATCTACCACTGGCTCTTTGTGCCGCTCACGCTGGGCCTGGCCGTCATCATGGGCATAGCCGAGACATGCTACTACCGCACGCGGAAGCGGTTTTGGAAAGAGGTGGCCAAGTTCTGGCAGAAGCTCTTCGGCGTCAACTTTGCCATGGGTGTGGCCACGGGCATCATCCTCGAGTTTGAGTTTGGCACCAACTGGAGCAACTACTCCTGGTTTGTGGGCGACATCTTCGGCGCCCCGCTGGCCATCGAGGGCATCGTGGCATTCTTCATGGAGAGCACCTTTGTGGCGGTGATGTACTTCGGGTGGAACAAGGTGTCGCGCGGCTTCCACCTGGCCTCCACGTGGCTCACCGGACTGGGCGCCACCATCTCTGCATGGTGGATACTCGTGGCCAACGCCTGGATGCAGGCTCCCGTAGGCTGCGAGTTCAATCCCGACACCATGCGCCACGAGATGGTCGACTTCTGGGCTGTGGCCTTCTCGCCTTTCGCCGTGGGCAAGTTCTTCCACACGGTCGTCTCCAGCTGGATTATCGGTGCCGCCTTTGTGGTGGGCGTGTCGAGCTGGTACCTGCTGAAGCGGCGCGAGCAGAAGCTGGCTGTGGAGAGCATCAAGATTGCTGCCGCCGTGGGCCTCATCGCTGCTCTTGGTGCTGCCTTCACCGGCCACGTCTCGGGACAGCAAGTGGCCCAATCGCAGCCCATGAAGCTGGCAGCCATGGAGGCACTCTACAGGGGAGGCACCGATCAGGGCCTGACAGCCGTGGCCTGGGTCAGCCCCTTCAGCCAGCCCGACTACCAGAGCGAGGCTCATCCGCCACTGCAGATAGAGATGCCCTACGCCCTGAGCATCATGGCCACCGACGACCCTCATGGCTTCGTGCCGGGCATCTGCGACCTGCTCGACGGCTACACACGCCCCGACGGCACACAAGAGCCCTCCGTAGAGGTGAAGATGGCTCGCGGACGCGAAGCCATAGCCGCCCTGGCTGCCTACCGGAAAGCCAAGGCTGAGAGAGCCGCCGACCATGAGCTCGCACCACTGCGGGCAACGCTTGCGGCCGACATGCCCTACTTCGGCTATGGCTACATACGCGAGCGCAGCGAGGTGGTGCCCTACGTGCCGGTGTGCTTCTGGGCCTTCCGCATCATGGTGGGACTGGGATGCCTCTTCATCCTCTTCTTCGCCGTCATGGCGGCCGTGGCCTACCGGTGGCCACGCCTGCTCATGCGCCGTCACGACATGACCGCACTGCCGGCATGGCACTACTGGATGGCCATCGGCATGGTGCCGCTGGCATATATCGCATCGGAAAGCGGATGGCTCGTGGCCGAATTCGGACGACAGCCATGGACCATACAGGACATGCTGCCCACATGGGCGGCCGTCAGCGACCTGCACTCATCGAGCGTCATCATCACCTTCCTACTCTTCCTACTGCTCTTCACGACCATGCTGGTTGTCGAGATAAACATACTCTTCAAGCAGATAAAGCAGGGACCGGGCACGGCGCTGAACGAGAAATAGAAATTCTTCAGAAAGACAAGTAAAACGATAAAGGTGGGTTCTATTAATTCGCTTTGGCAGATTTCTGAGCTATTTTGGCTCCCATTTTGTAAGTTGAAGAAGGAGTGTAGCGGGGCTTACAAAATGGAGGCAAAAGAGCCAGAAAGATAACAAAAGGTTAATGCCCATCAATGTTAAACAAAAACCGTGGGAATTAATAGAACCCACCTAAAACGTTCATTATATGACCTACATTTTTCTGCAACAATACTGGTGGTTCGTCGTGTCACTGTTAGGTGCACTGCTCGTGTTTCTGCTCTTCGTGCAGGGCGCCAACTCGTGCCTGCGCTCCCTGGGATGGACCGAACAGGGCAGGCGCCTGGTCGTCAACTCCACGGGCCGCAAGTGGGAGTTCACGTTCACCACGCTCGTCACCTTCGGCGGAGCATTCTTCGCCTCGTTCCCTTTGTTCTACAGCACCTCCTTCGGCGGGGCCTACTGGCTGTGGATGATCATTCTCTTCACCTTTGTGCTGCAGGCCGTGAGCTATGAGTTTCAGAACAAGATGGGCAACATCTTGGGGCCGCGCGCCTTCCAGTTCTTCCTTGTGCTCAACGGACTGGCAGGACCGCTGCTGCTTGGCGGTGCCGTGGCCACATTCTTCGAGGGCAGCAACTTCGTCGTCGACAAGACGTCGATGACCTCTCCCTTACTCCTCCAGGGCCACGGCGAGGCCATCAGCCACTGGGTCAACGCCTCCCACGGCCTCGATGCACTGCTCAATCCCTGGGTGCTCGTCTTCGGTCTGGCCGTCATGTTCCTGGCCCGTGTCTTAGGCATACTCTACGTGATGAACAACGTGGCCGACGACGACATCCGCTCGCGCGCCTCCGTCAGGCTCGTCGGTGCAGCCGTGCCCTTCGTGCTGCTCTTCGTGGCCTATCTGGTCCACCTGTTCCTCAAGGACGGCTATGCCTACGATGCCGGAGACACCATCAGCATAGTGCCCGGCAAGTATCTCACCAACATGCTTGAGATGTGGCCCCTGCTCGTCATGCTCACAGCCGGCGTGGTCCTTGTGCTCTACGCCATCGGGCGGACAGCATGGTCGAAACACTATGTGGGCGGCATCTGGCCTGCCGGCATCGGCACCGTACTCGCCGTACTGGCCCTGCTGCTCTGTGCCGGATGGAACTACACAGCCTACTATCCCTCCACGGCCGACCTCACGTCGTCGCTCACCATCGAAAACTCCTGCTCCAGCGAGTTCACCCTGCGCACTATGTTCTACGCCTCACTGCTCGTGCCCTTTGTCCTGGCCTACATCGTCTACTGCTGGCGCAAGATAGACGCCAAGAAACTCGATGCCGACGAGCTGAAGCAAGAACACACCTACTGACGCGACATGATAGCCGACGAGCTGACCCGACACATCCTCACAGCCCTGGCCCTCCGGCCTACC
>CAJOHP010000089.1 GCA_905234355.1 uncultured Prevotella sp. | reverse complement strand
GATGTGAGCTACGCCACTGTCATCGCCCCGCAGGGCACGGCCACCGTGGCCTATCAGCTCACCCCCACGCGGCGCGGCACCTATGCCTTCGGCCGCCTGCGCATCTTTGCCACCACACGCCTCGCACTCGTGCAACGGCGCTACACCTGCGGCGAGCCCAAGGACGTGAAGGTCTACCCCAGCTACCTCATGCTGCGCCGCTACGAGCTGCTCGCCATGAGCAACAACCTGCACGAGATGGGCCTCAAGCGCCTGCGACGCATAGGCCACAACACCGACTTCGAGCAGATCAAGGACTATGTGGCGGGCGACGACTTCCGCACCATCAACTGGCGCGCCACGGCCCGCCGCACCATGGCAGCCAACGGCACGCCGCGACTCATGGTCAACCAGTATCAGGAGGAGCGCTCGCAGCCCGTCTACTGCGTCATCGACAAGGGACGCATGATGCAGCAGGCCTTCGCAGGCATGACGCTGCTCGACTATGCCATCAACGCCGCCCTCGTGCTGAGCTACGTGGCCATACGCCGCGACGACCTGGCCGGCCTCATCACCTTCAGCCACACCTTCGACACCTTCGTGCAGGCATCGCGACAGCCCGGGCAGCTGCGCACGCTGCAGGAGGCACTCTATGCCGAGCAGACCAGGTTTGCCGAGAGCGACTTCTCGGCACTCCTCGCCAACGTCGGGTGCAGGCTCTCCAAGCGCTCCCTGCTCGTGCTCTTCACTGCCTTCACGGGCATGGTGTCGCTGCGGCGGCAGTTGCCCTACCTCAGGCAGCTTGCCATGCGGCACTGGCTGCTCGTGGTCTTCTTCGACGACGACACCCTCGCCGACGACTTCAGCCACCCCGTCACCACCGAGGACTACTATCAGCAGGTCATTGCCGACAAGTTTGCCTACGAGCAGCGACTCATCGTCCAGACGCTCCGGCGCTACGGCATACAGGCACTGCTCACCACGCCGAAAGGCCTCTCCGTCAATGTCATCAACAAGTATCTCGAGCTCAAGCGCAGGAACTGATTGCACCAGCCCATAGGTCCCATGAGTCCCATAGGTCCCATAGGCCCCATAAGTCCCATAAAACCCACAAAAAAAAGAATAAAAAAAACACGATGAAAAAAACATTCCTACTTCTCCCCCTGCTGGCCATGCTGCTAGCATGTGGAGGCGACGATGCCAGCGGCCCCAGCTGGCGCGACCGCGACTACCGCAATGAGGGCAACAACAACCAAGGCAACAACGACAAGGACCCCAATGACTTCGGCGAGTATCCCAGCGACAACCACGCCTATGTAGACCTTGGCCTGAGCGTGCTCTGGGCCACCTGCAACATAGGCTCCAGCAGCCAGGAGCAGCCCGGAGGCTACTATTTCTGGGGCGACCCCACCGGCACGGCCACCCTGCAGTACCTCATAGAGCACGACCCGGCCAAGCAGTACCAGTACATAGGAGGCACCAACTACGACATCGCCCACGTGATGTGGGGCGAGAAGTGGCGCCTGCCCACACCCGACGAGCGCGAGGAGCTCATAGACAACTGCTCCTTCCAGTGGCGGCGCATCAACGGCATCTTCGGAGCCGAGTTCACCTCGAAGGTCAAGGGCTTCGAGGGCAAATCCATCTTCCTGCCCGCAGCAGGCGGTATGGAGGCCGACACCCTCATCGACGAGGGCGTGTGCGGCTACTACATGACCGACGAGACGGGAGAGGACCAGGAAGGGCTCTACGTGCACTCGCTCAACTTCGACGAGCAGGGCGTCTTCGTACACACCTTCGGCGGAGTCAAGCCCTACGAGTGCTGGGCCAGTCTCGATGCCAAGATGTCGGTGCGTCCCGTCTTCGGCGATGTGCCTGCCGACCCGGGGCAGTCGAAGCAGAAGGTGCGCAGCGCACGTGCTGCCGCCCAGCCCCAGCAGCGCAACATGAGCAAGGGCTTCGGCTCGGCCGCCACACAGCGCAGCCGCAGGTAGCGCACTCAGCGTCGGCAGCATGCACGCCGTCGGTCACTCATGCGAGTGGCCGACGGCGTGTATTCTTATTTTCCTGCACAGATAAACGGCATGACGCTGTCTATGAGCGACTGCTTGCGCTCCTGCAGCGTGAGTATCTGCTCCTCGAGCGTGCCGGCCGACACGAAACGGGCGTCGCTGCCCTATGCGGTGGGCGCGCGCTATGGCCTGCTCCTCAGCGGCACGGTTCCACCAGGGGTCGAGCAGAAACACATAGTCGGCCGCCGTCAGGTTGAGGCCCACGCCGCCGGCCTTCAGTGAGATGAGGAAGAACTGACAGTCGGCCTGCTGCTGGAAGCGGGCTATCACCTCCTCACGCTGTGTGGTCTGTCCCGTGAGCATGGCATAGGTCCAGCTGCGCCGTGCCATCTCCTGTCCCACCTCGTCGAGCAGCGACACATATTCGCTGAAGAGCAGCACCTTGTGCTGCGTGGCCCGCAGGCTCTCCAGCTGACTGAAGACGACGGTCATCTTCCCCTCGCCATTGGCTATCTTGCGCAGCCGCTGCAGTGCCGTGAGCATGTGCATCTCGCGGTGGCTGCCCGTGGCCTCGGTGTCGAGCCACTCGTTGCGCGCCTTCGAGAGCTCTGCGGCATAGAGGCTGGCCTGTGCGTCGGTCATCGGGCACACCACCACTTCGTCCTGACGCTCGGGCAGGTCGCTGAGCACCTCGTCCTTGGTGCGCTTGAGGAAGTATGGGGCTATGAGCTGGCGCAGCAGTTCGCGGCGGCTCTCCTCCATCTGCGTAGCGATGGGGTCGGCGAATGCTTTCCGAAACGACGACGCGTCGCCCAGCAGATGAGGGTTGAGCACGCTCATCAGGCTCCACAGCTCCTGCAGGTTGTTCTCCACGGGCGTGCCGCTGAGGGCCATGCGGTGCAGGGCACGCAGCTGGCCCACGGCCTGGTGTATGAGCGACGAGGGGGTCTTGAAGGCCTGGCTCTCGTCGAACACGACGATGCCAAACTCGTGGGACGCTATCTGTGCGATGTCGTTGAGCAGCGTGTGATAGGTGGTCAGCACCACGTCCCAGCGCATCAGCGCGCGGCGTTTCTCCCTGCGGGCAGCGTTGTCGCCCGTATAGCTCATCACGAGCAGCCGGGGGGCGAAACGCGCGAGCTCGTTGCGCCAGTTGTGCACCACCGAGGCGGGCGCCACGACGAGCGAGGTGCGGAAGGGCATGCCCGTGGCGTCGGCATTGTGTGGCATTGCGCCGCCCTGCATCTCCTCGTCGGAGAAGAGCATGCCTGGCATCGGTGCGGTGGCTGTCTGCGGTGGCTGTGCCGTCTCCTTATACTTCAGCAGCAAGGCGATGGTCTGTATGGTCTTGCCCAGTCCCATCTCGTCGGACAGGCAGCAGCCGGTCTGTGCCATGAAGTTCTGCCAGAGCCACTGGAAGCCGTCGAGCTGATAGGGGCGCAGGACGGCCGTCTGCTCCTTTCTTCCCAGCCGTGGCGGCAGGACGGCGTCGATAGCCTGTCTGCCGACGGTGGCCAGGGAGTCGGCGCCTTGCGCGGCGGCATCAGACTGCGAGACGGCCGGCACCTGACTGCGGTGCCGCTGAAATCCATGGCCTCTTGGCATGCCCGTGAGCAGCAGGCCGGTGTAGCGCTGCAGCCACTCCTGCGGGATGAGCAGTCGCTCGCCCGTGGGCAGCATGTACTCCCGTTCGCCGCGCAGCAGCGTGTCGCGCAGGTCGAGCAGCGGCAGGCGCAGCCGGCCGTCGTCGGCAATCACGGTCACGTCGGTCTGCAGCCAGTCGCCGTGCCACGTCTCGTTCTGCTCCACACTGAGCGGCCCTATATAATAGATGTGGTCGGAGGGTTGCACCACGTCGATGCCATGGCTCTTGAGCTGTGGGGCATAGGTGCGCAGCCACGCAATCATGTCGCTGAGCGAGTCGAGCCTGACGGTGGGCCCGGCCCCTGTGATCTGCTCGAGCCAGTGGGCGATGGCCTGCTCCTGCCGTCTGTCGCGCAGTTGCCGCACGAAGCGGAACGTGCCGTCGGCCTCGGTCAGTGTCACGCGGCCGTTGCTCTGGCTGTCGAGGGTGTAGACGGCAGTGCCGTAGGCAAACTGCAGGGTCAGCAGCCGCGCTCCGTCGATGGCCGTCTGACACGTCAGTCGGGCCTGCGGCGACAGGCTCTCGTCGCTGATGTCGAATCCCTCGGCCTCTATCTCCGCCCGCGCCACAAACCTCAGGATGAAGCGTCGGAAGTAGTCGTTCTCCACGCGTCGTGCTATCTGCACCTGGTCCTTGCTCACAAAGGGCAGGAGCAACTGACTGCTGAAGCCGTCGCTCAGGCTGTAGACGGCGTCGTCGAGCACAAAGGTGGCAGGCTGATAGGAGAGCACGGCGAGACGGTGCTCGGCCAGATGGTCGACGAGGCGGCCGTCGATGCGCAGCAGCAATCGGTAGGTGGTGCCTTGGTCATGGCGGTGGAAGCGCATCACGGGTGTCACCTCTCTGGCCTGGGCCATGTGCAGGCGGTCAGTCAGATGGAGCGCCGTCTGGCTCTCCTTGGCATAGAGCACGGGGATGTCGAGACTCATGGCCGCACTGACGGCCTGGCACAGCCGCTGGTCGGCCATCCGCTTCACGCGGGTGACGACCGTGCGGTCTTTCGTGGCCCAGAAGTCGGCTGCACGGCGATAGACCTGCTTCGCGGCATACTTGCCATAGAGCCAGTCGGGCTGCAGCTCCTCGCAGAGCACGGCGAGCTGTCGCAGGGCGTCGTCGGCGGGGTTGACGTGCTCACTGCGCTGGGCGCCCAGCACGGCCATATACTGTCCAAGCGAGTCGACCCGCTTCAGCTCGGCCGTCACGATGCCAAACCACTCCAGGGGACGGAGCACGAGTATCAGCGCTTTCGTTGGCTTGGTGCTCATTGTTTGTTCTGTCATTGTTTCGGGGTGGGGTGGGGGCGTCTCCGGGCCACTTCGCATCCTCACCGCAGGTAGTCCATGAGCACGTCCCATACGGCCACGATGTGGCAGAGGCTGCCGGCGAGGACGAAGAAGTGGAAGACGGAGTGCATGTATCGGCGCTTGTTGAGCGAGTAGAATAGTGCTCCCGTGATGTAGCACACGCCCTCTGCCACTATCCATGCCACGGCTCGGGTGCTGACGGTGTCGATGAGTGGCTTGAAGGCCACGAGCACCGACAGGCCCATGAGCACGAAGCATAGCGTCTCGATGTGGCTGTGCTCCTTCAGCCGGCGGAAGCTGACGATGGTTCCTGCGATGGCAGCTGTCCACACGAAGGCAAAGAGTGCCCATCCCCATGCTCCCTGCTGCCTGAGTGCGATGAGCGTGAGGGGCGAGTAGGAGCCGGCGATGTGCCAGTAGATGGCGGCGTGGTCCCAGCGCCGTAGCCGCTCGCGCCACGGCGAGCGCAGCGGCAGGGCGTGGTAGGCCGTTGAGGCGATGTAGCTGGCCAGCATGCCGAAGAGATAGAGCACGACGCCCACCGTGGCCCACGTGTCGCCCTCGCGGCACACACAGACCATAAAGGCGATGCCGACGGACACCCCAAGCAGGATGCCGCCGGCATGCGACATAGTGTTCCACACCTCTTCACGGTGGGTATAGCGTATCATGCTTCAGTCTTTCGCTGTGCGGGTCATACGTCGTGTGGCAGAGCCTTACTCGTAGACGTCGGCTGCCGTGGGATACTTATACCAGTCGGTGGCCTTGGTATGGTCCTTGGCCCACTCGGCAAAGGAGTGTCCGAACTCCTTGTAGGCCCCGCTGATGACGCCGCCGTCGCTCACGCCGATGATGTGCCACTCCAGCGGATACTTGAAGTCGCCCGGCACGCAGATGGCCCAGGGTATGTTGTCGGTGTACTTGTCGGCGATGTTCTTCAGGAATTCCACGAGCACCTCGTCGGTCTTGAAGGGCACGGTGTGCACCTCGTAGTAGCCTCCGTTGTGTCCCTCGACGATGAAGAGGTCTATGTTCTCCTGCTTGAAGAGTGCGGTCTTGGCCTTGTCCTTGAGCTTGATGGTATAGGTGACGACGGCGGGTGCCACGTCGTTGCGCTTCTCGGCGAGCTGGTCGTCGCGCTTCACGGTGTTGAGGAACCAGTTCTGTACCGAGCCGTCGCTGGCCTTGGCCTGTCCGAGCGACCAGTGGGCGTTCTCGCAGAGGGGGAGCACCAGGTCGTTGGTGGTCTTCTTCGAGACCGACAGGGTGATGCTGCTGCTTCCGATGATGCGCTGCGAGGCATTGGTGGGGAAGTTGGCGTCGAGGTTGCCTCGGCGTGTGCAGCTCTCCACGTCGCTGTCGAGTAGTCCCTTGATGCGCAGTGCGGCGGCTATCTGCTTGGTGGCGCCCACGGCGTCGAGGCTCACCTGCAGGGTGACGGTGGCGGTGCCGTTGAGCGTGGGTGTGACGGTGAAGACGGCATCGTTGAAGTCGTAGTCGCCCATCTCGGGGAAGTTGTCCTCGAAGCAGTATCGCAGGGCAAACGTCTGTGCCTGCGGCTCGGGGTCGGGCGTGCCCTGATAGGCGGCACCGCACCCGCTGTCGGTGAAGTGGGCGTTGGCACCGCTATAGGAGGTGAGTGCCGCTCCGCCCGAGAGCACGTAGAAGGGGTGCGAGGGGTCGCCGTCGTGGCCCTGTGCGAAGTGGTCGTCGCTGGCCACGTAGAGCTTGCCGTCGTAGAGTGCCTCGAAGCCCTGTCCGGCCTGTCCCATGACGACGTGTGCAGCCTGGAAGACGGCATAGTCCGTGCCCACGGCCTTGATGCCGTAGCCCGCCTTGGTCTCGTGCATCGTGGCCGTGCCGGTGACGCGGAGCATGGAGCCGGAGCCCATCTTCACGTTGGACACGTTGATGCGGAAGTCCTTTGTCTCGACGAGTGCGCCGGCATCGTTCTGGAAGCAGTTCTGCATCCAGTCGCTCTGGTGTATGTCCATCAGGTTGGTCACGTAGAGCTGGCAGTTGTTTATCACGTCGCGGGCGGCTGCCTGGAAGTCGAAGTTGCGCGTGGTGTAGACGCCGTTGTTCACCCAGGTGTTGTCGTTGGCATTGATGAGGGTGAGTCCGCTGATGTCCATGCGCGCGTTGTTCTGCACGTGTCCGCTGCCGTAGACGCCCATGGTGCGTGCGCTCAGCGTGGCGTCGTTGACGATGGTCGAGTTGTTGTTGGTCACGCTCAGTCCGCCGGGCAGTGTGATGGTGCCCTCGTTGTAGAGCAGGGCCTGGTTGGTCACGGCGATGGAGTCGGTGCTGACTGTGCCGCGGTTGTAGAGCATGCAGTTGGCGGCGAGCTGCAGGGTGCCGCCCACGACGAGCTCAGCTCCTGCGGCCACGTATATCTTGTCCTGATACTGTCCGAAGGAGAAGTTGTCGGGCAGGGTGAGCTTGGCACCGGGCAGCAGGTAGAGCGTGGCGCTGCCGGGCAGGTAGAATCCGCGCTGGCGCAGCGACACGTCGCCGTCGACGTAGAGTCGCACACCGTTGCCGTTGGGCTGTATGGTGGCGCCCGTGGTGCCTATGGACGGGTCTATGTAGAAGTTGGTGCCGTCCTTATATCCGTTGATGAGCTGTGCCCCCGGTGCTTTCTGGCTGGCGAAGTCGCCGTCGGCAGGTGCCGTGGGGAAGGTGTAGCTGGTCTTGATGGCGCGTCGGGCGGCCTGCTGCGCCGTCTGGCCCACGGTGAGGGTGGCCTCCGTGCCGGCCACCGAGACGGGATAGACGGTCATGTAGCCTTGCGGGGTGAAGAGCGCCACATAGACGTAGCTCTGCGAGAGTGGGTAGTTGAGCATAGTGACGAGGTCGGCTCCCGGCGCTGCCTTGCCCTCGCCGAGCAGGCTGAGTGCTGTCGTGGCGCCTATGGGGTTGCGGTCGTAGACGCGCACGTCGTAGTGCTGGCCGTCGGCCACGCTCACCGTGAGCTGTGCCGACCCTACCGTGGCCCAGGTGTGCTCGCGGTCCACATCGGCTATGGGGAAGCTCGTGCGCACCATCTGCTCATACTCGCCCTGGTCGAAATAGTCCTCCTTGCACGACGTCGCTGCGAGCGTCGCGAGGGCCATCATGGTGAATAATTTAGTCGTGTGATTCATCTTGCGCAAGTGTTTAGTGTATATACTTGGTTGCAAAATTAAGAAAAAAAACACTAAGTCGTTCGCCTGCACTCCTTTTTTTGTGTCTGTGGCGTCGTTTTTTTACGACAATAAGCACGTTTTAATTCTTTTTAACACCACATAAGGGCTTCCTTCTGCATATTTTGCGTATATTTGCAAACGAAAAGAGATTACAGGCTTTAGCCTGTCGCGTGTCCATTGCACACGTTTGCAACCGTAAATATCGTTAACACTTAATATTTTTTAGTATGATGAAGAAATTCTATGTGAGAGGGCTGATGGCCCTGACGGCCTGCGCCAGCATCGTGGGCTGTGCCAACAAGGAGACCGACTTCTACGATGCGGGCATAGCCCAGCGTGAGGCAGCGCAGAAGGCCAACGCCACCTATGCCGAGAAGTTTGCCAGCAACGTGGGTCAGGTCAATGCCAACCAGGACTGGAACCTGCTGGCTACACGCGGCGTGAGCGTGAGTGTGGGCGGCGATGCCACCAAAGACTACACGCTCTACGTGTGCTCTGAGAATCCTGCCGTGAGCAAGCAGAGCACCCTGCTGGCCACCATCACGGCCAAGGGCGGCACCACCGCCACCGTCGACGTGACCACCTCCAAGGCCACCGACGTGGTCTACGTGATGCGTGCTGATGCCGAGCAGCAGTTTGTGGCCGGCGCACGACTCGACGGCGACAAATACGTGGCCTCGTTCAGCGTGCCCACAGCCAGCAGCGCCCGTCGTGCCAGCGCCGTGGTCAGCGGCGATCCCTTCACCTTCGAGAACACCGACAGCTACTACAAGACCGCTGCCGACATCCCCGCCAACGCTAAAGTGCCCAGCGACTTCGCCAGGGCAGACTGGGGCGGAAGCATCGACGAGAACGCCATGCAGAGTGCTACTGCCTTCAAGCTCAACGACGGCACCTACAGCCTGCACCTCTGGACTGGAAGCCGCGACTTCTACGTGAGCGGCAACGTCACGCTCGACGTGAAAAACGGCAAGAGCATCAACCAGGCACGCATCTACGTGCTGCCGGGCGCCACGCTCGACTTCAACATGGACGAATACATCAACAACCTCGAGATCTACGTCAGCGCCACCGCCACGCTCAACTACAACGCCGAGAAGCTCTACAAGCAGGACGGCGGCGGCAAGATATACAACCGCGGCGTGCTCAACTTCAAGAAGGCTAACTTCGAGGCCAACCAGGACGCCGTGGTCTACAACGAGGGCGAGATACACGCTACCAACATCACCAGCAAGCCCGGCGACGGGCACCGCTCCTTCTTCTACAACTTCGGCGACCTGGACATCAAGGGCAAATTTGAGCTGAACAGCTGCGCCAACTTCTACAACGAGGGCAACACCACCGTGCAGGGCGAGACCAGCGTGACGCAGCAGAAGATATACTGGATCAACAAGGGCCACTACGTCACCGGACCCATGGCGTTCAGCGCCAAGAACTCCACGTTCTACAACTTCTGCCAGCTGCAGGTCAATGGCAATGCCCACATGTACGACGGCGAGTTCAACCTCATGGACAACAGCTACATCGTGGCCGAGACGGCCGACTTCGACAACTTCATCGTCAACATGGGCAACAACTCCGGCTTCAACATCCTGGGCAGCACCGACTGGGCCGCACAGGGCGACGGCACCTACCAGGGCTTCCGCACGATGAAGGCCTCCGACAAGGCCTACGTGCGTCTGGGCGGCACCACCACCGTGGCCGGACACCTGCACTCGCTCGAGATGACAGGGCAGATCACCTACGCCATCCGCGAGATTGTCGACCTCGGTGCCGGCAACAGCGGCGTGCAGCCCACCTACGTGCTCGACAATGCCGGCGTCGTGGGCGCTCCCTTCGCTTCCTCCGGCTTCTCCACCAAGCCCGGCGAGTGTGCTGCCACATGGGGAAGCGGCGGCGGTATCGTGCCTCCCGCAGCACCCGTGATGTATAGCATAGCCTTCGAGGACCTCGGCTCCATAGGCGACTTCGACTTCAACGACGTTGTCCTCTACGTGGCACACCGCGTGCAGCAGCAGAAGGCCATGGTCTACTTCATGGCCGCCGGCGGCGAGCTGAGCGTCGACGTGAAGTACGACACGCAGACGCTCTTCACCAAGACCAACGGCGTCATCACCAACACGCAGAACCCCCGCGGCGAGATCATCGACAGCACCGAGATAGACATGACCTCGGTGGCCGACCTCCAGAAGTTCAGCATCGTGGTGAAGAAGGACAACAACGTCTCGCTCACCGTGGGCTCGGCCAGCGTCAAGGGCCAGGCACCGCAGGCACTCATCATCCCCGGCAATTGGCAGTGGCCCATCGAGCAGGTCAACATCACGACGGCCTACCCCCTCATCAAGGACTGGGTAGAGGGCGTCAACGACAACGAGTGGTATAAGTATCCCGTCGCCGACAAGGTGGTGAGATAAGCCCCTCGCGCACATACATTATTATATATTATATAGACCCCACCCCCGACACCGTCCCCCTAACAGGGGGGAGGGCCGGGGGTGGGGTCTGTCGC
Organism: uncultured Prevotella sp.; assembly: GCA_905234355.1. Lineage (GTDB taxonomy): Bacteria > Bacteroidota > Bacteroidia > Bacteroidales > Bacteroidaceae > Prevotella. The sequence continues at coordinate 14,080 of CAJOHP010000089.1, read as the reverse complement.
TCGGGCTTTGCCGACTGCATGGTTTCGCCCTTGTTTTAGACAGTCTGCTTCCGAGATGGGGCGTTCTGGTTCTTATACTCTGCTTATGCAAGATGTCGGCACACAGTAGGGACGGGCTTTATGCCTGTCCGAGCACCACGCGGGTTGTCTCGTTGTAGGGACGGGCTTTATGCCTGTCCGAAAAAAACGTACCGCATAGCTCGGAATTTTTTCAATTCTCGCCCTGCTGATGGTGACAGTGACCAGCGCTTGGGCAGACTGGACTGGCGGAACCTACACCGCAACAACGAATGAAAACCTCGGCGCGATTACCATCAGCGCCGACGCCACGCTGACCATCAACGCAGGCGTGATCATGACCGTCAGCGGCGGCATCATTCAGCGGGTGACGATACGGAGCACTTCCGCCCGCCTCATCTATATATATAATAAGGTGTATTACGGTTTATCGTGATTTTTCTGCCCATAAAGTTGCGGGAGTCGGGAAAAAAGCGTACCTTTGCGCTCCGATTTTTTCATAATACTCACTAAAACGTAAAAAACTAAAACCCATGAACGAAAAAGATCAGAAGCAGCAGCAAGGGCTGCAGATAGAGCTCACGCCCGACAAGGCTCAGGGCGAGTATGCCAACTTTGCCATCATCACCCACTCGTCGTCGGAGTTCATCGTCGACTTCGCCCGCATGCTGCCCGGCCTGCCCAAGGCCCAGGTGCGCAGCCGCGTGATACTGGCTCCCGAGCATGCCAAGCGTCTGCTCGGCGCCCTGCAGGAGAACATCATGCGCTACGAGCACCAGTTCGGCCAGATCAAGCTGGCACAGGCACAGCAGCAGGAGCCCCGCACCATTGCCCCCTTCAACGTGAACGGCAACAAGGGCGAGGCCTGATACTGCGACGCGTCGTAACTCTGCTGGTAGGGACTTGCTTCACCTGTGAAGCGGGTCCCTACCGCATGTTTTTCTAGCGCCTGTCTGCCGTGAGTATAGTCTGTGGTCGCCGCTGTAGGGACTGGGCTTTATGCCTGTCCGCTATAGCCGGCAGATAGGCGTTGCGCTGTCGGACAGGCATGAAGCCCGTCCCTACGGCCTAACACCGCACAGGGTATTCCGACTGACATAACAGCCCGTCGCTACAGCGCGACCTGCCACTGAGAAGAAACAACGATGGCAGGTGGTATCATCAAAAAGCCATTGCAGGATGGTTAAAAAACATGTATTCAGTTAATTTTTCGTAATTACAGCACGATTCGTCGTATATATATTAGGTGATATAAGAAATAATTTGTACCTTTGCACCCCGATTGTGGCCTGTGGCCATATTGTAACTAATTGAATACAAACAAAATAATATATAAATAACTAAAGTAAAAGTAATTATGCCTACAATTTCACAATTGGTTCGCAAAGGCAGAAAGGTAATCGTCGACAAGTCGAAGTCGCCCGCGCTGGACAGCTGTCCTCAGCGTCGTGGCGTCTGCGTGCGTGTCTACACGACGACCCCCAAGAAGCCTAATTCGGCTATGCGTAAGGTAGCCCGTGTTCGTCTGACTAACCAGAAGGAAGTCAACAGTTACATCCCCGGCGAGGGACACAACCTGCAGGAGCACAGCATCGTGCTCGTGCGCGGCGGTCGTGTGAAGGACCTCCCCGGCGTGCGCTATCACATCGTGCGCGGTACGCTCGATACCGCCGGTGTGGCCAACCGCACACAGCGTCGCTCGAAGTATGGTGCCAAGAGGCCCAAGGCCAAGAAGTAAGCACCGGGCGGCACGGAAGGTGAGTTTCTGAGTTTTTAAGTTTATGGGTGCTCGGTGATGAGCAGGCTCAGAACTGAAGGAGGAAACAACACTACACATGATGCTTGCCATTGCCACCGAGCAATGCAAGGAACTCAAAGACTCAGAAACCCTTCAACCAAAGTCTTGCAGCGACGAGAAGCCGCAAGCACAAAAAAAGAAAAAAAACAACGTTTTGCTGGAGGATGCTGTGCAGCCGCAGAAGCCGAGAAAGACAGTGCGAGGCCAAGGCTGACAGCTAAGCCGACGGAAAAAAAGAAACCACGCCGGCCAATTGTTAAGGAGAAAGGTTGAGTAAATGTCCGGGTGTGGACGTTGAAGATCAGACGAAGAACAGCCCCAAGCAGACAAAAACAATGAACAAAACAAAATGAGAAAAGCAAAACCAAAGAAGCGCGTGGTCCTGCCCGATCCCGTGTTCAACGACAAGAAAGTGTCGAAGTTTGTCAATCACCTGATGTATGACGGCAAGAAGTCCATCTCGTATGAAATCTTCTACAACTCGCTCGAGATTGTGAAGGCCAAGATGAAGGACGCCGAGAAGACTCCCCTGGAGATCTGGAAGCAGGCTCTGGACAACATCACCCCGCAGGTGGAGGTGAAGAGCCGCCGCATTGGTGGCGCCACCTTCCAGGTGCCTATGGAGATACGCCCCGACCGCAAGGAGAGCGTGTCGATGAAGAACATGATCAACTTCGCACGCAAGCGCAGCGGCAAGTCGATGGCCGACAAGCTCGCTGCCGAGATTATGGACGCATTCAACAACCAGGGCGGCGCCTTCAAGCGTAAGGAGGACATGCACCGCATGGCCGAGGCTAACCGCGCATTCGCTCACTTCCGCTTCTAATCATCGACAAGACATAAAATTATTTTAACTGAAACGGATTGGCACGAATTATGACAAATGTTTTATGCTCCAGCGGCATTATGGCCGGAGGCATAGCGGGTTTATCATAATTGGCGCCAATTTGTTTCCTAATATTTAAGGTTTAAAGATTTACGATGGCAAAACAAGATTTGCATTTGACGCGCAACATCGGCATCATGGCACATATCGATGCCGGAAAGACCACCACTTCGGAGCGTATCCTGTTCTACACAGGCAAGACCCACAAGATCGGTGAGGTGCACGACGGCGCCGCCACCATGGACTGGATGGCTCAGGAGCAGGAGCGCGGCATCACCATCACTTCGGCTGCTACCACCTGCAACTGGAAGTGGAACAACCAGGACTACAAGATCAACCTGATCGACACCCCGGGACACGTCGATTTCACCGCCGAGGTGGAGCGCTCGCTCCGCGTGCTCGACGGCGCAGTGGCCACCTATTCCGCTGCCGACGGCGTGCAGCCACAGTCGGAGACCGTGTGGCGTCAGGCCGACAAATACAACGTGCCACGCATAGGCTATGTGAACAAGATGGACCGTTCGGGCGCCGACTTCTTCGAGACCGTGCAGCAGATGAAGGACATCCTGGGAGCCAACCCCGTGGTGATGCAGGTGCCCATCGGTGCCGAGGAGAACTTCAAGGGACTGGTGGACCTGGTCAAGATGAAGGCCATCCTCTGGCACGACGAGACCATGGGCGCCGAATACGACGTGGAGGAGATTCCCGCCGACCTCAAGGACGAGTGCGACGAGTGGCGCATGAAGCTGCTCGAGGCTGCTGCCGAGTACGACGAGGCACTCATGGAGAAATTCTTCGACGACCCCAACAGCATCAGCGAGAGCGAGATTGTCGCTGCCATCCGCAAGGGCACCATCGCCATGGAGTGCACACCCATGCTCTGCGGCTCATCTTACAAGAACAAGGGCGTGCAGCCACTGCTCGACGCTGTCTGCTCCTACCTGCCCTCGCCACTCGACACCGATGCCGTCATCGGCACCAACCCCAACACCGAGGAGGAGGAGAGCCGCAAGCCCAGCGAGGATGAGGCTACCTCGGCACTCGCATTCAAGATCGCTACCGACCCCTACATGGGACGCCTGGTCTTCTTCCGCGTCTACTCTGGTAGCGTCAAGGCTGGCTCCTATGTGTTCAATCCACGATCGGGCAAGAAGGAGCGCATCAGCCGTCTGTTCCAGATGAACTCCAACAAGGAGATTCCCATGGAGTCCATCGACGCAGGCGACATCGGCGCAGGAGTGGGATTCAAGGACATACGCACCGGCGATACCCTCTGCGACGAGGAGAAACCCATCGTGCTGGAGTCCATGACCTTCCCCGACACCGTCATCTCCATCGCCGTGGAGCCCAAGTCGCAGGCCGACATCGCCAAGCTCGACAACGGACTGGCCAAGCTGGCCGAAGAGGATCCCACCTTCACCGTGCGCACCGATGAGCAGTCCGGACAGACCATCATCTCGGGCATGGGCGAGCTGCACCTCGACATCATCATCGACCGTCTGAAGCGCGAGTTCAAGGTGGAGTGCAACCAGGGCAAGCCACAGGTGAACTACAAGGAGGCCATCACCAAGGAAGTGGAGATAGAAGAGGTCTACAAGAAGCAGTCGGGTGGTCGCGGTAAGTATGCTAAGATGCTCGTCAAGGTAGGTCCCGTCGACGAGGACTACGACCTGAAGAACAACCCCGGCCTGCAGTTTGTCAACGAGGTCAAGGGCGGAAACATCCCCAAGGAGTTCATCCCCTCCATCCAGAAGGGCTTCGAGACTGCCATGAAGAACGGCATCCTGGGCGGCTATCCCGTCGACTCGCTGAAGGTGACCGTCGTCGACGGTGGCTTCCACCCCGTCGACTCCGACCAGCTCTCGTTCGAGATTGCTGCCCAGATGGCCTACAAGGAGGCTTGCGCCAAGGCTAAGCCCGTGCTCATGGAGCCCATCATGAAGCTTGAGGTGGTCACACCCGAGGAGAACATGGGCGACGTCATCGGCGACCTGAACAAGCGCCGCGGACAGGTGGAAGGCATGGAAGAGGCTCGCAGCGGCGCTCGCGTCGTCAAGGCTCAGGTGCCACTGTCGGAGATGTTCGGCTATGTCACCGCACTGCGCACCATCACCTCCGGTCGTGCCACCAGCTCCATGGAGTACGACCACCACGCACCGCTCTCCAGCGCCATTGCCAAGGCTGTGCTCGAGGAGGTCAAGGGACGTGCCGACCTGGTGTAAGATTTTCCGACTATTTTTTCTACCTTTGGACAGATCCCTGCAGCACAAAGTGCTTTGCAGGGATCTGCTTTTTTTGCTTTTTGCAAATAGACTGTTGCACCCAGCTTTTGTGTAATGTCGGCAATTATGCCTGTCCCCACTGCTGTCGTAATGCTGTTTGTACCAGACAGCATTGCCCATACATCATCTTGCGGAACCTGAAAAACAAGCGCGACATGTGCTGATATTCCAAAATATTTCGTATATTTGCAGTCGGAAACACGCAACGAGCTATGGCAGAGAAGAGAATCTACGGCATCGGGCAGCAATGGCTGCCGAACCTTTTGGAAGGCTGTCTACGTGGACAAGACGGCCTACGTCTATGAACTGGCGCACCACGGCGGCATCAACTACTTCCTGAGCCGTCCGCGGCGCTTCGGCAAGTCACTGCTGATCAGTACGCTGCAGTGCTACTTCGAGGGGCGGCGCGAGCTGTTCCGTGGCATGGCTGTGGAGAAGTTGGAGACGGAGTGGACGCAGTACCCCGTGCTGCGGCTGGACCTGTCGTTGGGCAAGTACTACGACGAGAAGAGCGTTGACAGCATCTGCGGCGGAATACTGAAATGGTATGAGCGTGACTACGGCCTGCCAGACGGCAAGGGCGAGAACCTCAGCGACCGCCTGTCGGCCATAATCAGGAAAGCCTACGAGCAGACGGGCCAGAAGGTGGTGGTGCTCATCGACGAGTACGACGCGCCGATGCTCGACAGCATCCACAAGCCAGAGCTGCAGGACTACCTGCGGCAGCGTGTGCGCGACCTCTTTTCGCCGCTGAAGGGCATGTCGCAGTATCTGCGCTTCGTGTTTCTGACGGGCATCTCGAAGTTCTCGCAGCTTTCGGTGTTCAGCGAACTGAACAACCTGACCGACCTGACCTTCGAACCCGACTTCGAGGGCATCTGCGGCATCACCGAGGAAGAGCTCTTCACGCAGCTGAAGCCCGACATCGAGCAGCTGGCCGAGCGCATGGGGCAGCGTCGGCGCCAGCCCATGAGCTACGATGAAGTAGTGGCCGAGTTGAAACGTATGTACGACGGCTACCACTTTACCGACCGGATGACTGACATCTACAATCCGTGGAGCCTCTTCTACGCCTTCGACCGTGGATGGATAGACAACTACTGGTTCTCGACGGGCACGCCCTCGTCGCTCATCAACCTGTTGCGGATGAAGCACATCGTCATGCCCGACTTAGAGGGCTTCACTGCCGAAAAGAGTGTGTTCGACGCCCCCACGGAGCGCATCACCGACCCCATACCCGTGCTCTTCCAGAGCGGCTACCTCACCATCAAGGACTATGACTACCAGCGCAAGCGCTTCACGCTCGGTTTTCCCAACGCCGAGGTGCGCGACGGTTTCGGGGGAGCGCTATACAACTATTATTGTGCAGAGTATGTCGGCAGCAGGAGCCGCATGGACAATGCTATGTGGGATCTGCGTGACAAGAAGATCACTTTCGAGGAGTTTCTCGAGAGCGTGCGCAAGTGGTACGCTGGCATACCCTACAGTATCACGGATAAAAGTCAAAGCGAGCAGTTCTACGAGGCGTTGTTCTATGCGCTGATGGTGGGTATCGGCGCCGACGTGGAGGCTGAGGGGCAGACTAGTGACGGACGCTTCGACATCGCGCTGAAGATGCAGGATGCCATCTACATCCTGGAGTTTAAGTTCGGAAAGTGTGCACAGGAGGCCACGGCACAGATTCTGGCGAAAGACTATGCCGTGCGTTTCGCCCAAGACAAGCGCCCAGTCTTTGCCGTCGGCTTGAACATCAGCAAAGACCGCCGCACCATCGAGAACTACCAGATAGTAGCTTGCAAATAACAGGCCGGCCGATGTGCCTTGTTTAAAGAGAACGCAATTTATTATTAAAAAGAACACTGCGTATGCGCGTGTGAATTTCTTTCCCAGAACACGCCGTCGGCATAACCTTGGATTGTATTGTCACTGATAGCGTTCATCAATCGTTTGACAGCCCAATGGCAGTACTCTCGATTGGCTTCAACGCCACAATATCTTCTTCCTAATTTCTGAGCTACAACAGCTGATGTTCCACTGCCTAAAAAAGGATCAAAAACTTTATCACCAGGTTTACTTGATGCAAGTATTAACTTGGCATACAACTTTTCTGGCTTTTGAGTCGGATGATCAGTGTTTTCCGGCATTGACCAAAATGGTATGCTTATATCATCCCAGAAATTAGATGGATATGTGATGCGGAAATTACCCGATTCCGTTTCTTCCCAATCTTTAGGCTTGCCGTCTACCCTGTATGGTGCAATGACCTTGCGTTTCATCATAACAGATTCCACGTCAAAATAATAATCATTAGGATTGTTGACTGCGAACCAAATGTCTTCCATGGCATTCTTCCAATTTGATTTCGCACCTCTTCCCTTTTCTCTTTGCCATGTTATTCTGTTAATGACAGTCAGTCGTTCTTCTATAACTCTCTGCATGGAAGAAGTACACTTCCAGTCACCACACATATATAGTGTGCCGTTTGGAGCAAGCTTGTCACAGACCTTATAAAACCAACTTCTTAGGTAGTCCTCATAAGTGTCAGATTTCATACTGGAGAATTTTTTTCCGTGGAAATCCTTATCAAGATTATAGGGAGGGTCAATGATAATCAGATTGAAATATCCGTTAGGAATATTGTCAAGACAGTCGAAAAGATCTGCATTGATAATAGAATCATCGGCAAATGACTGCTTAATGTCATTTGCTGAGAATATAAACTTTTCCAGTGTTGGAATTTCGCTTGTCGAAATGGTCAGCGTTCTATTTCTTTCGGCACGAACCTTCTCTGTCATACTAAATTTTTCAGCTTACTGATAAATTGATTGGATTTTTGATGCAAATATAATACAATTCCATGAAAGTAGCTGATTGTTGAATAAGAAAAATGCTAATAGCACTATAATTTCCGGCCTGTGCGGCGGATATTGAAATCCTATGACTTCCGAAATCAATTTGTTGTACCCAGTTTTTTCGCGTTTACTGACCATGCCACCCACTATAGGGACGGGCTTTATGCCTGTCCGAAACACATGCGGGGTGTCAAAGTAGGGACGGGCTAGAAGCCCGTCCCTACGCTATATTCAGACAGTCATAAATCCTGTTGCTACAGTTCAAGGTCGATGTCGTGCAGCTCGTGCCAGGGCAGGCCCTGACGGTTGAGCTCCTGCATGAAGGGGTCGGGGTCGAACTCCTCCACGTTGTAGACGCCGGGCTTGCGCCACAGGCCTTTGCAGAACATCATGGCACCTATCATGGCGGGCACACCCGTGGTGTAGCTCACGCCCTGCATGCCCGTCTCCTCGTAGGCGGCGCGGTGGGAGCAGTTATTATATATATAATAGGTGTGCTCCTTGCCGTCGTGTCCGATGCCGCGTATGCGACAGCCTATGCTGGTCTGGCCTTCGTAGTTCTCGCCCAGATCCTGCGGGTTGGGCAGCACGGCCTTGAGAAACTGCAGGGGCACTATCTTCACCCGTGCAGTGCCGCTGCCGTCGGCCAGCGGAGCTTCATACTCCACCTCGTCGATGCGGCTCATGCCGATGTTCTGTATCACCTCCAGGTGCTTCAGGTACTGCTGGCCGAAGGTCATCCAGAAGCGGGCGCGGCGGATGGTGGGATAGTTGATGACAAGCGACTCTATCTCCTCGTGGTGCAGCAGGTAGCTGTCGCGCGGACCTATCTCGGGATAGGTCAGGTCGCGGTGTATCTCGAGCGGCTCGGTCTCCACCCAGCGCCCGTCTTCCCAGTAGAGGCCTTTCTGCGTGATCTCGCGGATGTTGATCTCGGGGTTGAAGTTGGTGGCGAAGGCCTTGTGGTGGTCGCCGGCGTTGCAGTCGACGATGTCGAGATACTGCATCTCCTGGAAGTGGTGCTTGGCTGCATAGGCGGTGAAGATGCTGGTCACACCCGGGTCGAAGCCGCATCCGAGGATGGCGGTGAGACCGGCCTCGCGGAAGCGGTCGCGATAGGCCCACTGCCAGGAGTACTCGAAGTGGGCCTCGTCCTTCGGCTCGTAGTTGGCCGTGTCGAGATAGCTGCAGCCACAGGCCAGGCAGGCATCCATGATGGTGAGATCCTGGTAGGGTAGGGCGAGGTTGACGACCAGCTCGGGCTTGTAGCTGGCAAAGAGTGCCTTGAGCTGCTCCACGTCGTCGGCATCGACCTGAGCCGTCTTTATGGGCATGGTGTAGCCCTTCTGGTGAATGGCCTCGACCAGTGCGTCGCACTTCGCCTTGCGGCGCGAGGCTATCATAAACTCAGTGAACACGTCGGCGTTCTGCACTATCTTGAATGCAGCCACCGTGGCGACGCCACCGGCGCCAATCATGAGTATTCTGCTCATCTTTCTTCGTTCTTCTTTTATGGTTTGTTGTTCGTTTATCTGTTTGGCGGCATACCAGAAGTCGGCCATCAGGTCGTTCTGCTGGCCCTCCTTGCGGTCGGCCACCATGTCGTCGAAACGGCGGTTCAGTCGGTATATCTTGCCCATGGCTATGCGCTTCCCTTACATCTTCACGCTGATGACGCGGTGGTTGAGCTTGCTGAACACCACGCGGGCGCGGCGGGTGTTGTAGTGGTTGTAGAGCCAGATGACGGTGTCGCCCTCGTCGATGACGCTGGGCTCGTCGGGGCGCGACAGGCGCACCTCGGCCTCGGTAAATCCCACCTGTATGTTGCCACGCGTGATGGCGGCCAGGTGCTGCGGCTTGACGTCGGGATGGAGCGTGGGGTCGCCCTCGATGAAGAGCTTCTCGAAGACACGCTGCTCGGGCTTCGACACGCTCGACGTGCCGTCCATGTCGGAGAAGAGCACGTCCTTGGTGTAGACCACCTTGCTGTTGTTGGCCTGACGGAGTGTCAGTTTGGCATACCTGCTGCCACTCTGCAGCGAAATCTTGTCGATGACGAAGACCGACAGGCGCGCCACCGTCACCAGCTTGTCACTGGCATTGCGCATCTGCGTGGCATAGTTGGTGCACACGGTCTTGCCCACCCAGCCGGCGTAGGCACCAGCCGAGGCCAGGTCGTCCTTCATGTCGAAGGCCGTCTCGAAGGTGTGGTTCTGGTTCTCACGCAGGCTGAACTCGTCGCCGCGCAGACCGCAGTTGGTGCGGCTGATGGCCACATACTGGTAGAACTCCTGCTCCGTCTTGTCGCCCTTCTTCGTCGGGCCGCTCACGATGATCTTCACCGGGAAACGGCGCGTGCCCACGCCGATGGCCACCACCTTCACCACGTGGCCCGTGCCTTCCATGGTCACCTCTTCGGCGCCGTCGCTGCCGTACTCCACGTCGCGGTAGTACTTCAGCGCCTTCGTCGTCAGCGTCTTGCCAAGCAGCTCCTTGCGTGCTATGTCTACATCGCCCAGATAGGCCAGTGCCGGCACACCGAACTTGGTGAGGCAGTAGTCGTCGAACGAGCCTGTCGGCACCTCGTAGTAGTAGCGGCGCTGGTCTTCCTCACAGCGGAAGTGCACGCGGCCGTGACCCTCCAAGTCGTCGTGGCCTGTATAGACAAATATCTTGTGGCGCAGCGGACTGTTGCTCACCTTCTGGCCCGTCACCGAGTCGGTGAAGGTGCGGATGACCAGGTCGCGCTTGTCGGGCACGACCATGAAACGCATGCCGGGCTCCCACTCGCACAGACCGCGGTAGGGAAACTTCTCGTTCATCACGTCACGAGCCTTCTCCTTCTTCGTCTTGGCCGTGTCGGCGGCTGCCACTGTCGAGGCGGGCTTGGCGTTCTTCGTGTATTTCAGATATGACTCGGCATCGCCTTGGCCACTCGCTGTCACAGCTGCAAAGAGCATGGCAGACAAAAGTATAGACTTCTTCATTTTGACTCTTACACCTTGTTTGTTATATACGAGATAATGAAAGTATGACAAGCCATCAGGCTCATTTTGCCTGCAAAGATAGAAAAAATATTTTATACTTGTGACAATTTGACGCAATAATTCGCTCTTCATACAGCATTTTTAGCATTTTGGCATGCGCTTTGCTATAATATCTGTGGCTTAAGGCCGCAATAAGTACGAAAAAAATAACAAATAAAAAAGAATAACAATTATGGGAAAGATTATTGGAATCGATTTAGGTACAACCAACTCGTGTGTGGCCGTCTTTGAAGGCAACGAGCCGGTAGTCATTGCAAACAGCGAAGGCAAGCGCACCACACCTTCCGTAGTGGGCTTCGTCGATGGCGGCGAGCGCAAGATTGGCGACCCTGCCAAGCGCCAGGCCATCACCAACCCGAAGAAGACCGTCTACTCCATCAAGCGCTTCATGGGCGAGACATGGCAGCAGACGGAGAAGGAAATCAGCCGAGTGCCTTTCTCGGTGGTCAACGAGGGAGGCTATCCCCGTGTGGATATCGACGGGCGTAAGTACACCCCGCAGGAAATCAGTGCCATGGTGCTGCAGAAGATGAAGAAGACCGCCGAGGACTATCTCGGACAGGAGGTCACCGACGCCGTCATCACCGTGCCGGCATACTTCAGCGACTCGCAGCGACAGGCCACCAAAGAGGCTGGACAGATAGCCGGACTCAACGTGCGACGCATCGTCAATGAGCCTACGGCTGCTGCACTGGCCTACGGCATAGACAAGACCAACAAGGACATGAAGATTGCCGTCTTCGACCTCGGCGGCGGCACATTCGATATCTCTATCCTCGACTTCGGCGGCGGCGTCTTTGAGGTGCTCTCCACCAACGGCGACACACACCTGGGCGGCGACGACTTCGACCAGGTCATCATCGACTGGCTCGTCGAGGAGTTTAAGAACGACGAGAATGCCGACCTCACCGCCGACCCCATGGCCATGCAGCGACTCAAGGAGGCTGCTGAGAAGGCCAAGATAGAGCTGTCCAGCTCTACCTCGACCGAGATAAACCTGCCTTACATCATGCCCGTGGCCGGCGTGCCGCGTCACCTGGTGAAGACGCTCACTCGCGCCAAGTTTGAGCAGCTGGCCCACAACCTCATACAGGCTTGTCTCGTGCCCTGCCAGAACGCCGTGCGCGACGCAGGCATACAGACCAGCGACATCGACGAGGTGATCCTCGTGGGCGGTTCAAGCCGTATTCCCGCTGTTCAGGCACTCGTGAAGAACTACTTCGGTAAGGAACCATCGAAGGGCGTCAACCCCGATGAGGTCGTGGCCGTGGGCGCTGCCATACAGGGTGCCATCCTCAACCAGGAGACCGGACAGGACATCGTACTGCTCGACGTCACTCCGCTGACACTCGGCATCGAGACCCTCGGTGGCGTGATGACCAAGCTCATCGAGGCCAACACCACCATACCGTGCAAGAAGAGCGAGACCTTCTCGACGGCAGCCGACAATCAGACCGAGGTGACCATCCACGTGCTCCAGGGCGAGCGACCCATGGCCGCTCAGAACAAGAGCCTCGGACAGTTCAACCTCACTGGCATCGCTCCCGCTCGCCGCGGCGTACCACAGATCGAGGTGACCTTCGACATCGACGCCAACGGCATTGTCAAGGTCTCGGCCAAGGATAAGGCTACCGGTAAGGAACAGGCCATACGCATCGAGGCCAGCTCCGGACTCTCCCAGGACGAGATCAACCGCATGAAGGCGGAGGCTGAGGCCAATGCTGAGGCCGACAAGAAGGAGCGCGAGCGCATCGACAAGATGAATCAGGCCGACTCGATGATCTTCCAGACCGAGACCTTCCTCAATGAGAACGGCGACAAGCTCGGTGCCGACAAGGCCAACGTGGAGACCGCTGTCCAGCAGCTGAAGGACGCTCACAAGAGCGGTGACATACAGGCCATCGACACCGCCATCAATAACCTCAACCAGGTGATGCAGGCCGCCTCGCAGAAGATGTACAGTCAGGCCGGCGGCGCTCAGCCCGGTGGCCAGCAGGCAGGACCAGGCGCAGGCTTCCAGGGAGGACAGCAGACGCAGGCTGGCAATCCCAACGACGACGTCCAGGACGCCGACTTCGAGGAGGTGAAATGAGACGCATAAGTAAAGACATAACAAAACACTATCAAATGGCGTGTAGCTCAATGAGTTACACGCTATTTGTTTTTTATGCCCTCATGTTTGCTATGCTTTTATTATGCCCTTATTTATCCCATTTTTGCGACATTCATGTAACGCGACTAAATTTGCGACAAGATGCAACCTATATATACTTATTAGTACTTATACATACTTAAATTCAAAGAATTATGCCAGAAGCAAAATTTCAAATCAAACGCAAATGTGAAGTATGTGGGAACACCTTTATCGCAAAGACATTAGATTCCCGCTACTGTTGTAGACATTGTACTGACATTGCCTACAAGAAACGAAAGGCAGCAAAAGCCAAAGAAGAGCAACTGAATCTAATTGCTCAACACATTCCTGATGAAAGAGACTTCATCAGTGTGAAGGAGGCTGTCGCCATGTATGCCATCAGCAGGGATACCATCTATCGTCTGATACGCAAAGGCCGACTACCTTATACAAATATTGGGGAAAGGCTCATCCGCATTTCTCGCAAGCAGTTGGAAATGATAGTTCCTTTGCGTGAAGAGCCCATCAAGGATGAGCATTTACTACCACGTCTCTACGACATGGAACCAGAAAATTGTTATACTATCGGCGAAATCTCCAAGAAATTCAGGATAGACGATAGCACAGTTTGGGCACATATCAGAAAGTATTCCATCCCTACCCGACAAATTGGGAACTATGTCTATGCACCCAAAAAGGAAATCGACAACTTGTATAAATCGCTTTAAACAAACAAAATATGAGAAAGAAGTTATTAAACACAAAAGTGACCGTTAAGCTCCGCAAGTCGGAGTATAAGGAAGAATGGTATCTGATTGTTGAAGCATATCCAGTTTACGACCCATGTAATCCAAAACGCAAAAGGGTTATCGAATCAATAAACCGAATTATACGTACCCCTATTTGGGACAAATCGTCTGTGATAGGTATTACACCTGATGGAGATTATAAATATCGTCCTAAAAGAGATGTAAACGGAGTGATTCTATGCTCTTCCAAGCTGGACCAAGAATCATGTATCTACGCTGACGAGGTGAGGAAACTCCGCCAGCATGAGTACGAT
>CAJOHP010000088.1 GCA_905234355.1 uncultured Prevotella sp. | reverse complement strand
AATTCTTATCAATTCTTTTCATGGGTAAATTCTCTAATTCTCTAATTCTTGATAGACAAAGACTTTACTTCCTTTATGGGGGTGGGAAAGTTCAGTTAATGGATAATTAATGGTAATTCGTGTTCATCATTTTTTTACCAACTTATTATTTTACGCTTACTAATAGAACCCACCTATATACCCATAGTCTTGTTTTCCTTGTCTTTGTCTTTTCCCGGTCTTGTGGCTTCAGTCCCCCGTAGCGGGAGCCGGCATCTTGTCCTGCTTGCGCCTGACCTTGAAGTGGTCGAATCCCTCGCCGTAGACGCCGATGACGGCACTCTGCGAGACGAAGGCGTCGGGGTCGGTCTCGTTGATGATGCGGAAGATGACGCTGCTCTCTCGCCGTTTGGCCAGCACGAAGAGTATCTTCACCTCGTGGCCGGTGTAGAAACCGGTGGCGTCGATGACGGTGCATCCGCGGTGGGCCAAGTTGATGCGGCGCCCTATCTGCTCCCACTTCTGGCTGACGATGAAGAACTGCACCGAGGAGCGGCTGGAGTTGACCACCTGGTCTATGCAGAAGGCGGTGACGTAGAGCACCACGTAGCCATAGATGACCTTCTCCCAGTCGCGCAGCACGAGGTAGCTGGAGGAGATGATGATGACGTCGCAGAGCATGATGACGCGCCCGAGCGAGATGTCGCGATACTTGTTGATGATGGCCGCGATGATGTCGGTGCCGCCCGTCGAGCCGTTTGACGACAGTCCCAGCCCCACGCCGCATCCGCAGAACACGGCACCGATGATGGCCGCCATGAAGGGCTGGTCGGCCAGCAGGTGTCCGTCGTAGTGGGCACGCACGGCAGCCACGCCCACGGTGAGCACCGTCACGGCATAGATGGTCTTCACGCAAAAGCGCCATCCCAGCACCCTGAGGGCGATGAGCAGCAGTGCGGCGTTGATGATGAAGTAGCTGGACTGCACGGGGAAGCCCGTGGCCCAGAAGAGTATGGACGACACGCCGGCCACGCCGCCCGTGGTGATGTTGTTGGGCAGCAGGAAGATGCCCCACCCTATGCAGTAGCTCAGCATGCCCACGGCTATGGTGAGATAGTCGCGCACCTCGGTCCATACGGCAGCCTTGGTCAGTCTTATTTGCTCCATGTCTGTGTGCTATCTGATTGACGTTTTCTTTCCGTCCACGATGTAGATGCCCTGCCTTGCAGGCTGTCCCTTGATGCGCCGGCCCTGCAGGTCGTGCAGCGTGTGGCTGCTGCCTGCGGACAGGGTGGCGTGGCCTATGCCGTCGGACCCGACGATGGTGAGCGTGCCGGCTGTGTAGCTGAACACGTAGTTCTGTGCCTCGCCTCCGTCGACGACGATGTCGTAGGTGCCGGCGGGGCTGTCCTTTGTGGCGCTGCAGGTGGCCGTGGGCAGTGCGGTGAGCTGTGCCTCGGTCTCGTGGTTGCGGAAGCCCTTGATGGTCACCTCGAAGGTGGGGTTGTCTTCGCCCACGCGGCGTGTGTAGCTCTTGGCCGTGGCGGTGAGCGTGGCCGGCTCTATGGTGAGCACGCCCTCTTTCATCTGTGCGCCGAGTGTGGTGACGGTGCCCTGCTGCACGGTGATGGGATAGGTGCCCACGGGCAGCGCCACGTCGGCAATGGCGTCGCAGGTGCATACTGGTGTGCCCGTGACGGGTGCTCCGAGCACCTGCACGGCGATGCTGGCCACGGAGCGTCCGTAGATGCGGCTTGCCGTGGCGGTGACCACAGGCTGTCCGGTGTAGGGTGTGACGGTGCGCTGTGACCAGCTGTCGTCGGCCTGGTAGGCCGCGATGAGCTGCTCTGGCACGTAGACCGTGCTCTGCACAGCGAGGTTGCAGCGTCCGAAGTCCACCACCTGCCCGTCGTTGAGCAGCACGATGCTCCTGAGCACGTTGCAGCCCACGAAGGCGTAGGTTCCTATGCTCCTGACGCTTGGCGGGAGATAGAGCATCTGCAGATTGCTGGCTCCGCGGAAGGCATTGTCGGGTATGTGAGTGAGCGAGGTGAAGTGTCGCAGCTCGGCAAAGCTCTTGACGTCGGTGGCAGCGCGGAACACCTCGCCCAGGTCTGTCACGGCAGCGGCCTCGGCGAAGGACAGCTCGCCGTCGCCGTCGGCATCCCATGCGTCGAGACAGAGCGTCTGCGCGCCGGCATCGTCGAAGGTGACGAGCTGCAGCTTGTTGCGCACGCCGAGGAGTGCCACTCTGAGGTCGTCGGCAGTGCTTAGCGCGTTGTCGTAGACGGCCTGCTCGTCGGCGGCATCGATGCCGCGCTCGCGGGCCAGCAGCAGCATCTGCCGCAGCCGGCCGGCCACGTCGTCGGTCTGTGCGGCCTGCCGCATATCGTCCTCGCTGATGAAGGTCCAGGCCGTCTGGCTGTTCTGCCCCTCTACGTCCCAGTAGATGCCCGCCGTCTCGCTCATGTCGTGTATGCCCAGGTATTGTCCTGGCACGTAGGCCGCGTCGGTCTCGGGCAGCGAGAGTGTGAAGACGTGGTCCTGTCCCTCCACGGGCTGCACGCTCCAGTAGGCCTTGGCCGAGAGTGTGCCGTCGCCGAAGCATGCTCTGACGCCAGCCCCCACCTTCTCGTCGGTGTCGGTACGGAAGAGCACCTTGCCCGTCGCGGCGTCTTCGAGATAGACGAGCCCGTCGGCCATGGTGCTGGTGCGCTTCACCAGGTACAGGCGTCCTGTGCGTGCCACGACCGACTGTGTGCCGTAGGCTTCGCCCATGGCCACCATCTTGCGTGTGGCCACATGGCAGAGATAGCCCTTGGCTCCGGCAGCTATGGTGCTGAAGGCCGGTCGGGTGGCGGCACGCATCTCGACGATGGCGCCGAAGTCTTTCCACACGCTGGCAGCGGCATAGAGCGCCTTGGTGCCGAAGGGCACGTAGAGCGTGCACTGCTGCAGGTCCACACCGCTGAAGACGCCGCTGCCCAGAGAGATGGAGGCGGGGTCGGGATTGCTCACCCTCACTTCGCGCAGTGCCGTGCAGCCGTTGAAGCAGTTGTCGCCCAGGGTGCTGAGATACTCAGGCAGGTTGATGGCCGTGAGCTTCTTGCAGCCCATGAAGGCGCGGTAGTAGATGTGCTCCACGCCCTTGGGCAGCACGATGGAGACGAGGTTGGTGCATCCCTCGAAGGTGTTGCCGTAGATGCTGGGCACGCTGGTGAAGTATTGCAGCTCGTCGAAGGTAGTGATGCCGGTGTTGCGCGTGAAGGTGAAGGAGTATCCCAGGTCGGTCACGTCGGCCGCCTCGGCATAGCTCAGCTCGCCGTCGAAGTTGGCATCGAAGAGGCGTATGCAGTTGTCGCGCAGCGTGGCATCGGCAAAGCTCACGAGACTGAGCTTCTTTCGCAGCGACGCCTGTGCGGCCAGGATTTGCTCGGTGGAGCTGTCGAGGTTGTCGTAGACGGCCTGCTCGGCGCCGGCCTTGGCGCCTTGGCGCTTGGCTATGGCCAGCAGGTTGGCCAGCACCTGCGCTGCCTCATAGCGCTGGGTGATGGCCTCGTCGTAGCGCACGAACTGCCACTGGCAGCCCTTGGCGTGGGTGGCATAGCTCACGTCGGCATAGACGCCGTAGGTGGGTGCCGCGGCATTGCTGGCATGGTCGGTCTGCACGCCCCAGTAGAGACCCTCCTGATAGGTGGCGGCGGTGGCAGGCGTCTGTATGGTGTAGACGCGGTCGTCGTCGGCCGTGGGCGTGATATGCCAGTAGCAGGTGGCCGGGGTGAGCGAGGTGCCGTCGACGAAGGCTGCCGCCACGCCCTGCCCCACGTTGTCGTCGCTGGTGGTGCGGAAGAGGTAGGTGCCGCTCTTGCCCGTGTCGGGCGAGGTGAGATAGTAGACGCCCTCGGGCATGGATGCCGTGTGGCCCAGCTTGAAGCGCATGGGGCTCTCGCTCACGATGGCCTGCGTGCCCCATGCCTCGCCCTTGGTGAGATACATGCCCGTGGCCACGTTGTAGAGGTAGTAGGTCTGTCCGGCCTCGACGGTGGCAAACTGTCCTGCCGACAGCTCGCGCTGCTCGACGATGGTGCCGAAGTGCTGCCACTGTGGCGCGTCGGCAAAGAAAGCCTTGGTGCCCTGCATGACGTGTAGCGTGGCTTTGCTCAGGTCTGTGCCGTCGAAGACGTTGTCGCCCATGCTGATGGTGGCAGGCCTGAAGGTCTTCACCGACATGCTGGCGAGCCTTGTGCACCGGGCAAAGGCCTCGCTGCCTATGGCGTCGACGGCGAGCGGCAGGCCGATGGCGGTGAGCGACTGGCAGTCCCTGAACGTGGCGGGTGCTATGGCGGTGAGCGCCGTGGGCAGTTCCATCTGCGTGAGCTGCTTGCATCCGTCGAAGGCCTCCTGCCCTATGGCGGTGATGCCCGAGGGCAGGATGAGCTGCCGCAGCTTGTCGCAGCCCTTGAAGGCGCGCTGGCCTATGACGGTGAGTGCCTTGGGCAGCTTGACGCTCTCCAGCTGCCTGCAGCCGGCGAAGGCATCGTCGGGCAGGGCGGTGAGCGAGGTGAAGTAGTAGAGCTCGGCAAACGTCTTCAGCGTGGTCTGTCCCTGGAAGGCGTCGCCCAGCGTGGTCACGGCGGCGGCCTCGCTGTAGCTCACGGTGCCGTCGGCGTCGGCGTCGAAGTGTGCCAGGCAGATGCGCTTGGCTGTGGCGTCGGCGAAGCTCATGGCCTTGGCGCCGTAGTTCTCGGGCTCCAAGCCCACGATGATTTCGCGGTAGGAGTTGTAGCCCGAGCTGCTGCCGCCGATGCCCTGTCCTTGACCGGGCGTGAGGTTGGTGAGGTAGTAGTAGCCGTCGCTCTGTCCGCCCCATCCCCAGTTGATGTGGTAGCGCAGGTTGCCGTCGTAGCCGTCGCAGACGAAGGCGTGTCCGCCCTCGCTGTTGGAACCGCTGATGTAGATGGGCCGTCCGGCGGCCATCTCGGCATAGACGATGGCGTCCCACTGCTCGTCGGTGGCTATGTCCTGATAGCTGTAGTACTTCACCGACTTGCCGTAGCCGAAGTATTTGGCGAAGGCCTGATAGGCATCCCACGACTGTGCTCCCGACGAGCTGGCGGTGTAGTCCATCTTGGCCGCTGCTCCGCAGTAGAGCATGAGGTCGGCCACGGCCTTCTTCTGCAGGTCGGTGGCCGCGCCGTAGGTGTCGGCCATGTGGCTCCAGTCTATAGGCGAGCCGGCGGGTATGGCGGCTACTCTGATTTTCTTCGTCCAGGTCTCATAGGCAGGTATGGCTGCTGTGGTCTCGCTCACGGAGCGCTCGCGGTTGTAGTAGAGCAGCTGTGCCATGGCGGTGGCCACGCAGCCGGTGACCGAGCGGCTGCCGCCGTCGAGCGGACAGTTGAGGTTGTAGGGGTTGCCCTGGCTCCATTTGCTCGTCATGAGCTGCTCCACCTTGGGGTGGGTAGAGGGTGCACGCCGGGCCACGGCGTCGCCGCTCTGCAGCAGGGCTATCTGCCGGGCGTAGTCGTCGAGCCACTCACGCATGTTGGGCGGTAGCTGCTCGTAGTCGAAGGTGCCGTCGTCGCAGTAGCCCAGCACACCGATGGTCTGGTCGTCGCCCGAGACGATCACGTAGCCCTCGCCGTTGCCCTTGTCGAAGACGTAGTAGGGCAGCACCTCGCCAGCCGTCTGTGCGCCGCGTCGCCGCGGGGCCAGGCGCCTGTCGTCGACCACGGGCAACAGCCGGCGGAAGTCGCGCTGCTCGGCCATGAAGGTGCAGGCACGCTGCAGGGCCTGCTCACGAGTGATGGGTTTGGCAGAGGCACTGGCCAACGACAGTACCGACAATGCCAGGGTAAGTAGACGTGTTCTCATATATATATATATATAATAATGTAGAAGAAATATAGTGGTGCAAAGTTACGCATTCTTTTTGAAAGCGCCAAATAAGTGGGTGTAAATCGGCTTTCATCCGTTGAGCATCAGGAAAAAAGTCGGAAAGCTTTCGCCCTTTGCCAAAAAAAGACTACCTTTGCCCCCCGTTATGACTATCTGTGTGTTTTGTTCTGCCAATGAGCAGATGGCGCCTGCATGCTTCGATGCGGCGCGAGAGTTGGGAGCGTGGTCGGCCTCGTGCGGCCACGCCATCGTGTTCGGTGGCCACGATGCGGGCCTGATGCACGCCGTGAGCCAAGCCGCCCGTGAGGCGGGCGGCCGTGTGATAGGCGTGGTGCCCAGGCGCATCAGCCAGATGGGCAAGGCCAGTGTGTGGATGGATGTGGAGATAGCGTGTGAAGACCTGACCGACCGCAAGCAGGAGATGATGTGCCGCAGCGATGCCTTCGTGGTGCTGCCGGGCGGTCTGGGCACGCTCGACGAGCTGTTCACCGTGGCCGCCATGCACACGCTGGGCTATCACCGCAAGCCCATTGTGCTGTGGAACATCGGCGGCTACTGGGACTCGCTCGTGGCCTGTCTCGACGACCTGTCGGCCCGTGGGGCCATGCGCGGCCCGTGGCAGCAGCACATCCAGGTGGCCCGCACACTCTCCGACGTGCAGCGCATGCTGCTCACTGCCCATGCTCCAGCATGATGGCGGTGAGCATGCGTCCCGAGGCTGTGCCCAGCCGCCGGGCTGAGAAGTAGGTGTGATGCTGCTCAAAGGTGCAGGCGGCCGAGCGGGCTATATGGCCTTGCGCCACGCCGGCCTCGGCCAGCTGCATACTGTTGCACAGGGGCAGGTCTATGTGCCACTTGTCGTATCGGCGGCTGATGCGGTCCATGTCGAATCCTGCCTGTGCGAAGGCGTCGTAGACCTCCTGTCCCACCTCGAAGCGCTCCATGCCGATGCCCGGCCCTATCTGTACCACGATGTCGGCCGGCCGGGTGCCATAGGTCTGGACCATCGTGTGTACGGCGTGTCTGACGATGCGCTGCACCGTGCCGCGCCATCCGGCGTGTATGGCGGCAACGGCTCTCCTGACCGGGTCGTAGAGCAGCACGGGTATGCAGTCGGCCGTGCTCACACCTATACAGAGGCCCTCGAGGCTTGTCGTGAGGGCGTCGACGCCTTCCAGGGCCGCCTGCTGTGCATCGGCGGGCAGGCTCATGAAGTGGCTGTCTATGCAGGCCACGCGGGTCTGGTGGGTCTGGTGGGGCAGCAGCAGCCGGTCGGGCGCGATGCCCAAGTGGCGGCAGAGCGCCGCGCGGTTGCGGGCCACATGGTGCGGGTCGTCGCCGCAGTAGGGATTGACGTTGAGCGAGGCATAGAGCCCCGTGCTACAGCCGCCGTGGCGCGTGGTGCTGAAGGCGGTCACGCCGGAGCCCATGTCGTAGGCTGTGATGACGGGCGATAGAGCAGATGGGGTGTCGGTCATAAGATGGTCGGGGGGTGGGAGTGAGTGGCATCATTTGCGCCTGAGCAGCGGCGTGTCGGGCAGCGACCCGTCGGCGCGGCGGGGCGCGAGGATATATTGTGCCACGTCCAGGCTCTCGAAGTCGGCGGCGTCGAGCGGCAGGCCGCTGTTCCATGTGTTGGCTACCTGCTGTGTCTGCCCGTTGGGCGGCGTGAGCACATGGTGCTCTTTGGGACTCACGCTGGTGCATCCCACGAGCGAAAGGCGGCAGGGCTCCAGGTTGCCGAACCCGAAGTTGACGCCGTTCTGATAGGCCGTGCACGCCATGATGCTCATGGTGCCTGTGTTGTGGTTCTGGTCGAAGCCCTTGGCACGGTGTCCCACGGCAAGACATCCCACGAGTTCCACATGGTGTGGGGTGCCCTTTCCTCCCACCTTGAAGCCGTTGGAGTTTCCTCCGTTGGGGAAGTGCTTGAGGTCCTTGCCCTTGAAGCAGTCGAGCGTGGCGTCGATGCCGTTGACCCTGGGATGCTGCGAGAGGTCGAAGAAGGCCGGCCCGTTGGCGTAGGCTATGCAGCCTATGTATCGTGTGGGCACGCTGTCGCCGGTGGTGCGCTGGTAGGAGTCCCATCCGTCGTCGCTGTTGTGCCATGCCCTGCAGCCTATGTAGGTGTTGCCGGGGTAAGGCGCTCCCCCTTGTTTGTCGGCAAAGCCGTCGGCGTTGCTGCCGTCGTCCTGGTAGTCGAAGTTGTCGTGGGCGTCGCAGTTGAGCACCAGGTTGTGCCCTCCCTTGCGCAGCTGTATGCCCGCGTTGCAACAGCCGTAGACGTCGAGCTGCTCTATCACGCAGTGGCTGGCATACTCCAGCCACACGCCCTTGTATCCGGCATAGCGCACGGTGAGTCCTTTGAGGTGCAGGTAGCTGCCTTTCATCTGTATGCCGTTGTTGCCGTTGCCGTTGGGTTGCCACCGGAAGTCGAGCACGGGGCGTGCGCCTGGGGCGGCGCAGATGGTGATGAGACTGTCGGGGCGCCCGCTCTGAGCGATGAAGAGTTTCCGCTTCAAGTCGTACTGCCCGTCGGCGAGCAGCAGGGTGTCGCCGGGCTGGAGCAGCTTGATCATGGCATCAATGCGTCCGGGCGTCTGTGGCGATAGTCCCTGCTGGTCGGTGCCGGTGGGCGCGGCGTGCCGCACGGTGGCATGAAGGGCCGTCAGGGCCGTCAGCAGGAGCAGCAAGGTGGTCTGTCGGAGGGTCATGGGCTTGTCGTTTCGCGTTTTCGAGTGCAAAAGTACGGAAAAAGCATGGAAGCGCAAAAGGAATGGACGTGATTTTTTTCTTCGTAACTTTGGAAAGAAAAGCAATTCTTCTTTATATAAAGGCAGTGCGGAGGATTGAGAAAAATCGGGGTTACGAATTGGAGACCGTTCTCAATTCCACGTTCTGCTATGAATTGCATTCAAAGAACTCCCGACATAGAGCCATCAGCCTTTTTATGACTCTATCGAGTAAGTAGAGGGACTTTCACCCTCCCTTCTCACGGAACCGTGCTTGACAGTCTCCCATCACACGGCTCTTCGTACTTAATTCTTTGTTTAACT
>CAJOHP010000087.1:1632-10573 GCA_905234355.1 uncultured Prevotella sp. | reverse complement strand
GATGTTGGCGTGGTCGTCGTAGGTGATGACGGTGCGGTCGCGGTCTTCGCCGCATATCTCGATGTTCTGCAGCCAGGAGGGGACGACGAGCTTCTCCTTGTATGTGCCGCACTTCACGTAGATGACCTTGTGATAGTCCATGAAGGCACGGCACACCTCGATGGCCTCGTCGATGGTGCGGAACTGTCCTGTGCCGTCGCGTGCCACGACGATGGTGTCGGGGTTGTCATACGGCGAGGCCGCCTGCACTGCGGCAGCCACGAGGAGGAGCAGGAGGGTAAGGGTCTTTTTCATATTCTCTCACGTTTACATGATTCTGGAAATCTCCTTAAGGTCGTCGATGGCCTTGAGGGAGCTGATGACGCGGTTGAGGTCGTCGCAGTCGTGTATGCGCAGGTCGATGTCGCCCTCGAAGATGCCGTCGGCGGTGGTGAACATGAGTCGTCGTATGTCCACGTTGAGCTGTGTGGAGATGACGCGCGTCACCTCGTTGACCAGTCCGCGGCGGTCTATGCCCGTGAGGCGTATGGTGGCATCGAAGAATCGCCGCTTGTGCATGTCCCACTTCGCGTCGAGTATACGGTTGCCGTAGCTCGCCTTGAGGCGGTTGGCGGTGGGGCAGGCGCGCTTGTGTATCTCTATCTGGTTCTTGGTGGTGATGAAGCCGAGCACGTCGTCGCCCGGTATGGGGTGGCAGCAGTCGGGGAAGATGTACTGCGTGATGTTGTCGTCGGTGATGAAGATGGGCTTCTTTCGGTTGAACTTCTCAGGGACGACGAAGAGCTCAGGCTGCTCGTCGTCGTCCTTCTTCTTCGCCTTGACGAAGGGCACATACTTGCGCCATCCGCCTCCGCTGTCGCTTTTCTCGTTTTTCCCGGCCAGCTCGTCGAGGTCCTTTGTACCGAGCATAATCTTGCCCTCGCCCAGCGCCTGGTAGAGTCCGTCTCGGTGTGGCAGGTCGTGCAGGGTGGCGAGCTTGTCGGCCAGTGCCTGCTTGGGCTCGAGTCCGTTGCTGTGCATGAACTCGGCAAAGACCTCCTCGCCGGCCTTCTGCATCTCGCGGCTGTCGCGTCGCAGCAGCGCCTGTATCTTGGCGCGCGCCTTGGCCGTGGTGACGAAGTTGATCCAGGAGGGCTCCACGTGCTTCGACTTCGAGGTGAGTATCTCCACCTGGTCGCCGCTCTGGAGCTTGTGGCTCATGGGCACGAGCTTGTGGTTGACCTTGGCTCCGATGCAGTGTGAGCCGAGGAAGGTGTGGATGGTGAAGGCGAAGTCGAGCGCTGTGGCGCCTGCTGGCATGGTCTTGATCTCGCCCTTTGGCGTGAAGACGAATATCTCGCTGGCAAAGAGGTTGAGCTTGATGGCGTCGAGGAAGTCCATGGCGTCGGGCTGCGGGTCGTCGAGTATCTCCTTGATGGTGTGCAGCCACTCGTTGAGCTCGGTCTCGTCTTCGCTGAACTCGGCGTCGTCGGTGCCCTCCTTGTACTTCCAGTGTGCGGCAAATCCCTGCTCGGCAATCTCGTCCATGCGGTCGGAGCGTATCTGCACCTCTATCCAGTGGCCCTGCTGCGACATGAGGGTGACGTGCAGTGCCTGGTAGCCGTTGGCCTTCGGGTGGTTGACCCAGTCGCGCAGACGGTCGGGGTGACTCTTGTATATCTGGCTGAGCTCGACGTAGATGTTGAAGCACTCCTTCACCTCCAGCTCGCGGCTGGTAGGGGTGAAGATGATGCGGACGGCGAGTATGTCGTATATTTCCTCGAAGGCCACGTTTTTGTTCTGCATCTTCGCCCAGATGGAGTAAGGTGTCTTGATGCGCTCCTTGATCTGGTACTTCAGTCCGAGGGCATTGAGCCGCTGCTCGATGGGTGCGGTGAAGAGGTCGAAGAGCTCGTGTCGCGACACGCGTGTGGCCTCGAGCTTCTCGACGATGCTGTTGTACTCCTCGGGGTGCTCAAAGCGGAAGCTAAGGTTTTCGAGCTCCGACTTGATCTTGTATAGCCCGAGCCGGTGGGCCAGGGGTGCATAGAGATAGAGCGTCTCGCCGGCTATCTTGTACTGCTTGTTGGGCGGCTGGGAGTCGAGCGTGCGCATGTTGTGCAGGCGGTCGGCTATCTTGATGAGTATGACGCGTATGTCCTCGCTCATGGTGAGCAGCAGCTTCTTGAAGTTCTCGGCCTGTGCCGATGCCTGCTGCCCGAAGATGCCGCCGGAGATTTTGGTGAGTCCGTCGACGATCTGTGCCACCTTCGGTCCGAACATGTTCTCGATGTCCTCTACGGTGTAGTCGGTGTCTTCCACGACGTCGTGCAGCAGTGCCGAGCAGATGCTGGTGCTGCCGAGTCCTATCTCGCTGCATGCTATCTGTGCCACGGCGATGGGGTGCATAATGTATGGCTCTCCCGAGAGCCGGCGCACGCCCTTGTGGGCCTGGCGCGCAAAGTTGAACGCCTTGGTGATGAGGTCTACCTTCTTGCGGTGCCGGGAGTTGAGGTAGTCGTTGAGCAGCCGCTGGAAGGCTGCGTTGATGAGCTGGTTGTCGGCGGCTTCGCGCCGGAGTTGGTCGTCATCCATAGTGGTTACGGGGTTTCTGTGTTTTTTGGGGGCCTATCTTACCCTGATGTTCTTTCCTGCACGGATATTGCTGCCCTTGATGCCGTTGAGCTTGCGCAGCTTGGCCACGGTGGTGCCGTTTCGCCTGGCAATGGCCGAGAGTGTGTCGCCGCGGCGCACCTTGACGCTGTGTGAGGCAGCGGCACGGGCACGCTTGCCTCGTGCGCCCCTCACCGAGGAGCGTCGTGTGGCCGTGTGGCGCTTGCTGACGAAGGTGGGTGCGTCGTCGTTGACCTCTACCTCTGCGCGCTTGGTGAGGAGCTCGCTGGCGCGGAAGGCGTAGATGGAGTCTTCGAGGTCGATGAAGCGTGTGACCTGGTCCTGTGGCAGGCGTATGGCCGAGGGTGCGGTGTTGCCGGGCACGATGTCGCGGCGATAGACGGGGTTGAGCGTGCGCAGCATCTGCAGGTCGATGCCGAGGACGGCCGCCACCTGGTTGAGGTGGACCTGTCGCGAGACGACGACGGTGTCGGTCTTGGCCGGCAGGCGCGACGTCATGGGGCAGATGTTGTGCTCGCAGTAGTAGTTCATGGCATAGTTGGCCGCGATGAAGGCGGGCACGTAGCCTCGCGTCTCCTTAGGCAGGTAGGGGTAGATGTGCCAGTAGTCCTTGGTGTCGCCGCCGGCACGGCGTATGGCCTTGTTGATGTTTTCCGGTCCGCAGTTGTAGGCAGCGATGACGAGGTTCCAGTCGCCGAAGATGCGGTAGAGGTCGCGCAGGTAGCGTGCTGCGGCATAGCTGGACTTGACGGGGTCGCGGCGCTCGTCGACGAGCGTGTTGACGTTGAGTCCGTATGCCTTTCCCGTGGCGAGCATGAACTGCCATAGTCCGGTGGCGCCCACGCGTGAGACGGCCGTGGGGTTGAGTGCCGACTCGATGACGGGCAGATACTTCAGCTCCAGGGGCACCTGATAGGCCTCGAGGGCTTCCTCGAAGATGGGCATGTAGAAGTTGGCGGCACCGAGCATGTAGCCCACGGAGCGGCGCAGCCGTCCGGTGTAGCGGTCGATGAAGGCGCGCACCACGTCGTTGTAGGCCATCTCCATGGCGGTGGGCATGCGGCTCAGGCGGTCGATGTATTCCTCCTTGGTGAAGGTGGGATTCTCGTCGCGCATGCGGCAGTCGTTGTCGGGCGCGAGATAGGTCTTGGACATGTAGAGGTTCATGAGCGAATCGAGGTCGTAGGTCATGGCCTCGGGAAACTCCACCTGCTCCTCGTTGCCCTCGAGGTCGGTCACGGTGATCTCGTCGTCGGTAGTATCGTCGTCGTCGACGACCTCTTCCTCGTCGTCCTCCTCGTCGTCGTCGAGGACTATCTGTGCCTGTGCGGGCATGGCCAGCAGGAGGCTGAAGCCAAGGGCGAGGCCGAGCGAGCGCAGGGGGTGGCCGTGGCGTGTGGAAGACTGGTCGTCAGGATGTGTGGTGTGGATAATCTTCATGTGTGGGGTCGTTGTTAGAAATTCAGGCTGCAGTTCACGCCGAGCGACGTGCTGCGCAGCGGGTTAGTGTTGTTGGTCAAGGCCGTTGCGCCGTTGCCCATGATGGTGGGACGCACCTTCAGGCTGAGGTCCTTGGAGATGTCGAAGTCGGACAGTTCGGCGTCGACGTAGGCATCGATGACGGAGATGGCATAGACGCCGAGCATGGTGAAGAAGCTGAGGTCGCGCCAGCGGCGGTACTTGTCCTTGCGGCTCTTGAATATCTGCTTGTAGCGGTCCTCGTTGGACTTGTCGATAGTGCGTCCCAGGTGCAGGAACTTGTTGTAGCTGGCCGTATTGGGGTCGTCGTCCATGATGTCGAGATAGGCCTGTGAGTAGTCGCTGTACATCATGTTGTTCCACATCATGGCGTA
This sequence comes from uncultured Prevotella sp., assembly GCA_905234355.1. Taxonomy (GTDB): domain Bacteria; phylum Bacteroidota; class Bacteroidia; order Bacteroidales; family Bacteroidaceae; genus Prevotella. Next base: position 6,107 of record CAJOHP010000087.1, on the reverse strand, counting down.
GATGCATCCCACGAATCCTCCGTAGACGATGGGCAGCTTCCAGTACTTGCGGTTGTATATCTGTCCGCCGCCGGGTATGACGAGTGCGAGCCACAGTGCGCGCTGCGGGTTGGGGCGCCAGTTGGTCCAGTCGCGTTTTTTCTTGCCTACGTGCTTGAGGCGCTGGTCTATGACGACTGACGGTACTGTCGTGAGTGCGCTGTCGGCCGTGGCGGCGAGCGTGCTGTCGGTGAGCAGTGCTGCATACATGGAGTCGACGGCCTCGACGATGCTGTCGCTGGCCACGACGAGCGTGTCGGCGAGCGATGCGGCGCGAGCCCCCAGGGTGCTGTCGGCGGCCGTCTGTGCCCTCGCGACAGTGGCCGCAGTGAGGGCCAGCAGCAACAGGAGCAAGGGGCGCAGGGGGCGCTCGCTACACCTTATTATATATATATAGGGCTTACTGATGCTCATCGGTGGGTCGTTTTGTGTGGGGGGGGACGCCAGGGCGACTATTTCAGCCGGCTGCCGAGTGCGTCCATGATGCGCTGCAGCTCCTGCTCGTTGGCAAAGGGTATGGATATCTTGCCCTTGCCCTGCGGTGTGCAGGTCATCTGCACGGTGGTGCTGAAGATGTCGGACAGGCGGTCTCTTGCAGCCTGACAGTGCTCGGGCAGCTGCTGCACGGAGGTGATTTTCTTCTTGGCAGCCTGCACGTCCTGTCCGCTCTTGAGCATCTGCACCATCTCCTCTACCTTGCGCACGGAGTACTGGTTTTTGAGCACTTCGCGAAACACCTTGAGCTGTAGCGATGGCGAGTCGAGCGAGAGCAGTGCGCGGGCGTGTCCCATGTCTATCTCGCGGTTCTTGAGGGCCATCTGTATCTGTGCCGGCAGCTTGAGCAGCCGCATGTAGTTGGTCACGGCGGTGCGGCTCTTGCCCACACGCTCGGAGATGCGCTCCTGCGTCATGCCGGTGGTCTCGGCCAGATGCTCGTAGGCCAGGGCTATCTCGATGGCGTTGAGGTCTTCGCGCTGTATGTTCTCCACGAGTGCCAGCTCCATGACGTTCTCGTCTTCCACTGTGCGTATGTAGGCCGGTATGGTGGTGAGCCCTGCGAGCTGCGAAGCGCGCCAGCGTCGCTCGCCGGCGATGATCTGGTAGCGGTCGGGAGCCACCTGCCGCAGGGTGATGGGGGCGATGATGCCCATGGTCTGTATGCTGGCAGCCAGCTCGCGCATGGCCGTCTCGTCGAACTCGCGGCGAGGCTGGTCGGGATTGGGCTCTATCTGGCCGATGGGTATCTCGTTGAGGTTTGACGAGCCCTGCGTGCGCACGTCGGTGGTGTCGATAAGGGCGTCGAGGCCGCGGCCGTTGGCGATGTTGTCGAGCCCGCGGCCGAGGACGGTACTGCCTTTAGCATATTTCTTGTGTACTGCCATTGTCTTGCGTTATGGTTTAGAGGGGGGGGTGAGAGAGGGGGTCAGCTGTTCTTCCCGATGATTTCCTTGGCCAGTGCCAGGTGGTTCTTGGAGCCGGTGGAGTCGGCGTCGTAGAGGATGACGGGCAGTCCGTGCGACGGACTCTCCGAGAGCTTGACGTTGCGCTGTATGACGGTCTTGAAGACCAGCTCCTGGAAGTGGCGCTTCACCTCGTCGTATATCTGGTTGGCCAGTCGCAGGCGCGAGTCGTACATCGTAAGCAGGAAGCCCTCTATCTCGAGCCGTGGGTTGAGCTTGGACTTGATGATCTTGATGGTGTTGAGCAGCTTGGATATGCCCTCGAGCGCGAAGTACTCGCACTGCACGGGTATGATGACCGAGTCTGCCGCTGTGAGCGCATTGACGGTGATGAGCCCGAGCGAGGGCGAACAGTCGATGAGTATGTAGTCGTATTCGGGGCTGATGGGGTCGAGCAGCTGTTTGAGCACGCGCTCGCGGTTGTCGAGGTTGAGCATCTCTATCTCGGCGCCCACGAGGTCTATGTGGCTGGGTATGATGTCGAGTCCCTCGATGTCGGTGGTGTAGATGGCATCGCGCACGTCGGCCTTGTCGATGATGCACTCATAGAGCGAGCAGTCCACCTCGTTGAGGTCGACGCCCAAGCCGCTGGAGGCGTTGGCCTGCGGGTCGGCATCGACGACGAGCACGGTCTTCTCCAGTGTGGCCAGTGATGCTGCCAGATTGATGGTTGTCGTAGTCTTGCCTACGCCACCCTTTTGGTTTGCCAAAGCAATAATCTTTCCCATATTCAATCTTTTATCCTTTAAGAAAACAGACTGCAAAGTTACAAATTTTCTGCTTAATACCGCGCTATTAGGCTATAATTTCACTTTTTTTGCATTCTTGATGATATAAGGCAAAGAAAAGGGAGTAAGGAAAAGCGGCATCCCGATGGCAGGTGCTCATCGGGATGCCGCTATCTGTACTCTATCCGTTGCGTCTTTATCACTTCACCACTTTGCGTCCGTTCTGCACGTAGAGCCCCTTGGCAGGCTTTGCCACGCGACGTCCGGTGAGGTCGTAACAGACATTGCTGCCAGCGGTCCTGTCGGTCTCGATGACGTGCACTGCTGTGGCAGCGCGCACGTAGAGGTAGCCCTTGGTGAGCAGTGCCGAGGTGTCCCACACCTGCGTGGGCGAGGGGCGCTCAGGCACGATGGTGGTGAAGCCGTTGCCGGTGATGGTGGCTCCCGAGACGCTGAAGAGGATGAACGCCTTGTCGTCGGGGATGGACGAGACGTCGGAGAGGTCGAGGTAGAGTGTGGCATCGTTGATGTCGACACTGCCTTTGAGCGTGATCTTGTTGGCCTTGCCGGCGGAGCCGTTGCAGTAGAGGGGCACCTGATAGGTGGAGCCGGCCTTCATCGAGAGGCCCTTGTTGAGCGTGAGACCCTGGTTGTTGATGAGTGTGTCGCCGGCGAGCAGGGTGCCCTCGTTGTAGACGCTGACCTTCGAGGCCACGCTGCCCTTGCCGGCCAGGGTGGCCGAGCCGAGCACGCTGATGGAGCCTGTGCCGGTGTGGGTGCCGTTGATGACGAGCGTGCCGCCCTTCACCTGCGTGGCGCCGCTATACTCGTTGGAGCCAGTGAGTCGCCACAGGCCCGTGCCCACCTTGTTGATGCTCACGGTGCCGGTGTAGCCGCTGCCTGAGCACGACCAGTTGTTGATGGTGCCGCCGAAGGTCTCGTCGGTATTGGCGCGCCCCACGTTCCATGTGCAGGTGAAGCCCTTGGTATTCTTGCTCGAGCCGCTCAGCCACGTGCCGGAAGTGCCGGAGAGACCACCCAGGGTGATCTCGGGATTGGTGTCCCAGGCGCAGAGGCGGGCGTTGCCCTTGGCCTCGACGACGAGGGTAGAGAGGTCTGTACACCCCTTCTGCAGGAGGAAGAGTGAGCCTTGCTTCTCCGACGACACGCCGTTGGCAATGATGCGTCCGCGGAAGTTGTCGGTGTTCCAGTCCACATATTCGCGCAGATAGGGTATGTTGAGCTGCAGGGTGCCTGTGCCGGTGAGCGTGCTGGTCATGTAGCAGTTGCGGTTGGGCGAGAACTGCGAGGTGGTGCCCTCCCTCACCTCTATGGGGAAGGAGTAGGTCTCGTAGCCTTCGGTCTCGCCCTTGGTCTTGAGGTGTCCGCCGGCGAAGACGAGCTTCTTCGACGATCCGATGCCTGTCTTGGCAATGTCGGCCGTGCTCAGGTAGAGGGTGCCGCTGCGCAGGATGGTGCTGCCGGTGTAGCCGAAGAACTTGTTGGTGCCCACAGTGAGCTGCCCCTGTCCGCCGATGGCGAGGCTGGCCGTGCCCTCGAAGGTGCCGTTCATGGTGACGGTGGTGCCGCTCTTGGCTATGCTGAACTCGGTCTCGTCGGTGAGCTTGGCCGCGCGGTTGGTCTGTGTGGACGAACCGGTATAGCGGTAGGTGCCGCCGTCGAAGATCCAGTTCTGTGCAAACTCCACGCTCTGGCCTATGCCGCTGGGCTCGCCGCCGTTCTTGAGCGTGGCAAACTCGAGCACGCCCTCGTGCAGCACGGTGGCGCCGGTGTAGGTGTTGGTGGTGCCAAGGGTGAGGGTGCCCGTGCCGGCCTTGTTGACAGAGGCTGTGCCGCCGATGGCTCCGGTGCCCTCGATGGCTACGTGGGCAGCACTGTTGACCACCACGGCCGCGGGGCTGACGGTCTGGCTGAGCGTGACGCTGACGTCGTCGGCCGGGGCGAAGAGCACGCTCTTGCCGTCGGCAAAGACGCCCTCAGTCCACGACGGCGAGCTGTAGTCCCAGGCAGCGGCGGGCTGTGCCCCCCAGGTGAGGTCGGGCTGATAGGTGTCCACGTCGATGATGCCCACCTCGACGGGGCGGGTGCTCATGTCTGTGGCGGCAGTATAGTCGGAGTAGCTGTCGGCGGCAAAGGCACGCAGGCGCACGCTGTACTTCGTGCCGGGCTCCAGGCCCGACAGCGTGTAGGTGGTCACGCCGGCGGCGGTGCGGGCCACCTCGGCAAA
>CAJOHP010000087.1:0-1615 GCA_905234355.1 uncultured Prevotella sp. | reverse complement strand
CTTCAGCTCGATGGCAAAGCCGTCCTCGGCATAGGTGTAGTCGTGCCAGGCTATCTGCATCGTGGTGGTCGTGGCCTTGAGCTGCTCCAGGCCGACGGGCACGCGGAGGAAGAAGTCGCGGTCGGCCACGGTGATACTGTTGATGTAGTTCTCTATGTTGGCATAGCCGTTGGCAGCGATGGCCATGGCGTCGTTCTTGGAGGGATTGGTGCCGTTGGCCTCTTCCCAGGCGTCGGGCATGCCGTCGCCGTCGGTGTCTTGCTTCTTCTTTCCGCCATACATCTTCCACGTGCTGGGCGCGCCGCAGACGAGGGTCTCCTCGTTGGCGATGAGGGCGCCCTTGGTGCCAAACGACATCACCTCGTCTATCATGTAGCAGTCGGCCATGTCGCGATAGGGCAACGAGGCGCCCACGGTGGGCAGGGAGTGCTCCACCAGCTCATGGCCGGGCCACTTCTCCAGCGCGGGATAGGGATAGGGTGCGGGCTGGCGGTCGCCGCCGCCGTCGGTGGTGAGCGGCTGCGGATTGAGCGTGCCGTCCATGTTGCTGTCCTGCCAGTTGTCGGCACCGTAGAAGTGGAAGTTGGCATTGCCGCCGCCCAGACCGGAACCGCCCTTGGCAGGGCCGTTGATGAAGAGGTTCGACTCGATGTTGCAGTAGGACTGACCCTCCGAGTCGCCGCCCATGATGTAGCAGCCGTTCTGCCAGTTGTAGACGATGTTGTTGACATACTGGTTGCGGCCCTTCACCTTATTATTGCGCGTGCTGTTGTCTACGTAGAGGTTGCGGTAGAGCGTGATGGAGTCGGCCTGCATGAGTCCGCCTGCGGAGTGGGTGAGCAGTCCCTGGCCGAAGATGCAGTTCTGCAGGGTGAAGTTGTGGGGCGTGGTGCCCTTGCCGTCGCTGTTGATGGAGAAGGTCTCGTCGAGTCCCCAGGAGAAGGAGCAGTGGTCGAAGATCATGTCGCTGCCGTTGGCTATGCCTGCACAGTCCTTGCCGGAGTCGCCCTTGTGGCCCATGCGGAAGCGCATGTGGCGCACGATGATGTTGCTGGCGCCGGAGAACGACACGCCGTTGCCATAGACGGTGATGCCCTCGCCGGGAGCTGTCTGACCGGCCACGTAGAGGTTGTTCTTGAACGTGAGACGGCTCTGCAGCTGGATGACGCCGGCCACGTCGAACACCACGATGCGGTTGGACTGGCTCACAGCGTCGCGCAGCGAGCCCGTGCCCGAGTCGTTGAGGTTGGTCACATGGTAGACCGAGCCGCCGTTGCGGGCGCCTGTGGCAAAGCGGCCCCAGCCGCGAGCTTCGGGAAAGGCCAGCTGCTGGGCCAAGACGGTGAGGCTGCAAAGCAGCACCATGAGGCTTAATACGAGTCTTTTAGTCTTCATTTCGTCTGTTATATTTGTTTTAGTGTGATGCGAATAACGGGGGATGCACCGTCCGTTTATATAGGATGTTGCAAAGGTACAACAATTATTTTAATTGCCAAAACTTTTGGCAATTTTCCATGATGAGTCCACTTGAAAAAGTCGTTTACACCATCGAATGCCATCGCGTAGCCACTCCCCTCCCTTCAAGGGGAGGGGTGCCCGAAGGGCGGGGTGGGGT
>CAJOHP010000086.1 GCA_905234355.1 uncultured Prevotella sp. | reverse complement strand
ATACGCTGGTGGAACAAGTATGCCGGCGGACGCCCGCTCTACATCGGTGAAGACCTGGAGCGCACCGCCAAGCATGCCGACCCGCAGAACCCTGGCATACACCAGCTTGCTGCAAAGCACCAGCTGCACGAGCAAATGCACAACGTCAAGGGCACCGTGCTCTGGTATGCCAAGGCGGCCGTCGACAATGTGGGCAACATAGGCACCGTGCTGCGCGACTACTACTGGAAGCACCCCACGCTGCAGCCGGAGATGACTTTCATTGACGACACGCGGCCGGGCAAACCGTCGAAGGTGAAGCCTGTATGGACAGAAGACGGCTACCTGCTCTTCTGGACAGCACCGAAGAGTAAGTCGTGGAAGGATGCACCGGCAGCCTACGCCATCTACTGCTTCGCCAAGGGTGAGAAGGTCAATATCGACGACCCGGCAAAGCTCGTGGCCATCACCCGTGATACCTACTACAAGCTGCCCTACAGTACGGGAAAGCAGAAATACACCTACGTGGTCACTGCTCTCACCCGTCTGCACAACGAGAGCAAGATTGCGAAGAAGAAGGTAAAGCTCTGAAAGAATGATCACTTGAAAGCCATACGACCTGCCCACACCATGTGCGTGAGCAGGCCGTTTGACTTTAGTCACTTTTTTGGGGGGGGGAACCCCGTAGAACGCTCTTTCGGAAGAGAATGGGGCAGGGTAGGGGAGATTCTACTCTATGACCACGAGGGCATCGTCTTCCATGACGCTCTCGCCCACCTTCACACAGATGGCTGTCACCTTGCCGCCCTTCTCGGCTTGCAGCTCGTTGGCCATCTTCATGGCCTCGAGCACCACGACGGTATCGCCCGCCTGCACCTCGTCGCCTACGGCTACGCGGATGTCGGTGATAACGCCAGGCAGCGGAGCCTTTACCGCGTTGGCGGTGTTTACCGCAGCCTTGCTCTCTGAAGGAGCTACGTCGGCAGCATCTGAGGCAGATGGCTTGCCCAGTACAGGCTTCTTCTTCTCTGGCTCAGCGGGCTTCTCCATTTCTACCTTATACTCTTCGCCGTTGACACACACGGTGACGACGTTCTCCTCGATGTCGCCGATAGCAACATCATATTTCGTACCATTGATGGTGTACTTGTATTCTTTCATGTCTCACACTTATTAAGGGTGTGCCGTCATCGTCTGGGCATAGCCGTTCCATTGCGTGGGATGCTCGGCAATGGTGATGATGCCCGGTTCGATGTCGTGCACGTTGTTGCCGAGATGCTCATGCAGTGCAAGAGCGATGGCGGCATATACTTCGTTTGTCTTCATATAGCCAGCATTTACATTGGGATGTTACCATGCTTCTTGGCAGGCAGTGCGTCGCGCTTGGTGGCCAGCTGTGCCAGGCCGCGGCAGATGCGGAAGCGCGTGTTGCGCGGCTCTATCACATCGTCTATGTAGCCATACTTGGCAGCCTGATAGGGGTTGGCGAAGAGCTCGTTGTACTCCTCTTCCTTTTCGGCAATGAAAGCTTTCACGTCCTCGCCGGCCTCCTTCTTGGCCTTGGCCTCCTTGGCATAAAGCACGGCAGCGGCACCCGAGGCGCCCATCACGGCAATCTCTGCTGAGGGCCATGCATAGTTCAAGTCGGTGTGCAGCTGCTTTGAGCCCATGACGATGTGGCTGCCGCCATACGACTTGCGTAGGGTGACCGTAATCTTGGGCACCGTGGCTTCGCCGTAGGCATAGAGCAGCTGAGCACCGTGCAGGATGACAGCGTTGTACTCCTGTCCGGTGCCGGGCAGGAATCCAGGCACGTCGACGAGTGAGACGATGGGGATGTTGAATGCATCGCAGAAGCGCACGAAACGAGCCCCCTTGCGCGAGGCGTTCACGTCGAGCACGCCAGCGTAGCACGAGGGCTGGTTGGCCACGATGCCTACGCTTTGTCCGTTGAAGCGGGCAAAGCCCACGATGATGTTCTTGGCAAACTTGGGCTGCACCTCGAAGAACTCGCCGTCGTCGACGACAGCGCCGATGACTTTATACATGTCATAGGCCTCGTTGGGGTTTTCGGGGATAATCTCGTTGAGCGAGTCCTCCATGCGGTTGATGGGGTCGTCGCACTTGCGGCGTGGTGCCACCTCCATGTTGTTTGACGGGATGTAGCTGAGCAGCGTCTTGAGCATCTGCAGGCCTTCCTCTTCGGTCTTGGCGGTGAAGTGTGTCACGCCGCTCTTGGTGGCGTGCACCGAGGCGCCGCCCAGATGCTCCTGGTCTATGTCTTCGCCGGTGACGGTCTTCACCACTTTCGGTCCGGTGAGGAACATGTAGCTTGTGCCTTCCATCATCAGGGTGAAGTCGGTGAGTGCAGGGCTGTATACTGCACCGCCGGCGCATGGTCCGAAGATGCCGCTGATCTGAGGTATGACGCCTGAAGCGAGGATGTTGCGCTCAAATATTTCTGCGTAGCCGGCCAGTGCGTTGATGCCCTCCTGGATGCGTGCTCCGCCCGAGTCGTTGATGCCGATGACGGGTGCTCCCATCTTCATGGCCATGTCCATGACCTTGCATATCTTCTGGCTCATGGTCTCTGAGAGTGAGCCTGCATGCACGGTGAAGTCCTGTGCAAAGACGAACACGAGGCGGCCGTCGATGGTGCCGCTTCCGGCCACCACGCCGTCGCCGGGGAACTGCTTCTTCTCCATTCCGAAGTTATGGCAGCGGTGCTCCTTAAACATGTCGTACTCCTCAAACGATCCTTCATCGAGCAGCATCTCTATGCGCTCTCGTGCTGTGTACTTACCGCGGTCGTGCTGTTTCTGTATGGCTTTCTCGCCACCGCCGAGACGTGCTTTCTCGCGGTTCTCAATCAGTTGCTTGATTTTTTCTAATTGCTTACTCATTGTTATGAGCCCCTTTGAGTAGGGGGGGGGAATCTGAACAAGCGTTTGTCAGAAAATGATAAATATGGGATAATATTGATGGAGATCTGCGCTTGTTCAGACCTCCAACCTCCTCGTTGCTGTGCTGCTGTAGTGCAGAGTCTGAGCGTAGGGGGCTTTTAGTGTTCGCACAGTTCGGTGAGCACGCCTGCTGTCGACTTCGGGTGCAGGAAGGCGATGTTGAGGCTCTCGGCGCCCTTGCGTGGCTGCTGGTCGATGAGTCTCACGCCCTTCTCCGACACCTCTGCCAGTGCGGCGGCCACGCCGTCCTCTATGCAGAAAGCTACGTGGTGCACGCCTTTATTGCCTTTGTCCAGCCACTTCTGTATGGTGCTCTCGGGACTTGTGGGCTCAAGCAGCTCCAGCTTCACCTCGCCACACTTCAGGAAGGCGGTCTTCACCTTCTGGTCTTCCACTACTTCTGTGGCATAACACTCCAGGCCCAGCACGTCGGTAAAGAACGGCAGGCTCTCTTCAATGCTCTGGACGGCGATGCCCAGATGCTCAATGTGTGAAATCTTCATAATTGTTTGGTTTTGTACGGTACAATTTTTGTGGGGCAAAGGTACAAATTATTTCCTGTACGGCCAAGGGTTTCGTGTTTATGTTTGTGAAACAACATTAAGTAACTGTAAAAATCAGAACTCCACGATGACCTTGCCGTTGATCTGTCTTCCTGTGAGGTAGTTGGGTACGGCCCACTGTCGGTTGCTCACGTCGGTCACCCAGTAGTAGCTGTTGACGTTGCTGATGCCGAAGAGGTTGAGGCAGTCCAGTCCCACCCAGATGTTCTTCAGGTTGTATGTGGTGGGTCGTGCTGTCTTGTAGGCCAGGAAGCTCATGCCGATGTCGGCCCGCTTGTATGCTGGTGCTCGAAAGGTCTGTCCCTCCAGTCCGCGGTGTGGTGCGCCGAAGGGCAGTCCGTCGGCATAGGCCAGCCGCAGTGTCATCTTCCATCGCTCGGTGCCGGGGAAGTAGTCGGTGAAGTGTAGGTTGAGCGCAAAGCGCTGGTCGGTAGGCAGTGGCACCCACGTGCCGTCCATCTTCTGTTGTGTGCGCATCAGCGAGAAGGATATCCAGGAGTCGGTGCCGGGTACGAACTCGCCGAAGAGCTTCAGGTCGAGGCCTGCGGCATAGCCCGAGCAGAGGTTCTGTCCGTAGTAGGTCACTTTGACGTTCTGCACGTTGTAGGGTATGAGGTTCGACAGTGCTTTGTAGTACAGCTCTGCGGTAAACTTAAACGGTCGTCCGGTCATGCGGAATCTGTAGTCGAAGGCAGCGAGCACTTGCAGTGATCGCTGGCTCTTGATGTGCTCGTTGAGTGTGGCCACGGTGATGCCGGCGTTTGTAGTGGTGTCGCGCAGCTCTTTGTAGAAGGGTGCCTGATAGTACAGTCCGGTGGCAAAGCGCATCGTCACATTGTGGTTCCATGCGGGTACGACGGCCAGTGAGGCTCGTGGCGAGAGTATGGTCTCGCGATTGAACGACCAGTGGGCAAACCTCAGTCCGTAGTTCAGTGTGTAGAAGGTGGTGCCTTCGCCGCTGTCATTGTCGTCGTCATCATCGTCGTCGCTGCCGTTTGAGCTCCATTTGAAGGTGTCCTGCAGGTAGCCCTCCATGCGTCGTGAGCTCATCTTGTTTTTCGACACCAGGGTGTATATCAGGTCCAGACGGTCGCCAGTGTGCGGCACGCTGTAGCCGCTGGAGTCTCTCATCTCCCACTCGCGGCTCTGCTCCTTGACGTCTTCCCACTTCATGGTCAGAGCACCCTCTATGTCGTGCCGGCGCAGCTTGTGCTCGAGCATGAGCTTCAGGCTCTGCACGTTGGCCGTGAGATAGTTGCGTGCATGCTCCATATAGGTGCCCACACCCAGATTGGTCGACGACTGCGTGTCGTCCAGCCAGTACTGCCCCTGTATGTCGTAAGTCTCCTGTTCCTTGGTGTGGAAGGCCGACCAGAGCAGCTTTACATGGGTGGAGTCACCGAAATGGCGGGCTACCGATGCAGTGGCGAAAAGGGTGCGGAAGATGTCTTTCTCCTGTCCGTCGAAGTAGACCTTGAACGACTTCACGTCTTCCATCGTGCCAAATGAAGTCTCGCGGTCCTTGGGGTTGAAGTTATAGTGGTTCTCGGCTATGTTGCCCAGCAGGGAGAGTGTCCACCGGCGGTTGGGCTCGTAGACGATGTGTGTCTGGTAGTCCAGGAAGTTGGGTTTGTATTCGCCCGTGGTCTCGAGTGAGCCGAGCAGATAGCGGTTGGTTTTGTAGCGCAGTCCGTGGCTCATGGCAAATTTCTTTGTACTCATGCCCACATAGGCATTGGCGCCCAAGAGGCTGGCCATGGCCGATGCCTCGAAGGTCTTCGGACGCTTGTAGGTGATGTCGAGTGCCGACGACATCTTGTCGCCATACTTAGCCGGGAAGCCTCCTGAGGAGAAGCTCACGCGCTCTACCATGTCGGGGTTGATGACGCTCAGGCCCTCTTGCTGACCGCTGCGGATAAGCAGTGGGCGGTAGACCTCCACATTATTTATATATACCTGGTTTTCGTCGAACGAGCCACCTCTTACGTTGTACTGGCTCGACAGCTCGTTGTGTGTCGACACGCCTGCCTGCTGCTGTATGAGCTCTTCGATGGCGTTGCCGCTGGCCGAGGGCACTCCCTTGATGTCTTTCAGGTCTATCTGCTGCATGGCGTCGGTCTGTCGTTTTTTCTCTGTGACGACCACCTCGCTGAGCTCTTGTCCGGAGAAGAGCTGCACCTGCAGCGTCTGTGCGCCTCTGGGGTTGCGCAGTGTGCGGCTCTTGGTGCGGTAGCCCACCATGGAGAACTTCACCACGACGGAGTCGGCCGATTGCAGTGTCAGCTGGTATTCGCCCTTGAGGTTGGTCATCGTCACCGCTGCCTGCTCTATACAGGAGACGGTGGCCAGCTCCAGGGCGTTGCCGTCGTCGTCGGTCACACGCCCTTTCAGCGTAAACGACTGGGCTAACGCAGCCATGCTCGCCATGACGATGACGAGCAGACAGAAAGTTCGCATAGCAAATTGTCTCATATTGACATTATAACGCGATTGCCCCGTTTTTATTGTACCTGCGGCCGGGCAACTCCTGTTTTCCCTAAGTATTCAGTTCCTCCCGTTGGAATGGTTTGTCTGCGCAGGCTCACTGGTCGGGGTTCTCCCTATAGCCCTGGTATTTGGGTTCGAGTGCCGACATCACGGCGTCGTAGGCCTGCCGCCGTGTGGCTTCTATGTTGTCGGGGCCTTGTCCGATGGGGTAGATAGGCTCGTGGATGGTGAGGCGTAGCGGATGCCAGCAGACAAAGTGGAAGTCGCGCATGCGTGGCATGATGTCGAACGACCCGTTGATGGTCAGCGGCACCACGGGCAGCTGCAGCTCGTCGGCCAGTGCAAAGGCACCCTTGCGGAAGACGCCCATGTGTCCGGTAAACGAGCGGGCCCCTTCGGGAAAGACGGTGACGCTGGTGCCTCCGGTGAGCGTGTTGCGTGCGGCCTCGTAGGTGGCGCGTATCTTCTTCGGTCCATGCTTGTCGACGAATATCTGGTGCGACTTCTCGCAGGCATACCCCACAAAGGGCATCTTGCGCAGCGACTGCTTCATCATCCACTTGAAGTTGCGTCCCAGATAGCCATAGATGAGGAATATGTCGAACGCTCCCTGATGATTGGCAGTGAAGACATAGCTGTGCTCCTCCTCTATGCGCTCGCGTCCCTCCACGCTGACGGGTATGAGCAGTATGTGCAGGATGATGCGTGCCCACCAGCGTCCAGGGTAGTAGCCCCAGTAGTGGCCGTCGCCGATGGAGCACCCTATGCCCACGATGATGGCAGTGGCTATGGTGGCTATGATGATGACGGGCACGGCCACAACAAGTTGGTAGAGTCGGTAAAGGTATCTCATTGTAGTCTAGGTGTTTATGGTGAGTTAATGATTGTTCTCTTGCTTTTTCAGTGTGATGACGACAATCTCGGGCACCACGCCCAGCCGTAGTGGCACCACGCCGCTCAGTCCAGTGGTGACGTATAGTGCTCGTCGGTTGAGGTGGTACATGCCGCCGTACTCACGATAAGCCAGTAGCGCCGGTGTGAGTCCTGCTATGTCGAGCTGTCCTCCGTGGGTGTGTCCGCTCAGTGTGAGCTGTGTGTGGCTTTGCGGCAGTATCTTCCGTCGCCACGAGGTGGGGTCGTGCTCGAGCATGACGACGAAGTCGCGTGTAGTGACGTGCCATAGAGCTTGCTGCACGTTGCCGTAGGCAGGAAATCGGTCGCCCTGTCCGTCGTTTTCCATGCCAGCTATGAAGATGGAGTCGCCGTGTCGTCGCAGGCATCGGTTCTCGTTGCGCAGCAGCGTCCACCCCATCTCACGCTGCAGCCGGCAGGTCTTGTCGAGACTGTCCTCTTCAGCCTGTGCACTTAGCGGGGGCAGATATTGTGTGTAGTCGTGGTTGCCCAGGACGGAGAAGATGCCGTCGGCTGCCTTGATGGTGCGTAGCGTCTCTTGTGCGCCGGCTATCTCGCTGGGCATCATGTTCTGCAGGTCGCCGGTGAAGGCCACGAGGTCGGGCTGCTGTGCGTTGATGCTGTCTATGGCCCTTTGCAGCAGCTTGCGTCGTGCGCCGGTCAGCGTGCCCACGTGTGCGTCGCTGAAGAGCACGATGCGATAGCCGTGGAATGCCTTTGGCAGGTCAGCGCTGTAGTATTCGGTGTGTCGCACGACGAGCTTCTCCGGCTCGACGTAGGTGCCGTAGAGATAGGCTGTCACGGCGGCAATGGCTACGACGCATCCCGCCCTCTCGCCTCGTTGGCGATGGTGCCGTATGAAGTGGCCCATAGTGCCGCACAGGGCGACGATGCATGCCGGTGCCGCGACGGCGCACAGCACGTCGAGGTAGCGGAAGAGTTGCTGGAAGTCGGGGGGGAAGTAGCCTGGCTTCCGGGCGATGTGCACCGAGTAGAGCATCAGGGCCGCCACTGCGAGCCACAGTAGGAGACGCCATGCCCAGTGCCGGCGCCGCAGATGGACCATGTCGAAGTATAGGCCGGTGCAGAGCAGGCCCGACAGGATGGGTAAGAGTATCTTGGCAATCATAAGTTGGCTGAAAGGAATTTGCGTGCTTTCTCGGTGCTGAAGCCCCTTCGGCGGGCGTAGTCGTGCAGTTGGTCTTGCCCTATCTTGCCCACGGTGAAGTAGCGTGCCTCGGGGTGGGCTATCATTAAGCCGCTGACGCTGGCATGAGGCCTCATGGCGCCGCTCTCGGTGAGGCAGATGCCTATCTGGCTGTAGTCGAGCAGGCGGTCAAGGATGAAATTGATGCTGGTGTCGGGCAGTGACGGATAGCCCACGGCAGGTCTCAGTCCTTGCCATCGCTCGCAGAGCATGTCGTCCATGGCGAGTATCTCGCCACGTGCATATCCCCAGTACTGCTTGCGCACCTGCTCGTGCAGGCGTTCCGCCGTGGCCTCGGCCAGTCTGTCGGCCAGCAGTTGCATCATCATTTTCTCGTAGGGGTCGTCGTCGAAGTCGTGCTCCATGCCGCTGTCGGCCGTGGTGGCGAAGAGTCCTATCTGTGTGTATGGGGTGGGGTGGGGCGTCGCCGCAGTGTCTGTCTTAGGGGCAATGTAGTCGGCCAGGCAGAGGTGTTCGGTGCCTTGCTGCTGCTGTCGCAGACAGGGTATGCTGGTGCTGCGGGCGAGTCCGTCACTGTCGGTGGTCTGCTCTACCACAATGTCGTCGCCGTCGCTGTGGGCATTGTAGAGGGTGAAGAGCGCGTGGGTGTGATAGTGGCTGGCATGCTGCCTCAGTCGTAGGCAGGCCTCGGCTTTCAGCTGGTCGCAGTCGGTCTGTGGCTGAGCTGTCATGCCCCAGGCGTGGAAGAAGTAAGTCCAGTTGATGTAGGGCACCACCTCGTCAAGGCTATAGTGCAGGGTCATGGCTCGTGGCAGAATGTGATAGCTTGTCCGGCGGGCTTGTCGGCCACCACACCATTATTATATATAACGTTGCATAGGGTCTGTTCCACACGCCAATGGAACTCATGTCCCTCCATCGGGCTCCATGCGCATCGGCTGAGTATTTTGTCTTTCGTCAGCGTCCAGGGTGCTTTAGGTCTGACGATGGCGATGTCGGCCTGATAGCCCTTTCGCAGGAATCCTCGTCGCTGCACGCCGAAGAGCCTTGCAGGGTTGTGACACATCAGGTCGACAAGCCTTTCGATGGTGATCACTTGCTCGTCGGTCAGTTCGAGCATGGTGACGAGAGCAAACTGCGTCATGGGCATGCCGCTTGCCGCACGCTTGCAGCCGCCTTCTTTCTGGCTGAGCAGGTGTGGTGCATGGTCGGTGGCAATGGTGGTGATGCGCCCGTCGTTGAGCGCCTGTCGCAGGGCGTAGCAGTCGCGGAAGTTCTTGATGGCAGGGTTCACCTTGATGCGTGTGCCCAGCCTGACATAGTCGGTGAGCGAGAAGTAGAGGTGGCCTACGGTGGCTTCGGCGGTGATGCGCGGCAGTGGTGCGCCTTCCGATGTGTCGGCGGGTGGGAACATCGCCACCTCTTCAGCCGTGCTCAGGTGTGCCACATGTAGTCGGGCGTGATGCTCCGTGGCCAGTGCGATGGCTTTCGCAGTGGAGCTCACGCAGGCCTCCTCGCTGCGTATGAGCGAGTGCAACTGCACGTCGGGGTCGTCGCCGAAGCGTTGCTGGAAGTAGGCCATGTTGGCCTGTATGATGCTCGTGTCCTCGCAGTGTGCCATGATGGGCAGCCGGGCTGAGCTGAAGATGCGGTGCAGCGCTTCGTCACGGTCTACGAGCATGTTGCCCGTCGACGACCCCATGAAGAGCTTGATGCCCGGTATGCGTGTGGCGTCGAGCTGTGTGAACAGCCCGGCATTGTCGCTCGTGGCTCCGAAGAAGAAGGAGTAGTTGATGTGGCTGCACTGTGCTGCTCGCCGGAACTTGTCGTCGAGTGCTTCCATGCTGGTGGTCTGCGGGAGGGTGTTGGGCATGTCGAAGTAGGAGGTCACGCCCCCGGCCGCTGCCGCCCTGCTCTCTGTCTCTATGCATGCTTTCTCGGTGAGTCCCGGCTCGCGGAAGTGCACGTGGCTGTCGATGATGCCGGGCAGGACGTAGCATCCTGTGGCATCGATGGTGTGGTCGCACGGTGGTGTGTCGACGGTGCCTACGCTGGCTATTCTCTCGCCCTCTACGACGATGTTGCCTCGGGTGGTATGGCCTTCGTTGACGATGAGTCCGCCTTTTATCAGTATGCTCATGCTGTGTGGATGGGGAGGGGTGTTTTTTATGGGGAAAGGTCAGCGGTGGTCAGGGCTTTGCTGCGGCGTCCTGCCTTTGCGGCATGACGGGCTGTTGCCCCATCTGTGGCGTCGTGGCCGGCATGCTGCGCTGCTGTACGCTCGTGGCAGGCACGGGCTGCTGTGTCGTGGGTGCCGGCGCGTCCACGAGTCCTTGCTCCTGTGCCTGTATCTCGCTGGCCACGCGATAGTACTCGCTGACGTAGGGGTCGTTCTTGAATGTGTCGGTGGCCTTGCTCATGATCTCTTCTATCTGCGGGGTGAGCACGGGGTAGCGATAGGCCGACGTCATCATCATGAAGACGCCCGGCCCGAGCACGTTGTCGAAATTGTCGCAGATGAAGTGTGTGACCAAGCTGTCCTCCTGGCGTGCTATGACGGCGGCTTCTGCCGACAGTTGCTCGTTGATGACCTGCTCGTCGATGCCGTCAAGCAGCATCTGGCTCTCGCGGTGGCTCAACTCGTTGAGCCTGTTCTCCAGCTGGTTGTGCTTGTCGAGGAAGTCGTAGAGCAACTCGTTGAGCGGTGTGCCGCTCACCTTTTGTGCTGCATCGTCTATGCGTATGGTGATGTCGCCCTGCTCTACCACTACGGGCATGATGTTCTGGTCGTCCATGAACAGACTGGCCATGAGCGTGCTGTCGTAGAGTCCGGCAAACTTGAACTTTCCGTGCACGACCTCACACGAGTCGATGTTTTTCAGCTCGCCTCCTCTGATGGCTTTCAGATAGAGCTTGCTGCCGTCGAGCGACGAGACCGACGATGCTCCCTGTATCCTGTAGGAATCGGCGCAGGATGTCAGGGCGACCGCTATAGTAACGATGTATAGAATCTTGTTCATAGACATTTCATTGCGATGTTAGCCATGCAAATGTACGACGATATATTGATGTGAGAAAAAAAATTTGCGCAATTTAAAACAATTGCGCAATCTTTTAGCGTTTTTTTGCCAAGTAGGGCCAAGGCAGCCCGCTATGCAGCACCGCTTCGGCTGCGGCTATTGCAGCTCGCTGCCGAGGCGGTGTGAGCTGTAGAGCTGCAGCACGGCCGCAATGAGCAGCACGACCACCCACTTCTGATAGATGTAGGTGACATAGGTGATGTGGTCTATGCCGAGAGGATTGCCCTGGCTGGCAAACATGAGCACGGCGGCCACGATGAAGAGCACGTCGCTCAGGAGCATGATGCGCCTCAGCCGTCGGACGGTGAGGCTCGGTCCGTCGTAGCGCTGCAGCATCTGCATGGAGGCAAAGGCCAGTGCGCCGACGGCATAGACATAGGGCGCTAGCCCCAGCCGGAACAGGCTCATGCCTGCACCGCACACCATGAGCAGCCCGCCCATGATGAAGATGGTGTTCTGCAGGCTATTCAGCTGTCTCATTGCTCCTGTTTTCTGAGGTAGTGGCGGGGCTGTCGTCGCTCAGCACGAAGATGTCCTCGTCGTCGGCCTTCATAAAGAATCGCTCGCGGGCTATGCGCTCTATGGCCTTCGGGTTCTGCTGCAACTCCTTTATCTGGGCATCGTCGCGGCGGTAGGCCTGGTCGAAGCGCTCTATCTCCTCGCTCAGCTCGCTGATGCGGTCGCGGTTGCGCAGGTGGGCCCACAGGCTGTTGTCGTCGAGAAAGCCTACAAAGGCAACGCCCAGTACCACCACCACGGCATACTTCACATACCATAGACTGAACAGGCGGACGAAGATGGTCTTTATCTTGCTCATGTGATAATATATATTAAAAATATGTAAGAGTGCTTTGCGATGACTTCGCCCGGTGCCGGTTGCTTCCTGTCGGCTGTTGCCTTTCCTGCAAGCGCCGGGCCGATGTTGTGCAAGCACGGTGCAAAGTTACAAAAAAGGTGAGACATCTGAAAAGAAAAATGCCCTTTTCTTTCACCATGTCATGCAAAAAAAGTGAGAAAGTTGTGGCCGATTGGGAAAAAATGCGTAACTTTGCGCAATAAAAAGCTAACCTATATGAGAAAAATCACGGCATTGCTCGTGCTTGCGCTGAGCCTGATAGCAAGCACAGCCACCGCCCAGGACAAGCAGTACAGCCTGTATGGGGTGGGGTTCTACAATCTGGAAAACTTGTTCGACACCTGCCATGATGCGGGCAAGAACGACTATGAGTATCTGCCCGACGGTCGTAACAAGTGGACCGGTCTGAAGTACAGCCACAAGCTGCGCAACATGGCACGTGTGCTGTCTGAGATGGGCACCGACCGCCTGCCGGGCCTTGGGTGTGCCTTTATCGGCGTGAGCGAGGTGGAGAACGCCAAGTGTCTGACCGACCTGTGTGACCAGCCGGCGCTGAAGGCGCGGGGCTACCGGTTTGTGCACATCGAGGGTCCCGATGAGCGCGGCGTAGACTGTGGCCTCATCTACAACCCGAAGCTCTTTGAGGTGCGCAGCGTGAAGCTCGTGCCCTACGTCTATACCCTGCCCGAAGACTCCGCCCGTGCCACCCGCGGCTTTCTCACTGTGACCGGCACCATGGCAGGAGAGCACGTGGCTGTCGTGGTGTGCCACTTGCCCTCGCGCTTC
>CAJOHP010000085.1:9076-16345 GCA_905234355.1 uncultured Prevotella sp. | reverse complement strand
GTCGGCCACACGGTTGCCTATCTCCCAGTAAATCTGTGGCACACAGTAGTCTAGCCACCCATTTTTGATCCAGAGCAGCACGTCGGCATAGAGGTCGTCGTAGTTCTGCAGACCGTTAGTGTCGCTACCCATAGCCCAGTTACGCTTATTACGGTAGATGCCAAAGGGCGAGATGCCCACCTTCACCCAAGGCTTGACTTCATGCACCGTCTGGTAGAACTGTGCGATGAAGAGGTTGACATTGCTACGCCGCCAGTCGCCCTTGTTGGTGAACCCGTTGTTGTAGATGGCATATTGCTCGTCATCAGGTATGGACTGTCCGGCCACTGGATAGGGATAGAAATAGTCGTCCATGTGTATGCCGTCAACATCGTATCGGGTGACAATGTCGCGTGCCACCTGACATATATAGTCGCGGTTTTCTGGCATGCCTGGATTGAGTATGAGCAGGTCGTCGTAGGCGAAGCAGCGTGCCGGATGCAGCGCTGCCACATGGTTGGGAGCCAGGGCCCGGGTGGTCTTGGTGCGTGCCCGGTAGGGGTTTATCCATGCGTGCAGCTCCATGCCGCGTGCATGACACTGTTCTATCATCCACTGCAGGGGGTCCCAGTAGGGCGACGGTGCCTTGCCCTGCTCACCGGTGAGGAACCTGCTCCATGGCTCTATGCTGCTCTGATAGAGTGCGTCGCACTCCGGGCGCACCTGGAAGATGATGGCGTTGACGCCATCTTTCCTGAGCTCGTCGAGCTGGTAGGAAAGTGTGGCCTGCATCTTCTCGGTGCCCATGCCAAGGAACTGACCGTTGACACACTGTATCCAGGCGCCGCGGAACTGTCGCTTCGATTGTGCCTGCATGAAGCTGGCAAGACAGGCGAGAAGGAGAGTAAGAAGTGAAAGTCGTAGTCTCATTACGTCTATTGTTTATTGTTGATTATTGTTGATGTTGCTGATCATACTGCCAATCTCGGCCGTCCAGTCGTCTCCGTTCTTAGGACAGAAAGTATTGAATCCTATCTGGCTGGCGGCGGCCACGTTGCGTGGCCCGTCGTCGACGAAGAGCACCTCATGCGGAAAGACCTTCTCCTTCATGAGTACCTGGCGGAAGAAGCTCTCGTCGGGCTTCATCACCTGCATCTGGTAGCTCAGATAACAGGCATCCATATAGTGCCGGATGCTGTGTCCGTGTCCGTCGAAGCCGTCGGAGTCGACCCATGCCATCATGTAGGGATTGGTATTGGAGAGCAGCACAAGACGGTAGCCCTCGTCCCTCAGCTGGCAGAGCATGTCAAGATTGCGCTGCGGCACTTCCTTGGCATATCCTTGCCACGCATGGCAGCACTCTTGCTCAGTGACCTGCCGTCCTACCATGTCGCTGATAGACCGGCGGAAGGTCTCGGCATCGATTTTGCCTCCTTCGAGGTCGCCAAAGATGCCGCTCTGCGTATAGGGGTCGAGTTGTCTGGCTGCATCGGTCACTCCCAGAGCTTCAAACCTTGCTACAGCCTGTTGCTGGTCGAGGGTGATGATGACGCCGCCGAGGTCGAAAAAAATGGTTTTTATCATTGCTTGAAAAGATTGGTTTTGTTCTTTCGGGCTTCCTCCAGAGAGACTAGTGTGGCCTGCTTGTTGGCATATTGTAGCCGCAGCCTGGCATAGGTCTTATCGAGCTCGTCGGCAAACTGCTTCGGCTCGCTGGCTAGTCTTGCGGCTGCGAGAGGATTTTGCGACGCATCTTTCATCCAGACCACCGGTCCGCCATAGACCGGTGCAATCTTCAGCGCCACATGCAGCTCGCTGGTAGTCGCCCCGCCTATCATAATGGGGATGTCGAGTCCGGCCTGATGCAGCTGTGTCACCACGTTCACCATCTCCTCGAGGCTCGGTGTGATGAGTCCCGAGAGTCCTATCACGTCGACGTGTTCTTCTATTGCCTTGCTCACGATGTCTTCTGCGGGCACCATGACGCCCATGTCGATGACCTCATAGCCGTTGCATGCCATGACCACGGCCACGATGTTCTTGCCTATGTCGTGCACGTCGCCTTTGACCGTGGCCAGCAGTATTTTCCGCTGTGTGTCAGAGGTCTGTCCGCCATGTGCCTTCTCTTTTTCTATCTCTGGCTGCAGGATGCCGACAGCCTGTTTCATGGTGCGTGCGGTCTTTACCACTTGCGGCAAAAACATCTTGCCTTCGCCAAAGCGTCGTCCCACCTCGTTCATGCCGGCCATAAGTGGTCCCTCGATGATGTCGACCGCTCTGTCGTACTTGCCGAGCGCCTCCCTCAGGTCTTCTTCGAGGTGTGTGCCTATTCCTCTGATGAGCGCCTCCCGCAAGCGGTCTTCCACTGTTGCGTCTTGACGGCTGCGGGTGTTATGCAGAGGCATTGTGCTGCTGCCTCCGGCCGTTGTAGCGCCATGGCTTTCGGCTATTGCCACTGAGGCTTCAATAAGCCGTTCTGCGGCATCTGGCCTATGGCAAAGAAGCACGTCTTCTATGAGTTGTCGCAGCTCGTCGGGTATGTCTTCGTAGGCCAGCGTAGCCGCGGGGTTTACGATGCCGAAGTCCATGCCTGCCCCTATGGCGTGATAGAGGAAGACGGCATGCATGGCTTCGCGGAGATAGTTATTGCCCCGGAATGAGAAGCTCAGGTTGCTCACGCCGCCGCTGACATGGGCGCCAGGCAGATGAGTGCGTATCCACGCCGTGGCACGTATAAAGTCGAGCGCATAGGCATCGTGCTCGGCCATGCCGGTAGCCACAGCCAGCACGTTGGGGTCGAAGATGATGTCCTGTGGCCTGAATCCCACCACTTCGGTGAGCAAGCGGTAGGCTCTCGCGGCTATCTCTATGCGGCGCTCGTAGGTGGTGGCCTGTCCCTGCTCGTCGAAGCACATCACCACGACGGCAGCGCCCAGCCGTCTGACGTCTCGTGCATGGCGTATGAAGACCTCCTCACCTTCTTTCAGCGAGATGCTGTTGACAATGGGTTTGCCCTGCACGCACTTCAGTCCGCCCACGATGACGTCCCACTTGCTGGAGTCGATCATCACGGGCAACCGGGCTATGTCGGGTTCGGCCGAAAGCATGTTGATGAAGGTGACCATCTCCTGTCTGGCGTCGAGCAGGGCATCGTCCATGTTGATGTCTATCACCATGGCTCCGTCCTCGACCTGCTTGCGTGCTATGGCGATGGCCTCTTCGTAGTTTTTCTCTTTTATGAGCCTCAGAAACTTGCGCGAGCCGGCCACGTTGCACCGTTCGCCCACGTTGGTAAACCGTGGCTGCGGGGCGTCGTGGCGTGCATCTTTCACGTTGCTGCCGGTGATGGCCAGCAGGTCGAGTCCTGATAGGAGCATGCCGTCGGCGGGCTGTACAGGCACATGGGGACGCTTCCACCCGTCGCCATCCTGTGTTCTCACGAGCGGCACGTAGCGGGCAATGAAATCGGGTGTAGTGCCGCAGCATCCGCCCACGATGTTGACGAGTCCTTCGTCGATAAACTCCTGTATCTGCGGTGCCATGGTCTCCGGTGTCTCGTCGTAGAGTCCCATGGAGTTGGGCAGTCCGGCGTTGGGGTAAGCACTAATATAATAAGGTGCGTGTCGTGCCAGTTCTGCGAGATAGGGTTTCATCTGCCGCGCCCCGAACGAGCAGTTGAGACCGATGGAAAAGATGGGATAGGAACTGACCGATGCGAGAAATGCGCCGAGCGTCTGCCCCGAGAGTGTTCGTCCGGCCTTGTCGCTGACGGTCACCGAGAGCATGATGGGCAGTGTCTTTCCCCTGCGCTCCATCACGTCGAGTGCAGCGCCGACGGCCACCTTGGCGTTGAGCGAGTCGAAGATGGTCTCGATGAGCAGCGCGTCGACGCCCCCCTCCACGAGAGCGTCTATCTGCTCGTGGTATGCTGCGAAGAGCTGGTCGTAGGTGAGCTCGCGCCGTGCAGGGTCGCTCACGTCGGGCGACATCGAGCAGGTCTTGTTTGTCGGTCCTACCGACCCTGCCACATATCGTGGCTTCTCCAGCGAGCTGTAGGCGTCGGCCGCCTTTCTTGCCAGCCGTGCTGCCTGCAGGTTCATCTCGCGGCAGCAGTCCTCGGCGTGGTAGTCGCTCTGCGAGATGCGCTGTGCATTGAAGGTGTTGGTGGTGATGATGTCGGCGCCAGCACGGAGGTAGCGCTCGTGTATATCGCTTATTACATCGGGACGTGTCAGTGAAAGCACGTCGTTGTTGCCTTTCATCTGCACCCGGGCCTCGGCGAAGCGAGTTCCCCTGAAGTCTTTTTCGTCTAGTCCGTATTCCTGTATGACGGTACCCATGGCCCCGTCGAGTATCAGGATGCGTCGTGTGATGGTGTCTTGTATCATCTATAAACTTTCATCGCGCGGTCTATCTCGCGGCGGTCTTCTTTCTCTTTCAGTGTCTGACGCTTGTCGTAGGCCTTCTTGCCTTTACAGAGTGCGATGTCCATCTTCGCCCGTCCGTTCTCGTCGATGAAGACGAGTGTGGGCACGATGGTGTAGCCTGTCTGCTTGGTGGCGCTCTCCAGTCGGCTGAGCTCACGACGGGTGAGCAGCAGCTTGCGGTCGCGCTTCATCTCATGGTTGTTGTACGACCCGTAGAAATAGGGGCTGATGCTCATGCCCTTCACCCACAGCTCGCCGCGTATGATGGTGCAGTAGGTATCCACGAGCGAAGCCTTGCCCAGGCGCACAGACTTTATCTCGGTGCCGGTGAGCACGATGCCGGCCGTCAGCTCCTCGATGAAGAAGTACTCGAAGGCGGCTTTCTTGTTCTTTATCTGCACAGGGCTGTTCTTCCTGAGCTGTTCCTGTTCTTTGTTCATTCTATCACTGCAAACTTCTCTATGTTGTCGTCTATGTACTGGGCCACTTGCTCTGTGTATTTCTCTTCGTTGGCCACAAACATGTCATCGTAGTCGTCGAACTCGGGAAACTGCTCGAAGAGGGCCATAAACTCCTCGTCGGTGCAGTCGCGCTCTATCTGCTCCCGGTACTTGAGCCACAGGGTGTGCACCTCGTAGAGCATCTTCGATAGCTCGCGCATGTGCCACAGCTTGTTGAGCGCCTTGGCAAAGGGGTTCTTAAAGATGTATGGGCCGTAGCCGTTGTGTATGAGCTGTACGAATCCACCGTCGGTCACCTCTTCATGCAGGGTGTCCCAGGCCAGCAGGGTCATCTGGTCGGCATTGAGCTCTTGCAGCGTGGCCTCGGTGGGCTCGCCGCCTATAGCGTCGCGCAGCGCACGGACAAACACACCCACGAAGGCATCCATGCCATCGAGGGCTGCCTGCTGCAATTCGGCGTCTTTCACTCTTACTTCTATCATAATGCGTTTGGTTTTTAAGTGCAAAGTTAGTCATTTTCTTCTGACTGGCAAAATAAATAGCATTGTTTTCACTATTGCAACAAAAAGAAAACCAATAGAGACAGCCGCAAAGAGCTCATATCAGGAATTCTTACTAACTTTGCGGTCAAAAATAAAGCTATAGATATGAAAAAAAATGCCCTACTCCTGCTGCTCGCTCTGCTATGCACGACAGCCCATGGCCAGCGCGCCACGCTGCGCCTTGACGCTCAGCAACAGCATCAGCGCATCACGGGATTCGGTGCCTTTGCGTGCAGTCCGCAGTTCACCTACAACCACATGTCGTCGACCGAGATAAAGCGTGTCTGGGGAGCGTCGAGCACCATAGGCTGCAACATCATGCGGCTCTACATCCCCATAGGGCGCAATGCCTGGAGCCAGTCGCTGGCCACGGCCAAGACAGCCAAACAAATGGGGCTCATCGTCTTTGCATCGCCATGGGGCCAGCCGGCCGAATGGAAGACCAACGGCACCATCAACGCCAAGAACAGCGACGGCACTACCGGCAAGCTGAAAAGAGAGAACTGGGCCGACTATGCCCAGTACCTCGACGACTACGTGAAGTACATGAGGCAGAACGGTGTGGAGCTCGATGCCATCAGCATACAGAACGAGCCCGACTGGCCGGCACAGTACGCCGGATGCCTGTGGAGTGCAAGCGAGATGGCCGAGTTTGTGAAGACCTACGGACGGCAGATCAGCTGCAAGATCATGGCCCCCGAGACACTCGGCGTGAGCGACGGCTATGCCAACGCCCTCAACCAGAGCAGCGTGCTCGACTGCTTCGACATCTACGGAGGACACCAGTACGGAGGCCTGCAGACGGCCTACAAGCAGCTGGGAAAGAAGGGAAAGGAACTGTGGATGACAGAGTATCTCATTAACTGGAATGAGGCGGAAAACAACACCCGCGCCTTCGACTTCACGAAGGACTTCTTCAACTTCTTCACCGCCATCAATACCTGTATGCTTGGCGACTTCAACGCCTGGATACACTATGCGGCCAAGCGCTACTACGGCCCGCTGGGCGACGGACAGCGCGGCACCACCGCAGGCATGGTGACCAAGCGCGGATATGTCATGGCCCACTTTGCCCGCTTCGTCACGGGCATGACACGCATCGATGCCACCTGCAGCGGCGGTTCCGTGGAGAGCTCGGCCTACATCTCGCTCAAGGGCGACACCGTCGTGGCCGTTCTTGCCAATACGGGCGACGCCGACCTGTCGCTCACGGCCGATCTGCCTTTCTACACACGACAGGGCAGGATGTGTGTCACGTCGAAGACGAAGAACTTCGCACAGACAGGGCTCGACATGGACGAGGAGACCTGCCGCCCCACAGTCACCTTGCCCGCACAGAGCGTCGTCACCCTGCTCTTCGTGCGCTCACGCGACCGCCAGCCCTCCATGATGAAAGGCACGGCCACGCCCTTCGACCGGCTCGACGACATGGCGGTCACCAAGAGCACCTTCGGCACCACCTACAAGATGTCGGGCAAGACACGCAAGTTTGACCACAACAACCCGTTGCTCTCCTCGCGCACCAATGCCACCTACGGCTACATACAGCTGACCGACCGCTTCAGCAAGCTCGTCATGCAGGTAAGGAAAGTCACCTCGACCATGAACTACACCTCGGCGAAGACCACGCTCCACTACATCAACGCCCAGGGAGCCGTGGCCACCCACGACTACGGCGAGCTCGACCTGAACCGGCGCGAAAACTTCCAGCTCGTGTTCGACCTCTCGCCGCAGACGCTCACCGACGGCTGCCGCGGACTGCTT
Organism: uncultured Prevotella sp.; assembly: GCA_905234355.1. Lineage (GTDB taxonomy): Bacteria > Bacteroidota > Bacteroidia > Bacteroidales > Bacteroidaceae > Prevotella. Next base: position 9,172 of record CAJOHP010000085.1, on the reverse strand, counting down.
GCCATCACCAACGACAACTGGTCGTCCACGCTCAGCATCACCTTCGACAACGTCTTCCTCTGCCACGAGGAGCCTCTCTATGCTGCCACACTCAGC
>CAJOHP010000085.1:0-9044 GCA_905234355.1 uncultured Prevotella sp. | reverse complement strand
TACACCACCGACCCCACCTACACGAGCATCGACCTGACCGGCACCACATCGCTGCCGCAGGCCCTGCCATGGCTCAGCAGTCAGAACCGCGTGGCCGTGCTTCCTGAGGGCGCCATGCCCACGGCTGTCAATGCTATAGCGGGCGACGTATGCCCCCTGCTCACACTGACCGACAATGGCGGTACCTTCCGTCCCGCCAAAGCCTTTACTGCTGAAAAAGCCACACTCACGGCGCACATCGATGGCGCACGACTGCTCATGCTGCCCTTTGCTGCAGCCACACCCGAAGGGGCCAGGGCCTATGCCATAGACAGCGACCTCGCCCTGCAGCCCATCGACGACATACCGGCACACCGGCCCGTGCTCGTTGTGGCACAAGGCGACATGGTGTTCGCAGGCAGTGGGCAGACAGACTATGCCGCCACTCATCCCGAGGCCATCCTGCACGGCACATACACGCCAGTCACGCTCTATGCCGGCGACTACGTGCTCCGCTCTGACAATGGTCAATGGGGACTGCAGCGCCTCACACAGTCCACCACTGTCGGACCCTTCGACGCCTACGCTACGCCAGACGCCACGGCCGACTTTCTGCCTCTGGCACTCACCGACGGCATCGACGACAGGACGGCCGCCAAAGGCCAGGCAGATGCACCGCAACGCTTCACACTCACCGGACAGCGCGTTGCACGCAACCATAAAGGCATCGTGGTGAGCCAAGGACGCAAATTTATCATGAAATAATAATCCATAAATTCATAACTTCAAAAAAAATGAAACGACTCTTTCTTTTTGCCCTGCTCGTAGGAAGCCTCTTCCTCAGCAGCGCCACGGCCCAGCAGCGTCGCCCCATCGACAACGAGCACCCACTGTGGCTCGTACACGTCGACGTGTGGAACACTGCCGACCCGCAGAAAATCATCGACCTCATCCCCGACGAGATCAAGCCCTATGTGTGCATGAACCTCAGCCTCTCCTGCGGCTACGACAAGGAGCGCAACATCTACAAGATGCCGCGCTGTGCCGTGCGCACGTGGAAGTCGTGGGGCACGGTGTGCCAACAGAACGGACTGTGGTTCACCTGCCAGCCCGCCTCCGGCGGACACACCCATATACAGGACGACGACATGGCCACTTTCGAGTACTTCTTCAAGCGCTTCCCCAACTTCCTCGGATGGAACTATGCCGAACAGTTCTGGGGATTCGACGAGGCCGGTGACCTGAGTTCCAGCACACAGGCATCGCGCATCGCACTCTTTGCCCGACTCGTGGAGATGTCGCACAAGTACGGTGGTTTTCTCACCGTCAGCTTCTGCGGCAACATCTGGAGCCATCCCCTCAACCCCATAGGCATGATGAAGCGCAACGCCGCCCTGCTGCGCAACTGCCGCGACTATCCCGAGGCCATTCTCTGGCTCTACAAGTACACCACCTCGTCCTGCTTCTACAACAACGAGAGCGTCACCTGGGGGCCCTTCATCAGTGGTCTGGCCAAAAACTACGGCGTGCGCTATGACAACTGCGGATGGAACGGTGCACTCGACGCCTTACTCGGCGAAGGACACGGAAAGAAATACCCCGCGTCGGCAGGCATAGGCACCGTCATGGAACAGACATGCGTAAACGGCGGAGCCGTGTGGGACGGACCCGAGCTCATCTGGACAGAGGACTTCCAGAACCAGTCGAACAGCACTGTCGACGGATACACACGCCGCAACTGGACCACCTTCGCCAACTTCCGCGGCGCATGGCTCGACATGTTTGGCAAAATCATCGACGGAACCATGTATATCCCCTCACGCGAGGAGGTGGTGAAGAAGACCAAGATAGCCATACAAAACGACATCACAAGCGGCAACGACGAGCAGCGCTACGCCGCATGGGGCGACCTCTACACGGGACTCTACAAGCAGGACGACCCCTTCAACCGTGGCAACGGACAGTGGATGGACAACTTCTGCTACTTCAAGAAGACGGGACGCTACGGCGCCATACCCATCGTCACTGGATTCTACGACGACCTGGCCAAGACCATACCTCTGAGGGTGAAGAAGTCAACCTATACCGCACGATGGGGCACACAGGCCAAGAAAGTGGCCGACTTCGACGCACAGTACCCAGAGGTGTCGCTGGGCGACCTCTACGTCAACCGCTACCGCAACCAGCTCGTCACCTACACGCCCTACACCTATCTCAACAAAAAGACATCAGCCAAGGCTACTGTACCACTGCAGTATAACACCTGCGAGACGATGGAGCTGATATACAACAAGCTGTCGTCAGGACTCATACGCGAGTACGCCGACCACATCGACGTCTATCTCAACAACTTCCGCAACGACACCACCACCATACGTCGCGACACCATCAGGGTGACAGGCGTCACTGCCGAGCCGAGCTACAAGCTCACCAAGCACTCACCCTTCAACGCTGCCGTCACCGCCAAATACGACGCCGATGCGCACACCTACACCCTGTCGGTGAGCCACCTCGGACCGCTCGACCTCACTATCGGCTGTCAGGGCACCGCCGACCGCAGCCAGGCCACCGACGCCATCACGCAGCAGCACCTGCCCATGCCAAAGCAGCCCGACGACTATGTGGGCCCCGTCATCATCGAGGCTGAAGACATGGACTACAAGAGCATACGCGGCATGAGCCTCACCAATGCCGGATACTACTACCCCGACGTCATGGACTATGCCGGCAACGGATGGGCCGACATGGGCACCAGCACCGCTGGCTCGCTGCGCCACCAGCTCATGCTCAAGCAGGGAGGCGACTACACCATCGCCGTGCGCTACACCAACACCGCCAAAGCAGGACAGCTAAAGACCATCACCAATGGCAAGGTGGTCAACATCAACATAGAGAAGACGGCCAAGAACGAGTGGCGTAAGGCCACCTTCCAGGCCACACTCATCGCCGGGCGCAACAACCTCATACTCACCAACACTGCAGGCATTGCCATGTATATAGACCAGGTCATCTACTCGCCGGCCGACACACCTGTGGAGAAGTTCCTCGTCACCGTGCGCGATGCCGAGCACGGCAGCATCACCGCCAACGTCAGCGAGGCGGCAGAAGGCGAGCAGGTGACACTCACCGTCAATCCCGACGAGGGCTGTGTGCTCAAGGAGCTGCGCATCGTCAACTCCGTCTACTACACCATGGCCAAGACCATCGCCGTGGGCACGGGCACGGGTACCATTTCCTTCACAATGCCCGACGACAATGTCACGCTGCAACCCGTCTTCGCCGACATGTCAGTGAACTACAAGCTCGACTTCTCGGCTGTGAGCAACGGCACCATGCCTCCCGGATGGCGCTGCGTGCAGGAGAACAGCGAGACACACGAGTATCCCAACAGCTACGGCTCGGGCGCACGCACCATGCAGGGCTTCACCGGCTACCAGGGCAAAGCACTCTACTGGCGCAACGACTGTGCCGAGTATGGACGGCAGTCGGGCTATCCGCTCATGCTCGACGCCGGCGACTACAAGCTCACCTATGCCATGGCGGCATGGAAGGAGAGCCCGAAGTACAGGGTGCAGATTGTCAATCTGACAACAGGCGCCACCATCGCCAACTCGGAGACGCTGACCGCAGCACCCAACGTCTCGGGAAGCAGTTCGGGCAACGTGACCGCGGCACAGCTGCGCACCATGACATTCAGCGTCGGAGAGCAAGGCAGATACGTCATTCGATTTGCCGACGCCACCGGCACTGGCGGCTACCATGAGTTTCTCCTCCTGGAGTGCCGTGTGAACAAAGCCACGACCAGTGGTGTCGCTCCGGTCATCGTGGCACAACAGCGCCCCGTGGGCATCTACAGCCCCGACGGACGACAGCTCACCACCCTACGCCGGGGACTGAACATCGTGGTCGATGAAAACGGCCACACGCGCAAGATACTCATGAAGTAGTCTGCTCCCCTACTGGCATACTGACGACACGCCCTGCTTCCTGCTATGGCCTTGGCCGAGGAAGCAGGGCGTGCGCTTTTGTTGCACGTTACAGACTGCTTCCTACAGCCCCGAGACGCGCCTTGATTTTCATTTACCCCCTAAACGACCCACGTCTACCCCCTAAACGCTCATCAGCTACCCCCTAGACGACCAGCGTCTAGCGGGTAGACGGGGGTCGTTTAGGGGGTAAAACACCACCAAGGAAGCACTCGCCCAAGGTCTACCCAGTCATATTTGCATTCCGTCACATCTTTTACTGCCTTTGCACCAAATACCTCGCGTTGTAATAACACACACAAGAACACGGCTTCGCCCTCCCCGGTGTCGGGAGGGCGAAGCCGTGACACGTTCATGGCCAAGTGGCCATGAGCTTCAGCAGTGACAACACACTATTGATAGAGATAGCGCTTGATGCTGCGCTTGGGGGTCTTTTCAAACTCGTCGTCGTGTATCTCTATCTCCGATATCTTCTCATAGGCAGGCAGCATCTGGTTCAGCCCGTTACGGTTCTGCTCCATGATGCTCTGAAGGTCTTCGCGGGTGAATGCCATATTCTTGGCCTCGTCCAGGTCGGGATGCACCAGCGCCACGAGCTTGTTGTCGCGCTGCACCACGATGCTCTCTACGACCATGGCCATGGAGTTGAGCTTGTCCTCTATCTCTTCGGGGTAGATGTTCTGTCCGCTCGGGCCTAAGAGCATGTTCTTTGAGCGGCCGTTGATAAACACATTGCCGTCGGCGTCCATCGTGCCCAGGTCGCCGGTATGATACCAGCCGTCGCTGTCAATGGTCTGGCGGGTGGCCTCCTCGTTCTTGTAGTAGCCCAGCATGACATTAAGCCCGCGGGCAAGTATCTCGCCTGGCACGTGCTGCGGGTCGGGCGAGTCTATCTTCACCTCCATGTGCAGGGCGGCACGTCCGCACGACCCCGGCACAAACGTGTGCCAGTCGGCATAGCAGATGATGGGAGCACACTCCGTGGCCCCGTAGCCCACGGTATAAGGGAAGCTGATGCGATGGAGGAACTGCTCCACCTCCTGATTGAGGGCCGCACCGCCGATGATGACCTCATACATGCGTCCTCCGAATGCCTTAAGCACCTCCTGGCAGATCATCTCGCGCACTTTCTTCGAGATGACAGGCATCTGCAGCAGCAGCCGCATACGGTTGTTCTGTATCTTGGGGAACACCTTCTTGCGGATAATTTTCTCGATGATGAGCGGCACGGCAATGACGATGACCGGCTTTATCTCGCTGAGTGCCTGGGCAATGATGGCCGGCGAGGGCACACGGTTCAGGTAGTACACATGGCAACCGTGCAGGAACTCGAAGACAAACTCGAAGGCCATGCCATACATGTGGGCCATGGGCAGCATGGAGATGATGCTGTCGCCCGTCTTGATGGTTTTACCCAGCACGTCGCAGGCAAAGTCGTAGTTGGACCACAGCGCACGGTAGGGTATCATCACCCCTTTGGAGAAGCCCGTCGTGCCCGAAGTGTAGTTGATAAGGGCCATCTCGTCGGGCGATTGCTCCCGGTAATAGCTCACGTGCTCCTTGCGGAAATACTTGGGATACTTCTTTCCGTAGAGCTCGTTGAGATGCTCACGGGCATAGGTCAGCCTATCCGTGCGGCTGATGATGAGCGAATAGTCTATGTTGAGGATGATGCCCTCCAGATGCGCCATCTGCTGCGGGTCGATGATGCTGGCCACGTGGTCGCCCACAAACAGCAGGCGGGCCTCAGAGTGGTTCACGATGTTGTGTATCTGCTCTGCATTGAACTCATGCAGGATGGGCACGGCTATGGCACCATAGGTGAGTGTGGCCAGGAAAGCCACAGCCCACTGGCTGGAGTTGCGCCCGCAGAGCGCTATCTTGTCGCCACGCACGATGCCCGAGTTCTCAAAGAGGATGTGCAGCTTCTCTATCTTGCGGGCCACATCGTGGAACTGTAGCGTCTGCCCCTTGAAGTCTGTAAGCGCATCGAGATCCCAATTCTGGACGATGCTCTGCTCGATAAGACCGTTGAAACTTGGTATTTCTTTCATAGTAGTTATTAGATGTTCTGATATAAATAGCGTTTGATGCTCTTCTTCGGAGTCTTCTGAAACTCTTCGTCGTGCAGACGTATCTGTGAGAGCTGGCAGTAATGGGGCAACTGTCCGTTGAGGTCATTGCGGTTCTGCTCCATCACACCCTGCATCTCCTCGTCGGTGAAGCCATCCTTGTCGTCCTGGTCGGGATAGACCAGGGCAACGAGCTTCTCGCCCTGCTGCACGACGATGCTCTCGGCCACAAGAGGCATGGAGTTGAGCTTGTCCTCTATCTCCTCAGGATAGATGTTCTGACCGTTGCTGCCAAGGAGCATGTTCTTGATGCGACCGCGTATAAACACGTTCTGGCGCGAGTCCATTGTGCCCAGGTCGCCGGTGTGATACCATCCGTTCTCATCCACCACCTTAGCCGTAGCCACCTCGTCCTGATAGTAGCCCAGCATCACATTGGTGCCGCGCGTCACTATCTCGCCGGGCACGTGCTCAGGGTCGGGCGAGAGTATCTGCACCTCCATGCGGTCTATCACACGCCCACAGCTACCGGCCACAAACTCCTGATGGTCGCAGTAGGAGATGAGCGGCCCGCACTCCGTCGTGCCATAGCCCAGCGTCACAGGGAAACCGATAGAAAGCAGAAACTCCTCCACCTCCTTCGACAGAGGCGCACCGCCCACAATCACTTCGTAGGCACGGCCACCGAAAGCCTCATACACCTGCTGGCAGATCTTCTCCTTCACCTTCTTCGACACGACGGGCATGGCCAGAAGCAGTCGCATGCGGTTGTTCTGTATGACGGGGAACACCTTCTTCCGGATAATCTTCTCTATGATGAGCGGCACGGCAATGATGATGGCCGGGCGTATCTCGGCAAAAGCCTTGGCTATGATGGCCGGTGAAGGCAGGCGGGTGAGGAAGAAAAGATGACACCCATGGCAAAAGCCGAAAAGAAACTCCACAGCCATACCGTACATGTGGGCCATGGGCAATATGCTCAGGATGTTGTCACCGGGCTTGACAAACCGCCCCGGCCTCCGCCTGATGACCTCTACATTGCTCCACAACGAGCGGTAGGGCAACATCACACCCTTGGAAAAACCAGTGGTGCCCGAAGTATAATTGATGAGTGCCAGCTCTTCGGCGTCGTCCACATGATAGTTCACATGCTCTTTACGAAAAGCACGTGGATACTTGCTACCGAACATATAGTTTAAATGTTCGCGCGCGTAGGTCAGTTTCTCTGAGCGTGAGACATGGAGCGAGAAGTCAGGCAGATTCACTATTCCCTCCAGATGCGGCATGGCGTCGGCGCTTATCTCCTTCACGATATAATCGCCGGCAAAAAGCAGGCGTGCACCGGAATGGTTCACGATGTTGTGTATCTGCTCAGCATTAAACTCGTGCAACACAGGCACAGCCACAGCGCCGTAAGTGAGTGTAGCCAGGAAGGTGACGGCCCAGTGGGCAGAGTTGCGCCCGCAGATGGCTATCTTGTCGCCCTTTTCCACATGGCTGTTTTCAAAGAGTATGTGTATCTTTTCTATCTTCCGAGCCACATCGTGATACTGCAGTGTGACACCCTGATAGTCCGTCAGGGCATCAGCATCCCAGTTATCCAGTATGGCTTGCTGTATACATGCGTTAAAGCTCTTTGCCGTTGTCATTGCACAATCTTGAAATTTTTGTGCAAAGGTACGGTCTTTTCTGCACACTGCCAAAAAAAATGTGCAATAATTCGCACCCCATTCGTTAATAATTCGGAATTTGACAAAAATCTGCCTCAAGAAGAAAAAAAACAGAAGAAAAATTTGGTCATATCACAAAATATACGTACCTTTGCACCCGCAAAAGCGAAAGCGATGCACCCGTAGCTCAGTTGGTAGAGCACCTGACTCTTAATCAGGGTGTCCAGGGTTCGAGCCCCTGCGGGTGTACAAAGAGGCAAAAATCGACGAACTAACTAAGTTCGCCGATTTTTGTATTTACTTCACTCGGTATAGAAACGGCCTGAAAAGCCAAAAAGCACTTAGCCCAGGGCATCGCCCTTGGTTTGGAGTTTTCTGGCCTTTCAGACCGGCTTGTCGGAATTTGTGAAATAGGCTGTCCAATATGTAAGGGGGGGGAGCTTCGTCGCTTAGTTCTCGTAGTCGGTCTCGTGGTCGAGCTTGGAGATGAAGTCGTCGAACACTTCCTGGTCCACGTCGCCCATGGCAAACTCCTTTTCTGCGTCCTTGCGTATCTCGGCAATCCACGCGCGGCGTGCCCGCACATAGTCTTCGCGTATGCGCTGGCAGGCAGCCTCGTCGAGCCTTTCGATGTGATAGTAGTCGAGCAGCATCTGGAAGCTCCATGCCCAGCGGTATTCGCTGTAGTGGTCGTTGATGTCGGCAAAGCGGTCGAGCACCTGCCCGATGTTCTCTATGCTGCCGTCCTTGATGTCGGCGATGAGCTGCAGCTCCTCGCTCTCGGGCAGCAGCAGTCCCGAGAGGTCGACCCACGTGCCCTTACCCACGGCATGCACCGGCTCACTGATGTAGCCCTCCTTCATGGCCCGCTTGAGCACGGCGCCCATATAGATGCGCAGGGCAATGTCGTAGTACTTCAGACCTTTCTTCAGCGACGATGCGTTGATGACGTACTCGTGGAAGTTGTAGGTCGTCACGTTGTCGCCCGAAGCAGCCCGCAGTGCCTCCAGTATCTTGATGCCCTCGAGTATCTCGCCCACGGTGAAGGGGGAGAGCCAGTCGAAGTTGATGATGGACTTCTTCGACTGTTTCGAGCGTTTGTCGCGCTTGGGCCACTTCTTGATGTCGCGGTAGAGTCCTACGGTGGTGATGTTGCGTCCCGGCACAAGATACATGGTCTCGCCATAGGCAATGAGGTAGCTGAAGGGCAGGCACCGCGTGTCGGGATGGTGCATGAGCTTGCCGAAGCAGACGCTGAAGGCGCCGATGGTGGCGGGCATCAGCACATAGCTGCCCGAGGCGGTCTTCGTACCGCGCTCCAGCGTGCCGTAGTGCAT